>NZ_JBIAGB010000020.1:1281-122200 GCF_042869575.1 Streptomyces sp. NPDC006925
ACGGTCACGGTCAACCCGGCCGCTACCACCACAGCGGTGACCGCGTCGCCGAATCCGTCGGTGTGCGGCCAGTCGGTGACGGTGTGCGCGACGGTGTCGACGGACGCTCCTGGTTCGGGCACGCCGACCGGGACGGTGACCTTCACCGGGCCTGGTGGGCTCAATCAGACTGTGGCACTGGATGCGTCGGGCAAGGCGTGTCTGGCCACTGGGTCCCTGGCCTCCGGCACTGTCACCGCCCAGTACAACGGGGCGGCGTGCTTCAATCCGTCGACTGGTACTGCCACGGTCACGGTCAACCCGGCCGCTACCACCACAGCGGTGACCGCGTCGCCGAATCCGTCGGTGTGCGGCCAGTCGGTGACGGTGTGCGCGACGGTGACCACGAACGCACCTGGCTCGGGCACGCCAACCGGCACCGTGACCTTCACCGGACCCGGCGGAGTGAACGTGACCGTGGCACTGGACGCCACCGGTAAGGCGTGCTTCTCCAGCACATCGCTGACCTCCGGCACCATCACCGCCCACTACAACGGCGCGGCCTGCTTCACGGCCTCCACCGGCACGGTGGCCATCACCTCGACCACCGTCTCCACCACCATGACCGCCGCACCCGCACAGATCCGGGTTCGCCTGAACGGCACCCTCGTGATCCAGACCATGAGCGCCACACTCAAGAACTCCACCACCAACGCCGGGATCCCCGGTATGACGGTGACCTTCCGGGCCAACTCGGTCGTCGGCCCGATCGTGCTCGGTACGGCGGTCACCGACGCCAACGGCGTGGCGACCCTCGCCCCGCCCACCCGTACGGTTCCCGCCACCGCGGTCACCGCACCCACCTACACCGCGTCCTTCGTGGGATCGGGGTGCTACGCCTCGTCCTCGGCCACGGCAGCCTTGACCTTCGTGCCGATCCCGCCCGTGCCGTAACCGGTCGCGACACCGCTCACCCTCGGGCCCGCGTCGAGCCGCCCAACAGCGGCCCGACGCGGGCCATGCGTTCGTCCTACTCACTCCTGAGTACCTGATCTCAGGCCCGTTTCGGGGGAGGGTCGTCAGACCTCTATGCCTGACAGGCTCCGTTCTCGAGGCCCGTACTCCGAACATCGACGTGCACCTCCCGAGCCCGACCTTCAAGGCGAAGTTGAACCGACCGCGTCCCCTCCGGCCGACCGCGCACCGGCGATGCGCCGAGTGGAGCCGGGCCCTGGCGTGGGGCGAGCTCCGCCGCCTGGTCCTGGACGAGTTCGGCGCCCGCAGCGGCCTGCACTGGTCGCGGTGCGCGATCGACGCAGTCACCACGTGGGCCGCGACAGAGAGGGGCCTAACGGGTTCGCTACGACTACCTGCGCCGATGGATCCGGCCCCGGAACCTCATCCTCCGCATTGCCTGCAAGAGCATTGAGTCCTCCCAGCGGCTGAGCCATCCTCGTCGGACCGTGGAGCGGACGGTGGCTTGGCCGTCCGGGTGGCCACCGTCTCCACCGCCGCTACGAGCGCGCGGCCGCATACTTCCTGGCCTTCGCCGACGTCGCGTCGCCGCCATCCTCATCCGCTGTCGGCGATCGGGCTGAAGAGACGTCGTGCGACCCCGAGGCGAACCCGGATCGACACCGTCGAGCAGAAGGTGTGAGTTGCGGCTCAAACCCAGAAGTTCTGCCATGGCCCCGGCGCGGCGGCTGGTCTCGGAGAGAGCACGTCGTCGGGCTTCGGCCGACCACGGCGGAGGGAAGAACGACAGGCCCTGCCTGCTCTTGGGCGCGGAGACCTCGCCGCGCCATCCGGTCCACCGCAGTCCCTCGTGGAACCGACCGAGTCCCCGGAGGGAATCCACGAGAGCCATGCTGAGTGGCCCGCGCCAGCGGCTCCCAGACAAGGAATCGGGAGCGAAATAGACGGTCTCGCCCGGCTCGCCGGGTCGGCCGGCCTCACGAGGGCTGCCACCGTTGAGCGCGAGAATCCGGCCCAGCAGGTGGTGCGCCACCACCAGTCCGGGGTCCGGCCGCCGAGCGGGATCGAGCACTGAGGGCATGGCGTTGATCTCGGCCGGGCTGGGCGGTCCTTCGGGCGCGAGGCTCTGGGAACCCCGCCGCGTTCGGTTCCGGCTGTCCACCGCGCGCTGCTCACACGGGCCGACCCAGGGGCGCTGTATCCCAAGCAGAGCTGGAAACCATGATCCGCACGCTCGGCGACATGAAAGGCCGACTCCTCGCGGCCGACCCCCGGAGCCAAGCGGCCGATCTGCGAAGCGTTCGGCCACCTCACATACGACTCGCGGCGACAGGCTGTGACCGTTCGGTCACGTCCTGCCGCCGCGTGTGCATATGGTACGTGTCGGGAGGGGGACTTGAACCCCCACGCCCTGTAAAGGGCACTAGCACCTCAAGCTAGCGCGTCTGCCATTCCGCCACCCCGACCGGGTGTGCCGCCTGGCCGGTGAGTGGCCTTGCGACGGGTTAAACCTTAGCACCCGATGAGGACTGCGATCACCCGGCTCTTGGGACGCCGGGGTGCGGGCGGGAGGATGGGGGTCTACCTGCGAGAAGAGGAGGCAGCGTGAGTGCCGACAGTGCCGCTACCGCGAGTGCCGCTAGCGCCGAGAGCGAGGTCGTCGACCTCTGCCGCGAGCTGATCCGGATCGACACCAGCAACTACGGCAACAACGAGGGTCCCGGGGAGCGGGCGGCGGCCGAGTACGTCGCCGAGAAGCTGGCCGAGGTCGGGCTGGAGCCGCAGATCATCGAGTCCAGCCCGGGCCGCGCCTCGACCGTGGCGCGGATCACGGGCGAGGACCCGTCCCGCCCGGCCCTGCTCATCCACGGGCACACCGACGTGGTGCCCGCCAATGCCGACGACTGGACGCGGCATCCCTTCTCCGGGGAGATCGCGGACGGCTGCGTGTGGGGGCGCGGCGCGGTCGACATGAAGGACATGGACGCGATGACGCTGGCGGTGGTCCGGGAGCGGATGCGGGCCGGGCGCAAGCCGCCCCGCGACGTCGTGCTGGCCTTCCTCGCGGACGAGGAGGCGGGCGGCGTCTACGGGGCGCGGCACCTGGTCGACAACCACGCCGACCTCTTCGAGGGAGTCACCGAGGCCATCGGGGAGGTCGGCGGATTCTCCTTCACGGTCAACGAGGACCTGCGGCTGTATCTGGTCGAGACGGCGCAGAAGGGCATGCACTGGATGCGGCTCACCGTGGACGGCACGGCCGGCCACGGGTCCATGACCAACGACGACAACGCGATCACCGAGCTGTGCGAGGCCGTGGGGCGGCTGGGTCGGCACAAATTCCCGGTGCGGGTGACCAAGACCGTCCGCTCCTTCCTGGACGAGCTCTCCGACGCGCTCGGCGTCGAGCTGGACCCGGAGGACATGGAGGAGACGCTCGCCCGGCTCGGCGGCATCGCAAAGATCATCGGTGCGACGCTGCAGAACACCGCCGCGCCCACCCAGCTCGGGGCCGGCTACAAGGTCAACGTCATTCCCGGGCAGGCGACCGCGCATGTGGACGGGCGCTTCCTCCCCGGGCACGAGGAGGAGTTCCTGGCCGATCTGGACCGGCTGCTGGGGCCGCGGGTGCGGCGCGAGGACGTGCACGCCGACCGGGCGCTGGAGACGACCTTCGACGGTGCGCTGGTGGACGCCATGCAGTCCTCGTTGCGGGCGGAGGACCCGATCGCGCGCGCCGTGCCGTACATGCTCTCGGGCGGTACCGATGCCAAGTCCTTCGACGACCTGGGGATCCGCTGCTTCGGCTTCGCGCCGCTGAAGCTGCCGCCGGAGCTCGACTTCGCGGGCATGTTCCACGGGGTGGACGAGCGCGTCCCGGTCGACGGGCTCCAGTTCGGTGTCCGGGTGCTGGACCGGTTCCTGGATCAGGCGTGACGCCCACCGGGGTGCCGGTGTGTGGCGTTGATCGGCTGCTGTGACCGGCGCTTTTCTGATCAACGTCCGGATCCTCGCACGGCTCCCCGGTGGTGTTCCTCCGAAGGGGGGATGCGGCGGGGCCTGGAATCGGCAGCCTGTGCGGAAGTAACCGGGACGGGTGAATGATCTAGTCAGTTCGTAGCCTCATTCCTCCATCCTCGTTACAGGGAGTGCGACCCCCTGCTGGGGTCGTATTGCCAACTAGGAGGAATAATGATCAAGAAGGTCATCGCCGCCGCGGCTGTCACCAGCGGTCTTGTGCTGGCTGGTGCGGGTATGGCCGTTGCCGACTCCGGTGCGCAGGGCGCCGCCGTGAACTCCCCCGGCGTCGTGTCCGGCAACACCGTCCAGGCCCCGGTCCACGTGCCGGTGAACGCCTGCGGCAACACGATCTCCGTGATCGGGCTGCTGAACCCGGCCTTCGGCAACACCTGCGTCAACCAGTGACGTCACGCCTCATCCGACGCGATCGGTGAGGCACGTGCACCTGAGCGGCCCCGGAGCACGCGCCACGCGCTCCGGGGCCCTCGGGTCTCGGGGGGTGGGAGGGTGCACAGGTGCGCCTCCCCCTGGCCGGTCACCAACAGCCACCACTAGGCAGGGGATTCCAACATCATGCGTCAGGGCACCAGAAAGGGCCTGATCACCATGGCCGCCGCCGGCGGTCTCCTCGCGGTCTCCGGGGGGACCGCGTTCGCCGACTCGGGCGCCCAGGGCGCCAGCGCGAACTCACCGGGAGTGCTCTCGGGCAACACCGCCCAGGCGCCGGTGAACGTCACGGTGAACATCTGCGGCAACACCGTCAATGTCCTCGGGCTGCTCAACCCGGCGTCCGGCAACAGCTGCGGGAACGGCACCGGAAACGGCGGCGGCAGCCAGCAGGGCGGAAGCGGGGCCCACGCGCAGGGCACCGCCCACGATTCGCCCGGCGTGGGCTCGGGCAACGACGTACAGGCGCCGGTCGACGTGCCGGTCAACGTCTGCGGCAACACCGTGGACGTGGTCGGCGCGCTCAACCCGGCGCACGGCAACGGCTGCGCCAACCCGTCGCACCCGGGGCCCACCGATCCCGGGTCCCCGGAGGAGCCCGACGAGCCGGGGAACCCCGATGAGCCGGGGAACCCGGACGAGCCCGGTAACCCGGATGAGCCCGGTAACCCGGACGAGCCGGGGAACCCCGATGAGCCCGGTAACCCCGATGAGCCCGGTAACCCGGACGAGCCCGAGCAGCCCACCACGCCCGGTGAGCCGTCCACTCCGCAGACGCCCACCCAGCCGGGAAGCTCCGGTGAGGTGCACGCTCCGTCCACGCCGGAGACCGTTGCTGTGGCCCAGGTCTCCGACACCCCGGAAGACGGCGGGGAGCTCGCGCACACCGGTGCCGGCTCGCAGCTCGGCATCGCCGCGCCGGTCAGCCTGGGCATGCTCGCCGGGGGATACGTGCTCTACCGGCGCTCCCGGCCCGCCGCCAAGCGCTGATCGGGGCGCAGTGCTGACCCCGGCGCCGTGATCGACCGGCATGCCGCGACCTGACGCGCGGGCCGGTGCTCCGGCGCCGCAGCCGTGGCCGCCGCGCCGGGCAAGCCGAGGGAGCGGGCCCCGCACCGCCGGGCTCGCTCCCTCTCGGCTCTCTTGCCGACTTCCTCTCTCGGCTCTTCCGCTTCGCGGCGACGGTCACCCCGCACCATGCGGCCACCCGCGACTGCCGAGGTACCAGCGACCGGCCGTCACCAGGTCGGGCGAAGCTGGCGGATGATGCGGCGGCGGAGCCGTACCCGGCGGCTGCCGTCCGGATACAGCCGGGTACGGGCCAGTTCCCAGTGCCCGTACTCCGCCTGGTCGGTCAGCAGTTGGGTCGCGGCCTTACGGGAGACGTCCCGCGGGACGTACACATCGCGAAATTCGTATTCCGGCATCGTCTCTATTGTGCGTGCGGACCCCGTCTGCCGATAGCGTCTGCACTATGTCTGATGCTGCGCAGCCCACCGCTGCCGACGTACGCGCCGCCGCCGAAGCGGTCAAAGCCGCGCTGGACCGGCACCTCGAAGCCGTCGAGCGCCGCGCGGGGGAGTCCCGGGTGCCTGCCGGAGCGGGCGGTGCGGGTGAGCGGGACGCGTCGTCGGCTGAGCAGTACGCCGCCGAACTCGACTCCGCCGTCTATGCCGCCTTCGACGCGCTGGCCGCCGCGGGGGAGACCTACGACGAGTTGCTGTACGAGGTCTATGACGAGGTCACCCCGTTCGAGATCCCCAGCAGCGAGAGCCTGCCGGCCTACACCGGACCCGATGTGCCCACTGCGCTGAGCGTCCTGATCCGGCGGGACTATGTCATCTCCGAGCCGCACCGGCTGCAGGCCCAGGCCGAGCGGATCACGGAGCTGGACCCGGACTCCGCGGAGGACGAGCGGTTCGAGGGCGCGGCACCGAGCAACAGTGTGCACGCGGCGCTCGGGGTGCTCTTCGGCGAGTTCGAGCCGGACGAGATCGCCACCCGGCACAAGGAGTTCGGCCTGGAGGAGGGCGACTCCACCCTCTGGGTCACGGCGGTCGACGAGCCCACCGAGCCCGGTGAGTGGCTGTCGACCCCGTTCGACCAGGCGGACCCGCAGCGCGTGGTCTGCCGCTTCGACGTCTCCTCCGTCTTCGACGAGGACGAGGAGGACCTGGTCCTCGAGGCCCGCGGCGAGGGCGAGGGCGAGGACGACGCCGAGGACGGCTACGACGGCTTCGACGAGGACGGCTACGACGAGGACGGTGACGGCGCAGGCAGCGGTGTGTCCGCCGCCCGCCGCAGGTAGCGCGGGCAGCACGGCGGACCGCCCCGGCGTCGTGGCCGCCCCGGCTCAGCCGTCGGCCGCCTCCGCCGCTCCTGTCGTCTCTGCCGTCTCCGCCGCCCGCGCCGCCTCGGCGGCGCGGGCGGACTCGGTCAGCAGGGTCCGCAAACGGGTCGTCCGCTCCCGCGCCGCGGCCGAGGCCACCGCGCGGGGGAGCGCGTCGCCCGCTCCGTGCACGACCGAGAGATGGCGCTCGCCCCGGCCGAAGGCCGTGTAGACCCACTCCCGGGTCAGCGCCTTCGTGGCGTCGCCGGGCAGCACCACGACGGCGGCGGGCCAGCGGATTCCGGCGGCCTGGTGGGCCGTCACGGCCCAGCCGTGCCGCACCGTTTCGGGCACCCGCTCGGGTGGGACCGTCACCCGGTGGTCCCCGCAGGCCAGCCGCAGGCCGTCCGCGTCGGCCGAGGCCACCGTGCCGATGCGCGTGCGACCCGGCGCCGGGGAGTGGGCGACCCGGTCGCCGGGGTCGAAGCCGCCGAAGCGGCCCGGGCCCGGGTTGAGCTGCTCCTTGAGGGCGGCGTTGAGCGCCCGTGTGCCCGCGGAGCCGCCGTGCCCCGGAGTGATCACCTGGGTCTCGGCGGACGGGACGCCGAGGGCACGGGGCACCGAGTCCTTGACGAGCTGCACCGTCCGGTGGACGGCCTCGCCGGGGTCGGCGACGGGGACGATCACCACCTCCTTGCCGGGTGCCGCCACCTGGTTCAGCTCTCCGATGCCGACGCCCGAGACCAGCTCGCCGATCGGCCCGGGGTCCGGGGTGCGGGAGGCGACGTGCGGGCAGTACCGGGCCGCCAGCAGGTCCCCGAACACCTCTCCGGGGCCTGCGGCGCCCAGCACGCCCGGGTCTCCGCTGAGCAGCAGACGTGACCCGTCCGGCAGGGCCTCCAGCAGTGCCGCGGCCGTCTCCGCGTCCAACTGCGGCGCGTCGCAGACGGCCAGCAGGTCGACGAGGAGCGCCCCGTCCGCGTCCCGCTCCGGCCCTTCCGTGCCCGCGAGAACCGCGGCGACGGTGGCGCAGTCCGGGGCCGGAGCGTCGTTGTCCGGAGCGCCGTTCTCCGGACCGCCGTCGTCCGAACCGCCGTCGTCCGGACCGTCGCCGTCCGGGGTGCTGTCCGGGTGGTTGTCCGGGCGGGAGGCCGGGTGGTCGGCGATGAGGCGGGCCATGCGCTCCCGACCCTCATCCGTGTGGGTGAGGAGTGCGGCACGCAGCCCGAGCGCCCGCGCCGCGACCACCACGGCGGCGACCTCCGCGCGGGACGCCTCACCACCCGTATGGGTGACCAGCCCGTTTCCGGCCACCGCACGGATCAGTTCGCGCGCCGAGGAGGTGGGGGCACTCTCGGCGACAGCCGCCCAGCCGTCGTCGGTCCCCGCGGCTCCGGCCCGAGCGCGGTCCTCCGCGTCCGCCGCTTCCGCGGAGTCCTCCGCATCCGCCGCTTCCGCGGGGTCCGCCGCGTCCGCTGTACCCCCCGCCCGGCCGCCCGCCGTCTCCGCGGACCCGAACGTCCCCGCGATGCGGGCGAGCCCGTCCGCGAGGCTCTCCTCCGCGAGTGCGTACCGGTCCAGGCCCACCAGGAGGGTGACCGGGCGCTCCTCCTCCTCGACGTCGCTCTCGCTCATGGCCGAGGGCACCGGCCCCGCGTCCAGTGCGTCCTCGAAGACCAGGACGGCCCCTGCGTCCACGGCCTGCCGTAGGGCCTCCTCCGGGTCCGGTACCGCGTGTCCGGCCAGGCCCCTGCCCAGGGCGTCCGGGGTCAGCACCGTGTCGCCCCGCAGCGCCGCGCGCTCCAGCAGTCGGACCACCAGCGCCACCGCTCGCCGCGGGTCGCCCGGCCCCGCCTCGTCGCCGAGCAGTGCCCGGGCGAAGCCGTCGGCCTGCTCGGGGAGCACCCCGGGAACCGCGAGGAGCTGCCACGGGTCGGCGCGCAGCACGCTTTCCGCGCCCTCCCCGAGCGTCTCGGTCACCCGCTGGGCCAGCCCCTCCGGAGCCCCGCCCTCCGCCAGCAGGGCGCGCACCCCCTCCGGGACGGTGACCGGGCCGTCCTGCCGTCCGGAGCGCTCCGTACGCCCCGGCGGGGGCACCGCTGCGGCGCGGGCACCGGTACGGCCGCCGGCGGCTCCGGACTCCGGGCCGCCCGGTTGCGCCCGGGGCCCGCTGCTGGAAGGCGGCCGGGCGGCGGGCTCGTTGAAGAAGGAGGTGGCGGAGCGTTCGCCGCTCTCCACCGCGCGGACGGCCGCGAGGAGTTCGGCTGCCTTCTCGTTGCTCACAGCTCGCTCCAGTCATGGTCGGGGTAGCGGTGCACGGGGGCCGAGACGTCGTCCAGGGCCGCGCGGATCTCGTCTGGAAGACTAAGGCCCTCCACCGACAGCGCCTGCGCCAACTGCTCCGCCGTCCGTGCGCCGACGATCGGTGCCACCACCCCGGGCCGGTCGCGTACCCAGGCCAGGGCCACCTGGAGCGGCGGCAGTGCGAGCCCGTCGGCCGCGGTGGCCACCGCGTCGGTGATCCGGGCCGCGGTCCCGTCCAGATAGGGCTCCACGAAGGCGGCCAGCCGCTCGGAGGCGCCGCGCGATCCGGTCGGCGGCGGGCCGGGCTCCCGGTATTTGCCGGTCAGCACGCCGCGCCCCAGGGGCGAGGAGGGCAGCAGTCCGATGCCGAGGTCCTGTGCGGCGGGCAGCACCTCCCGCTCGACGCCGCGCTGCAGCAGCGAGTACTCCATCTGGGTGGCGGCCAGTGGCTGCCGTACTCCGGGTGCGGCCCGTTGCCAGGTGCCCGCCTTGGCGAGCTGCCAGCCGGAGAAGTCGCACACTCCGGCGTAGCGGGCGCGGCCGCTGCCGACGGCCGTGTCGAGTGCCTGGAGTGTCTCCTCCAGCGGTGTGTACGGGTCCCAGGCGTGCACCTGCCACAGGTCCACATGGTCGGTGCCCAGCCGGTCGAGGGAGGCGTCCAGCGCACCGAGGAGGTGGCCGCGCGAGCAGTCGAAGGGGCGCTCGGGGTCGGGCACGCCGCCCGCCTTGGTGGCGATCACCAGGTCGCGGCGCGGCACCAGGTCCTGCATCAGCCGTCCAAGGAGGTACTCGGCCTCGCCGTCTCCGTACACGTCCGCGGTGTCCACGAGTGTGCCGCCCGCTTCCCAGAAGATCTTGAGCTGGTCGGCGGCGTTGCGTACGTGCTGGTCGTGCTGCGGGTGCGCCTCGTGTCCCGCGCCGGTTTCCGCGCGGTCGCTCCCGCCGCCGCGCGCCCAACCCAGAGTGCCCAGTCCGATCCGGGATACGCGCAGGCCAGTGCGGCCGAGGTGCCTTCGCTCCATGGGCGTTGAGCGTAGTTGTGGCAGGCGTTAGAGTCCGGGGGTCAGGGACATTACTGATCAGTAAGGGAAGTGGGTGCGGGATGGGGATGCGACTGGGCATCAACCTCGGCTACTGGGGTGCCGGGATGGATGCGGACAACCTCGCCGTCGCACAGGAGGCCGACCGGCTCGGCTACGACGTGTGCTGGGCGGCCGAGGCGTACGGTTCGGACGCTGCCACTGTGCTCACCTGGGTGGCGGCCCACACCGAGCAGATCGACGTGGCCTCCGGGATCTTCCAGATCCCGGCCCGGGCGCCCGCCATGACCGCCATGACGGCCGCCACGCTCGACTCGCTCTCCGGCGGCCGTTTCCGGCTCGGCCTGGGTGTCTCGGGCCCGCAGGTGTCCGAGGGGTGGTACGGGGTGAAGTTCGACAAGCCGCTGGCCCGCACCCGCGAGTACGTCGAGATCATCCGCCGCGCCATGTCCCGGGAGCGGCTGTCCTACGAGGGGCAGCACTGGACGCTTCCGCTGCCCGGCGGACCCGGCAAGCCGATCAAGCTGACCGTCCACCCGGAGCGCGAGGAGATCCCGCTCTACATCGCGGCGATCGGCCCCAAGAACCTGGAGCAGACCGGCGAGATCGCCAACGGTGTGCTGCTGGTCTTCTTCTCCCCGGAGCACGCCGAGGAGACCACGCTGCAGCATCTGCGGGCGGGCCGGGAGGCCGCGGGCCGCACCATGGAGGGCTTCGACGTGTGCCCGACCGTCCCGATGGCGGTCGGCGACGACATCGACGCACTCGCCGACCTCTTCCGCCCCTACACCGCGCTCTATGTGGGCGGCATGGGCAGCCGCAAGCAGAACTTCTACAACAAGCTCGCCCAGCGCATGGGCTACGAGAAGGAGGCCGCCGAGGTCCAGGAGAAGTACCTGGCCGGGGACAAGGAGGGGGCCGCGGCGGCGATCCCGCGTGAGCTGATCGACTCCACCACCCTGATCGGCCCCGTGGAGCGGATCGCCGAGCGGATGCGGGCCTACGCGGACGCCGGGGTGACGACGCTCTCGCTGGCCCCTGCCGGGTTCTCGCTGGAGGAGCGACTGGCCGGGCTGCGCGCCGGGGTCGACGCGCTGGAGCAGGCCGGGGCCGCCGCCTAGGAGCAGCGTGCCGGCATCCCGCCCGGGCCGCTTCGCCGGATCCGAGCGGCATCCGACCTCGCGCTCGGATGCAAGGGCGCGGTACAGCCCGAAGGCGTAACGCGCCCGAAGAATTCTGCGGCCGTGGTGGGGGCTCGGGGGCGACCCCGCCACGGCCGTCATGGAGCACAACGCGGCCCGGCCGGTGCGGTTACGCGGGCGGGTCGCGGGGCCCCTGCGTTCGGCGCAGCCGGACCGCTCACGTGTTGCCTGTTCGCGTACGCGGCATTTGACTCGTTCTTCGCGGATGTCGTGCTGTATGGGAACGCGTGCACGGAGGTGGCGGCGATGCTCTCGGCCAGGAGTCTGTTCCAGGAAATCCTCGACAACGACGAGTCCTTCCGGCTCTTCTGCTCGATCGCGGCCAGCGGCGAGGCGCAGGGTGGCTGGGAGAACGCCCGCATCGCCGCGCTCGTGCCCGAGGGCGCCCGCCGCCTCGCGCCCAAGATCGTCCGGCACGGGGCCGACGAGGACAAACACGGCCGCATCTTCCTCGCGCTGCTGAACAAGCGCGGCCTGGAGGCGGCCGAGATCCCCGACGACACCGACTACACGATGATCCTGGAGGGCCTGGGGATCGGCCTGGCGCACGAGAAGCTGCGCCGGGACGAGCCGCTGACCGAGCACGACGTGCTCGCCTATCTGGCCCACAGCCGGGTGACCGAGCAGCGGGCCTCCGAGGAGATGGCCCTGCTCACCAAGGCGGTCGGCGACCACCCGGAGCTCGGCCGGGCGGTACGGATGATCTCCCGGGACGAGGACAACCACCTCGCCTACTGCCACGAGGAACTGCTGCGGCTGGCCCGCGCCGGGCACGCCCGCACCATCCGCGCCCTGCTGCACGAGAGCGCGCTCGCCGAGATCAAGGTCTACCGGGACGTCAGCCTGGCCGTCATGAGCCGGATGGCGCGCATCCTGGGCTGGTCCGGGCTCCGCTACGGTCTCGTCGCGCTGGGGATCCACGGCCGGTACGGCTGGGCGGCTGGCGCCGGCTGGTCGCTCTGCGGATGCCCGAGCGGCGCGACGCGCTGGGCACCGGTCAGGCGGATGCGGCGGCCGAGTACGTCTGAGCCCCGCACCGGCGCACGTCGGTGCACGCCACCCGGGGGAGCCCGAACCGGGGACCGGAGCCGCGGGAACGTCGATCCGCCGATCCGCCGATCTGCCGATCTGCCGATCCGCCGATCCGCCGGTCTGCCGATCCGCGAAGCCCCTGGAACCAGACGCGGCAAGCCCAGTCGCGGCAGGCCCCTAGAACCAGTCGCGGTGCTTGAAGATCCGGAAGAGCACCACGCAGATGGTCACCATCAGCAGCAGGGTCACCGGATAGCCCCACACCTGGTGCAGTTCCGGCATGTGCGCGAAGTTCATTCCGTACACCCCCGCGAGGGCCGTGGGCACGGCGAACATCGCGGCCCAGGCGGAGATCTTGCGCATGTCGTCGTTCTGCCGCACCCCCATCTGCGCCAGATACGCTGACAGGATGTCCGTCAGCAGCCGGTCGATGGACTCCACCTGCTCGTTCACCCGCGAGAGGTGGTCGGCCACGTCCCGGAAGAAGACCCGCGCGTCCTTGTGCACGAAGGGGACCCGGGCGCCCGTCAGCCGGGTGATCGGGTCGGTCAGCGGCGTCGTCGCCCGTCGGAAGTCCAGTGCCCGCCGCTTGAACTCGTAGATCCGGCTCGCCGTGTCCCGGCTGCCCGCCCGGGCGTTCCTGGCGAAGACCGCGGCCTCCAGCTCCTCCAGGTCGGTGTGCAGCGCTGCTGCGACCTCCAGGTAGTGGTCGACCACGGTGTCGCTGACCGCGTACATCACAGCTGTCGGACCGTGCCGCAGCACCTCCGGATCACCCTCCAGCCGGGCGCGCACCGATCCGAGCGGGTTGGTCCGGCCGTGCCGGACGGTCAGCACGAACGAGTCGCCCACGAACACCATCAGCTCACCGGTGCTGAGCGTGCTGTCCCCCTCGTCGTAGTCCACCGGTTTGAGCACCAGGAAGAGCGAGTCCGCGTAGATCTCCAACTTCGGCCGCTGATGCGCGTGCAGTGAGTCCTCGACCGCCAGCGGATGCAGCCCGAAATCCCGGGTCACGCGGTCGAACTCGGCTTCGGTCGGCTCGTGCAGACCGATCCACAGAAACGTCTCGGCCGCGGACCGGGCCTCCCGCAGCGCCGCCGAGAAGTCCTGCGGGCGCTCGGCTCGGCGCCCCTGCCGGTAGAGCGCGCAGTCGACGATCACTTCTCGCATTCTGCCGTGTCCGGACCGTCGCACAACCGGAGGCCGCCACGAGGACCAAGGGGCCGCCGCGAGATCCACGCGGCGCCGCCGACGGCGCCTCGCTTAGGGTTGCGGCATGCCGACGCTGATCCTCGTACGCCACGGCAGGTCCACAGCGAACACCGACGGACTGCTGGCCGGCCGCACGCCCGGAGTCGCCCTGGACGGACACGGCCAGCGGCAGGCCGCCGGTCTGCCCGACCGGCTCCGCGACCTCCCGCTGGCCGCCGCGGTCAGCAGTCCGCTGCGCCGCTGCCAGGAGACCCTCGCGCCGCTGGCCGCTGCCCGCCCCGAGTTGCCCGTGCACACCGAGGACCGCATCACCGAGTGCGACTACGGCGACTGGTCGGGCCGCAAGCTCGCCGAACTGAACGACGAGCCCCTCATGGCCACCGTCCAGGGCCACCCCTCCGCCGCCGCCTTCCCCGGCGGTGAGTCGCTGCGGGCCATGCAGGCACGGGCCGTGGACGCGGTCCGCGACTGGAACGCCCGCATCGAGGCCGAGCACGGCGCGGACGCCGTCTATCTGATGTGCTCGCACGGCGACATCATCAAGTCGATCGTCGCGGACGCGCTGGGCATGCACCTCGACCTCTTCCAGCGGATATCCGTCTCCCCCTGCTCGGCCACGGCCCTCACCTACACCCCGCTGCGCCCCTTCGTGCTGCGGCTCGGTGACACCGGGGAACTGGCCTCCCTCGCGCCACCGCAGAAGTCGGGCGGGCAGGGCGGTGCCGCGAGCGCGGGGGAGGGCGACGCGACCGTCGGCGGAAGCGCATGAGCACGATGATCGGAACGCACAGTAGGGTGCGGATGTCCGAAGCCACTCAAGCTGTCGAACCCAACGGAGCAGAACGTGTCCCGTCAGGTATTTCTGTACGATCCGCCGGACCGGTTCGTCGCCGGTACCGTCGGTCTGCCTGGCCGCCGCACCTTCTTCCTCCAAGCCAGTGCGGGGGGCCGCACCACCAGCGTGGCCCTGGAGAAGGCGCAGGTCGAAGCGCTCGCCGAACGGATCGACGAGCTGCTGGACGAGGTGGTGCGCCGCTCCGGCGGCAGCGCGCCCGTGCCTGCCGTCGCGCCCTCCGAGGTCGATGACACCGGGCCGCTGGAGAGCCCCGTCGAGGAGGAGTTCCGGGTCGGCACCATGGCCCTGGCCTGGGACGGCGACGGCGAGCGGATGGTCGTCGAGGCGCAGGCCATCGTGGAGCTGGAGCCCGGCGAGGACGAGGACCTGGCCGACGCGGAGGAGCGGCTGCTCCAGGACGACGAGAACGGGCCCCCGATGCTCCGGGTGCGGATCAGCGGGAACATGGCCCGCGCCTTCGCCAAGCGGGCGATGGAGGTCGTCAACGCGGGCCGGCCGCCGTGCCCGCTGTGCAGCCTGCCGCTCGATCCGGAGGGACACGTATGTCCGCGCCAGAACGGATACCGCCGGGGCGAATGAGCGGCACGGCACCGGCCGCCGAGGCCACCCGCGAGCTGCTCCGGCAGGGCGCGCTCACCGTGCGGGGACAGATCACTGCCGCGTCCAACACGGTGCTGTTCGGCACCGTCGAACACGCGGGGAGCAGTCTGCCCTGCGTCTACAAGCCCGTGGCCGGTGAGCGGCCGCTGTGGGACTTCCCCGACGGCAACCTCGCCCAGCGCGAGGTCGCGGCCTATGAGGTCTCCCGCGCCACCGGCTGGGATCTGATACCCGCCACCGTGCTGCGCGACGGCCCCTACGGCCCGGGTATGTGCCAGGCGTGGGTGGGCGAGCCGCCGGACGCCGCCGATCACGACGACGAGGACGCACCCTCCGCGCAGGCGGCCGGGGCCGCGCCGGGCAACGGACCGGAGAGCGGGCCGGAGGAGGAGTCGGCACCGCTGCTCGCGCTGGTCGACGGCGAGGAGCCTGGCGAGGGCTGGAAGGCGGTCGGCTTCGCGGATGTCGGCGGCGGTCGGACCGCGCTGCTCGTGCACGCAGACGACCCCCGGCTGCGCCGGCTTGCGGTGCTCGACGCCGTGCTCAACAACGGCGATCGCAAAGGCGGCCATCTGCTGCCCCGGCCCGACGGCGCGCTGTACGCCATCGACCACGGCGTCACCTTCCACGTGGACGACAAGCTGCGCACCCTGCTGTGGGGCTGGGCCGGCGAGGAGCTGACCGGCGAGGCCGTCGAGGCGCTGCGCCGGCTCTCCACCGCGCTCTGCGCCGACGCGAGCGGCCCCGCGGACGGCGCGGAGGCCGCGGAGGCTCCGCTGGCGGCGCGGCTGGCCGAGCTGCTCACCGAGGCCGAGGTGCAGGCCGTGGGCAAGCGGGTGGAGGCGCTGCTGAGCTCCGGACGGCATCCGCTGCCGAGCGGCGAGTGGCCCGCCATCCCCTGGCCACCGGTCTGACCCCCGGCCGGCCGCGCCGGGCCGGGCCGTACCGGTCCGGCCCCCGTCGCCGGGCTGCCCGCCGGGGCGTGCGTTGCCCTCCCGTTCCGGCCGCCGTCTCTTCCCCGCCCCCCGGCCCGGCGCGGGGGCCGAACGGCCGGTGGGCGCCTGCGGGCCGCTTCGGCCGAGGTCTCCCTCCACCCGCCCCCTCCGTGCCCGACCGACCCCGGACGATCGTGCGGGTTCCGCACGATCCCGTCGACCTCGAACGGCGTCCATCCGGACGGATACGGAACACCAGTCCGGGTTAGGCTCAGGGCATGCATGCCTGGCCCGCTACCGAGGTCCCCGTCCTGCCTGGACAGGGCCGCGACCTCGACATCCACGACACCGCGACCGGTGGCCGAGTGACCCTCACCCCCGGTCCTGTCGCCCGCCTCTATGTGTGTGGCATCACCCCCTACGACGCCACCCACCTCGGACACGCGGCGACCTACAACGCGTTCGACCTCGTGCAGCGCGTGTGGCTCGACACCAAGCGCCAGGTGCACTACATACAGAACGTCACCGACGTGGACGATCCACTCCTGGAACGGGCGGCCGCGACGGACATCGACTGGACGGCGCTCGCCGAGCGCGAGACCGCGCTGTTCCGCGAGGACATGACGGCCCTGCGGATGCTGCCGCCGAAGCACTACATCGGTGCCGTGGAGTCCATTCCGCACATCGTGCCGCTGGTCGAGCGGCTGCGGGACATGGGAGCCGCCTACGAACTCGACGGCGACATCTACTTCTCGGTCGAGTCCGACGCCCACTTCGGAGCCGTCTCGCACTACGACGCCGAAACGATGCGGCTGCTGTCCGCCGAGCGCGGCGGCGACCCCGAGCGCCCCGGCAAGAAGAACCCGCTCGACCCGCAGCTGTGGACGGCGGCCCGGGAGGGCGAACCCCACTGGGACGGCGGCACGCTGGGCCCCGGACGCCCAGGCTGGCACATCGAGTGCGTGGCGATCGCGCTCGAACACCTGGGCATGGGCTTCGACATCCAGGGCGGCGGGTCCGATCTGGCCTTCCCGCACCACGAGATGGGCGCCTCCCACGCGCAGGCGCTGACCGGCGAGTTCCCCTTCGCGCGCAGCTATGTGCACGCGGGGATGGTCGCTCTGAACGGCGAGAAGATGTCCAAGTCGAAGGGCAATCTCGTCTTCGTCTCGCAGCTGCGGAAGGACGGCGTCGACCCGGCCGTCATCCGGCTCACCCTGCTGGCGCACCACTACCGCGCCGACTGGGAGTACACCGACGCGGTGCTGGAGGCGGCACAGCAGCGGCTCGACCGCTGGCGTTCTGCCGTCTCGCGGCCGGACGGCCCGCCCGCCGAGGCCATGCTGGAGGCGGTGCGGACCGCGCTCGCGGACGATCTCGACACCCCCGCCGCGCTGGCCGCCGTCGACGCGTGGGCCGAGCAGCAGGCCGAGCAGGGCGGCACCGACGAGGGCGCTCCCGGACTGGTCTCCCGCACGGTCGACGCGTTGCTGGGCGTCGCGCTGTAACCGTCCCCTGTTTCCCGCCTCCCGGCCGTGTTCCGCGGCCGGGAGGCCTCTCACCCCCGGGTCCCTGCCGTCACCTCAGCACCCGGAGCCGCCGTCACCTCAATACCCGGAGCCTCGTCACCTGCGCACCCCGCGCCGCCGGGCGCGGGCAGCCCGCTCCATCGCGGCGGGCCGAGGGTCACTCGTCCTCGTCCGGCTCACCGGGTCGCGGCGGCTCGCCGCCGGGCTTGGGCGGCGGGGGAGGGGACTGGTGCCCCGGGTCCCGCAGCGAGGGGGACGTGCCGGGCGCCGAGCCGCCGTCGGCGGAGCCGGAGCCGTCGCGGTGCCGCAGGTAGCGCTCGAACTCCTTGGCGATGGCCTCTCCCGAGGCTTCCGGCAGTTCGGCGGTGTCCCGGGCCTCCTCCAGCGACTGGACGTACTCGGCCACCTCGCTGTCCTCCGCCGCGAGCTGGTCGACACCGATCTGCCAGGCCCGGGCGTCCTCGGTCAGCTCACCCATCGGGACGCGCACCCCGAGCAGGTCCTCCAGCCGGTTGAGCAGGGCGAGCGTCGCCTTGGGGTTGGGCGGCTGCGAGACGTAGTGCGGTACGGCCGCCCACAGGCTGGCCGCCGGCACGCCCGCATGGGTGCAGGCTTCCTGGAGGATGCCGACGATCCCGGTCGGGCCCTCGTAGCGGGACTCCTCCAGGTTCATCGTGCGGGCCAGATCGGAGTCCGAGGTCACGCCGGTCACCGGGACCGGCCGGGTGTGCGGAGTGTCACCGAGCAGCGAGCCCAGCACCACCACCAGCTCGACCCCCAGCTCGTGCGCGAACCCCAGGATCTCGTTGCAGAAGGAGCGCCACCGCATGCTCGGTTCGATGCCGCGTACCAGAACCAGATCGCGCCGCCTGCCCTTGCCGTCCGCGTCCTCGACCCGGACGACGGACAGCCGCGTGGTGGGCCAGGTGACCTTGCGGACACCGTCCTCCAGGAAGACCTGCGGGCGGTTCACCTGGAAGTCGTAGTAGTCCTCCGCGTCCAGCGCGCCGAACACCTCGCCCTTCCACTCCCGTTCCAGGTGCGCGACCGCGCCGGACGCGGCGTCGCCCGCGTCGTTCCACCCCTCGAACGCGGCCACCATGACTGGGTCGACCAGCTCGGGAACCCCCTCCAGCTCGATCACCCAGTGCCTCCTCAGCTCGCTGTCGCCTGCGGCCGGCGATACCGCTGCGGGCTCCGTTACCCGGACCGCCGCCGACCGTTTCGTGCGAGGCCCAGCCTACGGCGTGCCGGCATGCGACCCGCAGCCCCCGCACACCCCCGATCCGGACTCGTCGCGCGCCCGACCCGGCAGGTCCCGCGGGCGCGCCGGCCCCGGGGAGGCGGCGGTGTCCGGCGTCACAGCGCCGAGCGCAGCCACTGCTCCACGCCCGCGATGTGCACGGTCGACCAGGAGCGTGCCGCCTCCGCGTCGCCGGTACGCAGGGCCGCGAGGATCTGCCGGTGCTCGTGCAGGGTGCGGCTGACCGCGTCCTGCCGGGTCAGTCCCTGCCAGACCCGGGCCCGGGTGTGCGGGCCGGAGAGGCCGTCCAGCAGCGAACCCAGTACGGAGTTGCCGGAGGCGGCGGCGATGCGCCGGTGGAACTCCAGGTCCGCGGCGACCAGTTGCCCCACGGACGGTTCCGGAGCGGGGGCGTGCAGCTCCGACTCCAGCGCGTCCAGTTCGGACTCCAGCGCGTCCAGTTCGGCCGCCGCGATCCGGGTGCCCGCCAGCGCGGTGGCCGCCGGCTCCAGGATGCGGCGTACGGCCAGGAGTTCCAGGACGGTGTCGTCGCGGTGGAAGTCCACCACGAAGCTCATCGCCGCCAGCAGCACCTGCGGATCCAGGCTCGTCACATAGGTGCCGTCGCCTTGGCGTACGTCGAGCACCCGGATCAGTGCCAGCGCGCGGACGGCCTCTCGCAGCGAGTTGCGCGACAGGCCCAGCTCGGTGGCCAGTTCGCTCTCCCTGGGCAGGCGGTCGCCGGGGCCCAGCGCCCCTGAGACGATCATCCCCTTGATCTTCTCGATCGCCTCGTCCGTGACGGTCAACGCTGCCTCCCCTGGGCATCCGAAGTCTGTGTGTGCCGTGCTCCGGCCGGTGTCGCCGGTGTAGCCGGTGCGCCCCAGCCGCGCCGGTAGGCGCGCCAGTCCCGCTCCGTCGCCGCGAAGTCGACGTAGAGCGCGACGCCGAACCGCGCACGGTCGCGGTCCTCGCGGCCGAGCCCGAGCCGCACCCCTCGCACCGCCGCGGCCGCGGTCTCGGCCGCGGCATGATGGCCCATCTCGTCCGTGTGGTAGAAGGGCAGCCCCATCAGTACGTCCACCCGGGCGGGCGCCGCCTCCAGCGCGAGTGCTGTCTGCTGCGCCACATAGCCGCCGTACAGGCTCTCGGCGGGCAGCGCCGTGTCGTAGGACATCACCGCGATCTGGTCCACTCGCCGTGCGACCTTGCCGAAGTACTCCTGCGACCACCACTTGCCGTGTCCGAAGACGCTGCCGGAGACGTGGTGCAGCCCCGGCAGCGGGTCGATCTGGTGCGCGGCGACCGACAGCACCCCGTCGTGCGCCCGGACCGCCGGGCCCAGCCGCTCCAGCAGCCGCAGATAGCCGGCGTCCTCCGAGCGCAGCGGCTCCAGGTCGAAGTGCACCCCGTCGAAGCCCGCCGCCAGCACCTGCCGGGCGCTCGCCACCACCGCGCGCCGCGTCTTCGGGTCGGCGGTGCGCAGGCCGCCCTCCGCGTCCGGGCCGTAGGCGAGCCGGTCCCCGAGCCATGCCTGGACCCGCACTCCGGGCAGTTCCCGCTCGACGGCCTTCAGCAGCCACTCCGCACGCGGGTACCGGTTCTTCGGCAGCGAGCCGTCGTGCGCCAGCGGCCCGGTGTGGACGTACAGGTCGCGGATGCCGGTACCCGCCGTCCGCCGCTTGAGCGCCGCGAGGTCCGCCTCGTCCCGGCGCCCGTCCACCCAGGCGTGGCCCAGCCACAGCGCGTCCCGGCCCCGGGAGCGCGCTTCGGCGGACACCTCTCCCGCGTAGCAGGCGCGGAGCGCCGCCGCCGCGCCCGCGGTCGGCAGGACGAGGAGGACCACGAGCGCCAGTACCGTCCACCCTGCTGCCCGCCGTGCCCGGGTGCGTCCCGGCATCCGCAGGCGGCGGCGCGGGGGTCTCGCCGCGGGCGTCCCGCTGCCCGCGTTCGTCTCGCCTTTCATGCGGAGGACAGTGTCACGTAGCGCCGCGCGAACGGGCGGTGGGAACCCGCTCGTTACGAACTTGCCGAACTGGTGATCCAATACGTACAACGTCACGGGACCCGGTGCGGATCGCACCCGGACAGCAGCACGGGGGCGTACGCCGTCGAACGGCGTACGCCCCCGATCGGTGCGCTCGGCGCGGTGTCAGCCGCGCTGCTCGAGCAGCTCCTCGATCCGGCCGCGGACCTTCTCGTCGTCCAGGCCGCGGATGGTCAGGGTGGTGCGGCGGCGCGCCACGTCGTCCACCGTCTCGGCCCACTCGTGGTCGCGTGCGTAGACCACCTGGGCCCAGATCTCCGGGCCGTCGGGGTGGATGCGCTCGCCCAGCGACGGGTCCTCGTTGACCAGCCGGGCGATGTCGAAGGAGAGCGAACCGTAGTGCGTGGCCAGCTGACGGGCAGTCAGCGGATCCATCCGCACGCCCGGCTCCCGGTCCACCAGCAGCCGGTGCGCGACCGCGTTCGGGTTCGCGATCCCCGGCAGCGGCGTCCGCCGCACCAGGTCCTTGACCGGGACCGTGCTCTCCATGGACGCGGCGAGCGCCCCACCGGGCAGCTTCTCCAGCTTGTCCATCACCGTGCGGCCGATGTGCCGGTAGGTGGTCCACTTGCCGCCCGCGACCGACAGCATCCCGCCCCGGCCCTCGGTGACGACGGTCTCCCGCTTGGCCGACTCCACGCCGCCGGGGCCGCCGGGCAGCACCCGCAGCCCGGCGAAGGCGTAGGTCATCAGGTCGCGGTCCAGATCGGCGTCCCGCACCGAGAAGGCGGCCTCGTCCAGGATCTGCTGGATGTCGGCCTCGGTGGCCCGCACGTCGGCCGGGTCGCCGGTGTACTCCTCGTCCGTGGTGCCCAGCAGGAGCTGGTCCTCCCACGGCAGCGCGAAGGTGATGCGGTACTTGTCGATGGGGGTGGCCATCGCCGCGCCCCACGGCGACTTCCGCTTGAGGACCAGGTGCGCACCCTTGGACAGCCTGATCGAGGGCGCCGCGCCGCTGTCCTCCATCGTCCTGAGGTGGTCCACCCACGGGCCGGTCGCGTTCAGCACCAGCCGCGCGTCCACGCCGAACTCGGCACCGTCGGTCCGGTCCCGCAGCTCGGCTCCGGTGACCCGGCCGCGGGTGAAGCGCAGCCCGGTGACCTCCGCGTGGTTGAGGACCACGGCGCCCGACTCCACGGCCGCGCGGACGGTCATCACGGCCATCCGCGAGTCGTTCATCTGGTGGTCGCCGTAGACCGCGACCGCCTTGAGGTTGTCGGTGCGCAGCGCCGGGTTGTCGGCGGCGGCCTTCGCCGGGGAGATCACCCGGCCGACGCCGTCGCCGAAGGCGGACAGTGCCGAGTAGGCGAAGACGCCCGCGCCGAGCTTGGTGGCGCCGTGCGGGCCGCCCTTGTAGACGGGCAGGTAGAAGGTGAGCGGGTTGACCAGGTGCGGGGCCACGTCCTTGGCCAGTACCCGCCGCTCGTGGTGGTTCTCCGCGACGAGCTTGACCGCGCCGGTCTGCAGGTAGCGCAGACCGCCGTGCACCAGCTTCGAGGACGCGGAGGAGGTGGCGCCGGCGAAGTCGCCGGCGTCCACCATGGCCACCCGCAGTCCCGACTGCGCCGCATGCCAGGCGACCGAGGTGCCCAGGATGCCGCCGCCGATGACCAGGAGGTCGCACGTCGCGTTCGCGAGCAGCCCTCTGGTCTCTGCGCGGCCAGGGTTGCTGCCGGCAGTCGGGTGCGTCCCGAGGGTGGGGACGCTCTGCGAGGTGTTCATCGCTCTCAGTTCTCCTCTTCGATCCAGCCCATGGTCCGCTCCACGGCCTTGAGCCAGTTCCGGTATTCCCGCTCACGCGTCTCTGCGTCCATGCGGGGGGTCCATTCCGCGGCGCGCTTCCAGTTGGCCCGCAGCTCGTCGGTGCCCGACCAGAAGCCGACGGCCAGACCGGCCGCGTACGCCGCGCCGAGGCAGGTGGTCTCGGCGACCATCGGGCGCACGACGGGCGCGTCCAGGACGTCCGAGATGGTCTGCATCAGCAGGTTGTTGGCGGTCATGCCGCCGTCCACCTTCAGCGCGGCCAGCTCGACGTCCGAGTCCTTCTGCATCGCGTCGACGATCTCCCGGGTCTGCCAGGCCGTCGCCTCCAGCACCGCGCGGGCCAGGTGCGCCTTGGTGACGTAGCGGGTCAGGCCCGCGATGACACCGCGTGCGTCCGAGCGCCAGTACGGGGCGAACAGGCCGGAGAACGCCGGGACGAAGTAGGCGCCGCCGTTGTCCTCGACGGAGCTGGCCAGGGTCTCGATCTCCGCCGCGCTGTTGATCAGCCCCATCTGGTCGCGCATCCACTGCACCAGCGAACCGGTGACCGCGATGGAGCCCTCCAGCGCGAAGACCGGCTGCTGGTCGCCGATCCGGTAGCCGACCGTGGTGAGCAGGCCGTTGTAGGAGTTGACCGGCTCGTGCCCGGTGTTCATCAGCAGGAAGGTGCCGGTGCCGTAGGTCGACTTGGCCTCGCCCTGCTCGAAGCAGGTCTGGCCGAACAGCGCCGCCTGCTGGTCGCCCAGCGCGGAGGCGACGGGCAGCCCCGCCAGCTCGCCGGTGGCCTCGCCGTACACCTCGGAGGACGAGCGGATCTCGGGCAGCACCGCCATCGGGATGCCGATGGACGCGCAGATCTTCTCGTCCCACGCCATGGTGTGCAGGTTCATCAGCATGGTGCGGGAGGCGTTGGTGACGTCGGTGACGTGCTTGCCGCCGTCCGGGCCGCCGGTGAGGTTCCAGATGACCCAGGAGTCCATGGTGCCGAAGAGGATCTCGCCGTTCTCGGCACGCTCGCGCAGGCCGTCGACGTTGTCCAGCAGCCAGCGGATCTTCGGGCCGGCGAAG
Source organism: Streptomyces sp. NPDC006925 (assembly GCF_042869575.1). Classification (NCBI taxonomy): domain Bacteria; kingdom Bacillati; phylum Actinomycetota; class Actinomycetes; order Kitasatosporales; family Streptomycetaceae; genus Streptomyces; species Streptomyces sp. NPDC006925. The sequence goes on from NZ_JBIAGB010000020.1 coordinate 24,868, forward strand.
TACGCGGCCAGTGGCAGGCCCGTCTCGCGGCGGAACCGGTCCTGGCCGACATTGCGGCCCAGCTCCTTGCAGAGCGCGTCGGTGCGAGTGTCCTGCCAGACGATGGCGTTGTGCACCGGCTTGCCGGTGGCCTTCTCCCACAGGATCGTCGTCTCGCGCTGGTTGGTGATGCCCAGGGCCAGCACGTCGTCCTTGGTGACGCCGGCCTTCTCCAGCGCGCCCTTGACCACCTGCTGGACGTTGGTCCAGATCTCGGCGCCGTCGTGCTCGACCCAGCCCGGCTTCGGCAGGATCTGCTCGTGCTCCTTCTGGTCGACCGCGACGATGCGGCCGTCCTTGTCGAAGACGATGCAGCGGCTGGAGGTGGTGCCCTGGTCGATCGCGGCTATGAAGGGCCCGCCGCCGTGCGCGGAGGCGTGGGTGCTGTGGGTCTCGCTCATGGTGTGTGTGCTCCCTTGCGTCATCGGGTCGTCTCGGCGGCGGGGCGTGCTAGGCCCATGCGAGGTTGTAGAGCCCCGCGGCGATGGCGGCGCCGGCCAGCGGCCCCACCACCGGGACCCAGGCGTAGCTCCAGTCGCTGCCGCCCTTGTTCGGCAGCGGCAGCACCGCGTGGGCCAGCCGGGGACCGAGGTCACGGGCCGGGTTGATGGCGTAGCCCGTGGGCCCGCCGAGCGAGAGACCGATACCGACGACGACCAGTGCGGTGATCAAGGCGCCCATCCTGCCGAGGCCGATGGTGCCGTCGGCGTCCTTGACCAGGCCCTGGGTGAGGATCGCGAAGATCAGCACGAAGGTGGCGATGACCTCGGTGAGGAAGTTCAGCAGGCCGTTGCGCACCTCGGGGGAGGTGAAGAAGACGCCGTGCACGGGGCCGGGGTTCGCGTGCTTCATCTCGACCATGTCCGGCTCGCGGAGCGTGGCCTGGAACTGGCTGTAGTAGGCGACCCACACCAGTACGGCGCCCAGGATGGCGCCCAGCAGTTCGCTGCCCATGTAGAGCGGGACGTCGCTCCAGGGGGTGTCGCCCTTGATGGCGAGCGCCAGGGTGACCGCCGGGTTGAGGTGGGCGCCGGACGGCTGGGCGATGTAGGCACCGGTGAGCACCCCGAAGCCCCAGCCGAAGGCGATGGCGACCCAGCCGGCCGCGAACGCCTTCGAGCGCTTGAGATTGACTGCGGCGACCACGCCGCCACCGAGGAGGATCAGCACCATCGTGCCGGTGACCTCACTCGTGAAGATGTCGAGGCTGGACACCCGCGACTCCTTTGTCCTTGTCCATGGGGGCACCTCCCGGCCGGAGGCCGAGGGGATGGGCGGACCGGTTGATGATCGTCCGGTGTTCGACAATGTCGACCGCCGAACGGCAACTTTTCTCCTTCGTAAGAGTCCCGTCAAGGGGCTGTGACCGATGACTCCTGGCTGTCATCCTGCGGCCACGCAGCGGTGGCGGCACCTCGGGAGGGCCAGACGGTGCGCGAGGCCCTCCGGGCGGCTCAGGGCGGTTGGCGGCGAGGCATTTCGAGACCGTTCCGAGGCTCTTCCGAGTCCTTTCCGAGTCCTTTCCGGGGGCCTTTCCGGGGCCTTTCTGGAGCTCTCCTCCCGGAGTCCTTCCGGGGCCCCGCCGGGGCTCAGAACCGCAGCGCCCCCAGATCCCGGGAGACCGCCCGCGCCGTGTCCCGCACGGCCGCCACCAGCCGCGGAAGCAGCTCCTCGCCCTCGCCCTCGCACACCCGCTCCACGGCCCCGGTGATCCCCACCGCGCCCACCGGCATCCGGCGCCGGTCGTGGATCGGCGCGGCCACCGAGGCGAGGCCGTCCCAGGTCTCCTCGACGTCCGCCGCCCAGCCGCGCGCCCGGACGGTCTCCAGCAGCGTCTCGAACCGGTCCTCGCCGGTGATCGTGCGCTCGGTGAAGTCCGTCCGCCGCCCGTCCAGCGCCTCGCTGTGCGCCACCGGGTCGAACGCGCACAGCACCTTGCCCAGGGCCGTGCTGTGCAGCGGCTGCATGGCGCCGACCTCCAGCACCTGGCGGCTGTCGTCCGGCCGGAAGACGTGGTGCACGATGAGCACGCCCTGCTGGTGGAGCACGCCCAGATAGACGCTCTCCCCGCTGGAGCGGGCCAGGTCGTCCGTCCACACCAGGGCGCGGGCCCGCAGCTCGTGCACGTCCAGGTAGCTGTTGCCCAGACGCAGCAGTTCGGCCCCGAGCTGGTAGCGGCCCGTGACCGCCTCCTGTTCCACGAAGCCCTCCTGCTGGAGGGTGCGCAGCAGCCCGTGCGCCGTACCCTTGGCCAGGTCGAGCGCCGAGGCGATCTCGGAGAGTCCGAGCCGCCGCTCGCCGCCCGCCAGCAGCCGCAGTACGGCCGCCGCTCGTTCCAGCGACTGGATGGTCCGGGCCATCGGTCCTCCCTGACCTGCTGCCTTGAGATTCGACATGCCGATTCGACGCCGATTCGACAATGTCGAACGGTATCGCTTGATGTCGACGCGACGGTAGTCGGGATCGAGCCCGGATCGAGCGCCGGAGTGTCCGATGGTCGGAATGTCGACCTGCGCTCTTGCGTCCGCCCGCTACGCTGACCGGGTGCGCTGCCTCACCGGCGCGCAAAGCCGACAGCCGTCGCAACCCAGGGAGCCTCTTCCATGGCCTCGTCGCCGAGCAGCACGTCCGCAACTCCGTCCCCCACCCGGGCCGAGGCGCTCCGCAGCGCACTCGCCTCGCGCGTGGTCGTCGCCGACGGAGCGATGGGGACGATGATCCAGGCGCAGGATCCGACGCTGGAGGATTTCGAACAGCTCGAGGGCTGCAACGAGATCTTGAACGTGACCCGCCCCGACATCATCCGCGCGGTCCACCAGGAGTACTTCGCCGCGGGCGTGGACTGCGTGGAGACCAACACCTTCGGCGCCAACCACGCGGCGCTGGGGGAGTACGACATCACCGAGCGCATCTTCGAACTGTCCGAGACCGGCGTGCGCATCGCCCGCGACGTCGCCGAGGAGTTCGAGTCCGGAGACGGGCGGATGCGCTGGGTCCTGGGCTCCATGGGCCCGGGCACCAAACTGCCGACCCTCGGCCACGCCCCCTACACCACCCTGCGGGACGCCTACCAGCAGAACGCGGAGGGCATGATCGCCGGTGGCGCCGACGCGCTGCTGGTGGAGACCACCCAGGACCTGCTCCAGACCAAGGCCGCCGTCATCGGCGCCCGCCGCGGCATGGAGGCGGTCGGCGCCGACCTGCCGCTGCTGTGCTCGGTCACGGTGGAGACGACCGGCACGATGCTGCTCGGCTCCGAGATCGCCGCGGCGCTCGCGGCCCTGGAGCCGCTGGGCATCGACATGATCGGGCTGAACTGCGCCACCGGCCCCGCCGAGATGAGCGAGCATCTGCGCTATCTGGCCCAGCACTCCCGCGTCCCGCTCTCCTGCATGCCGAACGCCGGCCTGCCGGTGCTGGGCAAGGACGGCGCCAGCTATCCGCTCACCCCCGAGGAGCTGGCGGACGCGCACGACACCTTCGTGGGCGACTACGGCCTGTCCCTGGTGGGCGGCTGCTGCGGCACCACACCCGAGCACCTGCGCCAGCTGGTGGAGCGGGTGCGCGGCCGCGAGCCCGCCGCACGCACCCCGCAGCCGGAGCCGGCCGCCGCCTCGCTGTACCAGGCGGTCCCCTTCCGCCAGGACACCTCGTACATGGCCATCGGGGAGCGGACCAACGCCAACGGTTCGAAGAAGTTCCGCGAGGCGATGCTGGAGGCGCGCTGGGACGACTGCGTCGAGCTGGCCCGGGAGCAGATCCGCGAGGGCGCCCACATGCTCGACCTGTGCGTCGACTACGTCGGCCGGGACGGCGTCGCGGACATGACCGAGCTGGCGGGACGGCTGGCCACCGCCTCCACGCTGCCGATCGTGCTGGACTCGACGGAGATCGACGTCATCCAGGCCGGTCTGGAGAAGCTGGGCGGCCGCGCCGTCATCAACTCCGTCAACTACGAGGACGGCGACGGCCCCGAGTCCCGGTTCGCGAAGGTCACCAAGCTGGCCGCCGAGCACGGGGCGGCGCTGATCGCGCTGACCATCGACGAGGAGGGCCAGGCCCGCACCGCCGAGCACAAGGTCGCCATCGCCGAACGCCTCATCGCGGACCTGACCGGCAACTACGGCATCCACGAGTCGGACATCCTCATCGACGTCCTCACCTTCACCATCTGCACCGGCCAGGAGGAGTCCCGCAAGGACGGCATCAACACGATCGAGGCCATCCGGCTTCTCAAGCACAAGCACCCCGACGTGCAGACCGTGCTGGGCCTGTCGAACATCTCCTTCGGCCTGAACCCGGCCGCCCGGATCGTGCTCAACTCCGTCTTCCTCGACGAGTGCGTCAAGGCGGGGCTGGACTCCGCGATCGTGCACGCCAGCAAGATCCTGCCGATCGCCCGCTTCGACGAGGAGCAGGTGACCGTTGCCCGCGACCTGGTCTACGACCGGCGCAGCGAGGGGTACGACCCGCTGCAGAAGCTGATGGAGCTGTTCGAGGGCGCCACGGCCAAGTCGATGAAGGCCGGGAAGGCCGAGGAGCTGGCCGCCCTCCCGCTGGAGGAGCGCCTCCAGCGGCGCATCATCGACGGCGAGCGCAACGGGCTGGAGGCGGACCTGGACGCCGCGCTGGAGGAGCGCCCGGCGCTCGCCATCGTCAACGACACGCTGCTGGCGGGCATGAAGGTCGTCGGTGAGCTGTTCGGCTCCGGACAGATGCAGCTGCCGTTCGTGCTGCAGTCGGCCGAGGTGATGAAGGCCGCCGTGGCCCACCTCGAACCGCACATGGAGAAGTCCGAGGACGAAGCGGGCAAGGGCACGATCGTGCTGGCCACGGTCCGCGGCGACGTCCACGACATCGGCAAGAACCTGGTCGACATCATCCTGTCCAACAACGGCTACCAGGTGGTCAACCTCGGCATCAAGCAGCCGGTGAGCGCCATCCTGGACGCCGCGGCCGAGCACCGGGCCGACGTGATCGGCATGTCCGGGCTGCTGGTGAAGTCCACGGTGATCATGAAGGAGAACCTGGAGGAGCTCAACCAGCGCAAGATGTCCTCCGACTTCCCCGTCATCCTCGGCGGTGCCGCGCTCACCCGGGCCTATGTCGAGCAGGACCTGCACGAGATCTACGAGGGCGAGGTCCGCTACGCCAAGGACGCCTTCGAGGGGCTGAGCCTCATGGACGCCCTGATGGACGTCAAGCGCGGCGTGCCGGGTGCCGAGCTGCCCGCGCTCAAGCAGCGCCGGGTGCCCAAGCGGGACCTCGACATCCCCGAGCCGGAGGAGAACGACGGCTCCGTCCGCTCCGACGTGGCCGTCGACAATCCCGTCCCCGAGCCGCCCTTCTGGGGCACCCGCGTGATCAAGGGCCTGCGGCAGCAGGACTACGCGTCCTGGCTGGACGAGGGTGCCCTCTTCAAGGGCCAGTGGGGGCTCAAGGAGTCCCGCAAGGGCGACGGGCCGTCCTACGAGGAGCTGGTGGAGACCGAGGGTCGCCCCCGGCTGCGGGGCTGGCTGGAGCGGCTGCAGACGGAGAACCTGCTGGAGGCGTCCGCCGTCTACGGCTACTTCCCCTGCTACTCCAAGGGCGACGACCTGATCCTGCTCGACGAGCAGGGCAATGAGCGCACCCGCTTCACCTTCCCCCGGCAGCGGCGCGGCCGTCGGCTGTGCCTGGCGGACTTCTTCCGTCCGGAGGACTCCGGCGAGACGGACGTGGTCGGGCTGCAGGTGGTCACCGTCGGTTCCAGGATCGGCGAGAAGACGGCCGAGCTGTTCGCGGGCGACGCTTACCGCGACTACCTGGAGTTGCATGGCCTCTCCGTCCAGCTGGCCGAGGCGCTCGCCGAGTACTGGCACGCCCGGGTCCGCAGCGAGCTGGGCTTCTCGGGCGAGGACCCCGACCAGATGCAGGGCATGTTCGATCTGAAGTACCGGGGAGCGCGGTTCTCGCTGGGCTACGGCGCCTGCCCGAACCTGGAGGACCGCGCCAAGATCGCTGAGCTGCTGCGGCCGGAGCGGATCGGCGTCGAGCTCTCCGAGGAGTTCCAGCTCCACCCCGAGCAGTCGACCGACGCCATCGTGCTGCACCACCCCGAGGCGAAGTATTTCAACGCCCGATGAGGGCACAGGTCATATACTGATCGGTCCGGTACAGGCCGGTCGTCCGCTTCCGCCGGAAACCGGAGCCCTCCGGGGTTCCGGCGGAAGGGACGACCGGCCTTGTCGTCCCTTGTGGAGTCGTCGCTTTCGGGAGGTGTTCGCGGATGGCCGGTCCATCCCCCGCTGTCACCACGCTCACGGGTGAGGAGCCCGAGCTGCAGGCCGTACTGCTGGACATGGACGGCACGCTGGTCGACACCGAGGACTTCTGGTGGGACGCGGAGGTCGCGGTCTTCGCCGAGCTGGGGCACGAGCTGCGCGACGAGTGGCGCAGCGTCGTCGTCGGCGGCCCCATGTCGCGCAGCGCCGGCTTCCTGATCGAGGCGACCGCCGCCGACATCGGCCTGGAGGAGCTCAGCGTGCTGCTGAACGCCAGGTTCACCGAGCGGCTGGAGCGCGGCGTCCCGCTGATGCCCGGTGCCCGCAGGCTGCTCGCGGAGCTGTCCGCGCACCGGATCCCCGCGGCGCTGGTCTCCGCCTCGCACCGCACCGTCGTGGACCGCATGCTCACCTGGATCGGGCACGAGCACTTCGCCTTCACGGTGGCCGGGGACGAGCTGGCCCGCACCAAGCCGCACCCCGACCCGTATCTGACCGCCGCGCGCCGGCTGGGGGCCGATCCGGTGCGCTGCGCGGTGCTGGAGGACACCGCGACCGGGGTCGCCGCCGCGGAGGCCGCCGGCTGCCATGTGGTGGCCGTACCGTCCATCGCGCCGATCGAGCCCAAGTCCGGTCGCAGCATTGTGAGTTCACTCGAAGAAGTCGATCTCGAATTCCTCCGTTCGCGGATCATGGTCGCGCGCTGAGTGGATCTTTCCGCGGCGGTGTCATTCCGCTCGGGGCGGAGAATGCGTACCCGCGGGGCGCCGGAATCCGTTGTCCCGGGCTCGGCAGAATGTCGAACTCCGGTGTCCGGTGCGCAGATTGGTCCAGTGACGTTCATCACGCGCGAACCCCTCGACCCGCGGCAGGGGCTGTGGTGCCCCTGGGGCGGGAGGGAAGAATGTCCTTCCCTTGTGTCCGTATTGATGGAGTGACGCGGAAAACGTTCCCGCGTTCGGATAGCGGACAGGAAGGTGCTGGTTCCGGTGCGTGAAACCGGCTCCGTGGCCTGCGCTTCGAAAGTTGCCGCAGCGGACGATTAATGTCGGTGTACCGGCCATTCCTCCCTGCAGCAAACCCCGGCCGGCCGAGGAGATCGTCGACCATGAACCGTAAAACTGTGGTGCTGCCCGTGCTTGCCGCGGGAATGCTCACGCCGCTGCTCGCCGGATGCGGGTCCGAGAAGGGCGGGAGCGCGGGTGGCGACGCCATCGTCGTCGGCACGACGGACCACTTCGCGGTCGGCAAGGACGCGCCGGCCCCGTTCGACCCCGCGGCGGCCTACGACGTCGCGGCCTGGGGCGTCATGCGCAACACCTTCCAGACGCTGCTGCGCTTCCCGCGCACCGGCACCTCGCCGGTGATGGACGCCGCCGCAAAGTGCGGCTTCACCGACGTGGCGAACAAGGTCTACCGCTGCACGATGCGCAAGGGCCAGACGTTCTCCAACGGGCATACGCTGGACGCCGAGGATGTGGAGTTCTCACTGCGGCGGGTCAAGCGCATCAACCACAAGGGTGGCCCCGCCGTCCTCTTCAGCAACCTCGACCGCGTCGAGGCCGACGGCAAGAGCCACGTCGTCTTCCACCTCAAGCGGCCCGACGCGACCTTCCCGTACAAGCTGACCACCCCGGCCGCCGCCATCGTGGACAGCCAGACCTACCCGGCCGAAGCCCTCACCAAGGGCGACGCGCTGGTCGGTTCGGGTCCCTACGCGCTCGAGCACATCGACGCCGAGTCGGCCGTGCTGGCGAAGAACCCGCACTACAGCGGGGAACTGGAGCTGCGGAACAGTCGGATCGAGATGCGCTTCTTCGACGCCGCACAGGGCATGGAGAAGGCGCTCAAGGCCGGCGACATCGATGTCATGGGCAGGACCATCTCTCCCGACCAGGTCAGCCGGCTCGACGGGGCCCAGGAGCAGGGCGTCGAGCTGGTCGAGCAGCCCGGCCAGGAGATCCGCTACCTCGCCTTCGACACCGACGACCCGACCGCGGGCAAGAAGGCCGTCCGCAAGGCCATGGCCCAGCTGGTCGACCGCAAGAAGATCGTGCGGGACGCCTACGACCGCAGCACCGAGCCGCTCTACAGCATCGTGCCCGCCGGACTCCCGGCGCACCGGAACTCGTTCTTCAACACCTACGGCGAACCCAGCAAGGCCGCGGCCGAACGGACCCTGCGCGACGCGGGCATTGACAAGCCCGTCAAGCTCACCCTCACCTACACCACCGACCACTACGGCGGCGCCACCGCCGACGAGTTCGCCGTCCTCAAGAAGCAGCTCAACAGCAGCGGACTGTTCGACGTGCGCACCAAGGGCGTCAAGTGGGACACCTTCCGCCCGGCGGCGACGAACGGCAAGTACCAGGTGTGGGGCTACGGCTGGTACCCGGACTTCCCGGACGCCGACAATTTCGTCGCCCCCTTCTTCGAGAAGGACAACTTCCTCGGCTCGCCCTACACCAACCACGAGATCCGCGACAAGCTCGTGCCCAGGAGCCGCCGCCAGACCGAACGTTCCGCCACCACCGGCACCTTCGGCCGGGTCCAGGACATCGTCGCCAAGGACGTGCCGCTGCTCCCGCTCTGGCAGGGCAAGCAGTACCTCGCGGCCCGCGACGACATCACCGGCGTCGAATGGGCCCTCAACTCCTCCTCCGTGCTCCAGCTGTGGGAGCTGGGCCGCGGCCGCGACTCCTGACCCCGGCCGCCGCGCGGCAGTCGGCGAGCACGGCGCCACCGGCGCGGGCCGCGAGGCCCCGCCGGGGCACCGCGGCCCGCACCCGGCCGCTCGGCAGGCGGCTGATCCGCGGTGCGGCCGTCAGGCCGACCCGGGCCGGACCAGTCCGCTCTCGTAGGCGTACACCGCGGCCTGCACCCGGTCCCGCAGCCCCAGCTTGGTGAGCACGTGGCCGACATGTGTCTTGACCGTCGTCTCGCTCACGAACAGATCCGCCGCGATCTCCGCGTTGGACAGCCCCCGCGCCACCAGCTTCAGCACCTCCACCTCGCGTTCGGTCAGCTGGTGCAGGGTGTCCGGCACCGGCTCCTCGCCCGAGGGCAGCTTCCCCGCGTACTTGTCCAGCAGCCGGCGGGTGATGCTCGGCGCCAGCATCGCCTCGCCCGCCGCCACCACCCGGATGGCCTGCACCAGCTCACCGGCGGGTGCGTCCTTCAGGAGGAATCCGCTGGCACCGGCCCGCAGCGCCTCCACCACGTACTCGTCCAGGTCGAAGGTGGTGAGGACCAGGACCTTGGCCGGGCCGTCCTTGGCCGGCCCGGTGATTCGGCGAGTGGCCTCCACCCCGTCCATCCGGGGCATCCGGATGTCCATCAGGACCACATCCGGCTGCAGGGCCCGCACCTGGTCCAGCGCCTGCAGACCGTCCCCCGCCTCACCGACCACCGCTATGTCCTGCTCGGCCTCCAGAATCATCCGGAAGCCGGTGCGCAGCAGCGGCTGGTCGTCGACCAGCAGTACGCGGATTGCCACAGGAACTCCTCAACAGGACGGCAGCGGTCGCCCCATTCTCACTCAGCCGCCCCGCTGCCCGTCCGCTGGCCCCGCGCCCCGCACCTCGCCCGGGCCGGGCACCGCACCGCTGCCGGCCGCCGACTCGCCGGTGCCGCCCTCCTCGGCGGCCGGGCGGGGCTCGGGCAGCCGCGGCTGGATCGTCAGCGGATAGGGCGGGGGAGTGCCGCCGAACTCCGGGCAGTGCGCCTGATGGTCGCACCAGCCGCACAGCTTGCTCGGCCGCGGCCGCCAGTCGCCCGTCTCCGTCGCCCGTCCGATCGCGTCCCACAGCGCCAGCAGCTTGCGCTCGGTGGCCTGGAGATCGCCCTCGTCCGGGTCATAGGTCAGGACGTCGCCGCTGCCCAGGAAGACCAGCTGCAGCCGCCGCGGCACCACGCCGCGCAGCCGCCACAGCACCAGGGCGTAGAACTTCATCTGGAACAGCGGGCCCTCGGCGTACTCCGGGCGCGGCGCCTTGCCCGTCTTGTAGTCGACGATCCGCACCTCGCCGGTGGGCGCCACGTCCACCCGGTCGATGATCCCGCGCAGCCGCAGCCCCGAATCCAGCCGGGCCTCCACGAACAGCTCCCGCTCGGCGGGCTCCAACCGGGTGGGGTCCTCCAGGGTGAACCACCGCTCCACCAGCGACTCGACCTCGGCCAGCCACTCCGCCAACCGGGCCCCGTCCGAGGTGTCCTCCGCGAACAGCTCGGCCAGCTCGGGCCGCTTGGCCAGCAGCCGCTTCCACTCCCCGGGCACCAGCGAGCGGGCCCGCCGCGCGCTGCGCTCCGGCGCCGGCGCGTCGAAGAGCCGCTCCAGCACCGCGTGCACCACCGTCCCGCGGGTGGCGGCGGCGGAGGGCTTCTCCGGCAGTTTGTCGATCACCCGGAAGCGGTAGAGCAGCGGGCACTGCATGAAGTCCCCCGCCCGGGAGGGCGACAGCGAGGTCGGCGGTGTGGCCGCGCTGGTTCTCATGGGGGACGACCCTACGGCCCACCACCGACACCGGACACTTACCATCGACGGCAGACCCCTCGCGCCGGATGATCGCCGCACGGAGAACGCTGCGGCAGCCGCACGGCGCGAGGCGAGGGAAGCAGCAGAGGGGAACCCGTGGCGGACGAGGACAACGACGGGAAGCCGCGGTACGGCGGCTCCGGCGAGGGGAACGGTCCCGGGGGGCCGGAGCCCCGCCGGGCACTCCCTCGCACACCTGTACGCCCCGATGCGCCGGGCGGCGGCATCCTGATGGGCCGCCCCTTCGGCGTCCCCGTCTACGTCGCCCCCTCCTGGTTCCTCGTCGCCATCCTGATCACCTGGGTCTTCGGCGGCCAGCTCGACCGGGTGCTGCCCGGGCTCGGCGCCGTGCGCTACCTGATCGCGCTCTTCTTCGCCGTCGCCTTCTACGCGTCCGTCCTGGTCCACGAGCTGGCCCACACCGTCGCCGCACTCCGCTTCAAGCTCCCCGTCCGCCGCATCCAGCTCCAGTTCTTCGGCGGCGTCTCCGAGATCGAGAAGGAGTCCGAGACCCCCGGCCGGGAATTCGTCCTCGCCTTCGTGGGCCCCCTGCTCTCCCTCGTCCTGGCCGGCGTCTTCTACGTCGCGATGCGCGCCGTGGAACCCCGCACCGTGCCAGGCGTACTGCTGGCCGGCCTGATGATCTCCAACCTCCTCGTCGCCGTCTTCAACCTGCTGCCCGGCCTCCCCCTGGACGGCGGCCGGATGCTGCGCGCCGTCGTCTGGAAAATCAGCGGCAAGCCGATGACCGGCACCGTCGCCGCCGCATGGGTCGGCCGCGCGCTCGCCGTCACCGTCCTGATCGGCCTGCCGCTGGCCACCCACGCCGGCGGCCTGTCACGGGGCAGCGTCAGCGGGGTCGACTCCCTCACCGACGCGCTGCTGGCCGCCATCCTCGCCGCCATCATCTGGACCGGAGCCGGCAACAGCCTGCGGATGGCCCGGCTGCGCGAACGCCTCCCGCGGCTCCGCGCCCGCACCCTGACCCGGCGCGCCGTCCCCGTCGAGACCGACACCCCGCTCTCCGAAGCGCTCCGCCGCGCCAACGCCGCCGGGGCCCGCGCCCTGGTCGTCGTCGACGGCCGGGGCGATCCGCTCGCCCTGGTACGGGAGGCCGCCATCGGCTCCGTCCCCGAGCACCGCCGCCCCTGGGTCGCCGTCAGCACCCTCGCGCAGGACCTCAGGGACGGCATGCGGGTCCCCGCCGAGCTCGCCGGCGAAGACCTGCTGGAATGGCTCCGCGCCACCCCGGCCACCGAGTACCTGGTCGTGGAGGAGACCGGCGAGATCTACGGGGTGCTCTCCACCGCCGACGTCGAGCGCGCCTTCGTGGAGGCCATGTCCAAGCGCCCGGACCACACCCCGGCCGGACCGCCCGGCTGACCCCCGAGCCCTCCCCCCGGCAGCGCTCCGCGGACCGGCTAGGCTGTGCGCATGTCCGAACCGACCGGTGCCGCCCGCCGTCGCGGGCCCTTCAAGGTCGGGGACCAGGTCCAGCTCACCGACCCCAAGGGACGCCACTACACGATCACCCTCGAAGAGGGGAAGAGCTTCCACACCCACAAGGGAGCCTTTCCCCACGACGAGCTGATCGGTGCGCCCGAGGGGAGTGTCGTCCGTACCACCGGAAACGTCGCCTATCTCGCGCTGCGCCCCCTGCTCCCCGACTATGTCCTGTCCATGCCCCGGGGAGCCGCCGTCGTCTACCCCAAGGACGCCGGCCAGGTGCTCGCCATGGCCGACATCTTCCCCGGCGCCCGCGTCGTCGAGGCGGGAGTCGGCTCCGGCTCGCTGAGCACCTTCCTGCTCCGCGCCATCGGCGACCAGGGCATGCTCCACTCCTACGAGCGCCGAGCCGACTTCGCCGAGATCGCCCGGCAGAACGTCGAGCGCTACTTCGGCAGCCCCCACCCCGCCTGGACCCTCACCGTCGGCGACCTCCAGGACAACCTCGCCGACCCCGACGTCGACCGGGTCATCCTCGACATGCTCGCCCCCTGGGAGTGCCTCGAGGCCGTCTCCAAGGCCCTGGTGCCCGGCGGCATCCTGTGCGCCTACGTCGCCACCACCACGCAGATGGCGCGCATGGTCGAGTCGATCCGCGAGTTCGGCACCTTCAACGAACCCCAGGCGTGGGAGACGATGGTGCGCAACTGGCACATCGAGGGCCTCGCCGTTCGCCCGGACCACCGCATGATCGGCCACACCGGCTTCCTGCTCACCGCTCGCCGACTGGCCGACGGGGTCGAGCCGCCGCTGCGCCGTCGCCGCCCCGCCAAGGGCGCCTACGGCGAGGACTACACCGGTCCCGGCAGCCAGTCCGGGGGCCGCGCCTCCTAGGCCGGGTCTTCAAAGCCCCGTCTGCCCGGCGGCGCCCGCGCGACACGCCCGCTGCCCCGCACCCGGACCGAACCCGGGTGCGGGGCAGCCGCGTTGAGCGGCCCGGCAGGATCAAGGGGACCCAGCCGTTCCGCGACGGTGTGACCTGTGGCACCATGCGAGACACCTCCTCTTCGCGTCCTCCCCGCGTCCGCCTCGCACCGCTCCAGGAGTCACCCCGAGTGACGGAACTGCCGCACACCCGTACCCGCACGGCCCACTGGCTCGCCACCGCCGCAGCACTCGCCGCGGTCCTCGGCGGCACGGCGCTCCTGCGACCCGCCACCGCCACCCCCGTCCCCACCGGCACCGGCCGGGCCCCCGACCCGGCCCGCGCCCACTACCCGCTGGACTGCGGCCGGGGCGCGGCGAAGCCGGAGGTGCTGGACACCGCCTCCGCCGATTTCGACGGCGACGGCGTCACCGAGACCGTCGCCGTGGTCCGCTGTCGGGCCCACGGAGGCACCCCGCCCAGCGCCGTCTACGTGCTCGCCGGCTCCGCCGCCGACCGGCCGCCGCGGCTCGCCGCCGCCCTCGTCGAGCAGCGGGAGGGCATGTCGGTCCAGGATCTGGCGGTGCGCGGCACCACAGTCTCCGCCACCCTCCTCGGCTACTCCTCCGCCGACGTGCCGCGCTGCTGCCCCGACCGGCGGCGCAAGGTCAAGTGGGAGTGGCACGAGGGGAAGTTCGCCCTCCGTCCCGGCCCCGTGGCGGGCGGCGGCGTCCGCGTCTGAGGGGTTCCGCGCGCCGTCGGCCGGGCCCGCCGCCTCGAATCCTGCTCGGGTCCCGCTCGGGCCGAAACAGCGCCGTACTGGACGGGTGTTGAACGTCTCGACACCGCAACCGGTCGCTTTCAGATGGTTGTGGGTGGGTATTCCCAGTCCTGAGGGAGTGCGCAAGGGTGAAGATCGGACACACCCCGACCGTCTTTGTGATCTAGGGGTTTCAACCCGCACCGGCCCAGGTAGGGTCGAAGCGTCCAGCTCCCCCTGGAGGAGGTGAGGACCGTGGCAGCCCACGACGACGACACCAACCGCGGCGCCCGGCCCGGTCGGGGTTCCGAAGACCCGTCCGGCCAGGTCGCCTACCTTGAGCAGGAGATCGCCGTCCTGCGCCGCAAGCTCGCCGACTCTCCGCGGCACACTCGTATTCTCGAGGAGCGGATCGTCGAGCTGCAGACCAACCTGGCCGGTGTGTCCGCCCAGAACGAGCGGCTCTCCACCACGCTCCGCGAGGCGCGTGACCAGATCGTGGCCCTCAAGGAAGAGGTCGACAGACTCGCCCAGCCACCCGCGGGCTTCGGCGTCTTCCTGCAGGCCAACGAGGACGACACGGCCGACATCTTCACCGGCGGCCGCAAGCTGCGGGTGAACGTCAGCCCGAGCGTCGACCTCCAGTCGCTCCGGCGCGGCCAGGAGCTCATGCTGAACGAGGCGCTCAACGTGGTCGAGGCCATGGAGTTCGAGCGCGCGGGTGACATCGTCACCCTCAAGGAAGTCCTGGAGGACGGAGAGCGCGCCCTGGTCGTCGGCCACACGGACGAGGAGCGTGTGGTGCGCCTCGCCGAGCCGCTGCTGAACGCCACGCTGCGGGCCGGCGACGCCCTGCTGCTGGAGAGCCGCTCCGGCTACGTCTTCGAGGTCGTGCCCAAGAGCGAGGTCGAGGAGCTGGTCCTCGAAGAGGTCCCGGACATCGACTACACCAAGATCGGTGGCCTCGGCGGCCAGATCGAGCAGATCAGGGACGCGGTCGAGCTTCCCTATCTGTACCCGGACCTCTTCCGGGAGCACGAACTGCGTCCGCCCAAGGGCGTCCTGCTCTACGGCCCGCCCGGCTGCGGCAAGACGCTCATCGCCAAGGCGGTGGCCAATTCCCTGGCCAAGAAGGTCGCCGAGGTGACGGGCAAGCCCCAGGGCAAGAGCTACTTCCTCAACATCAAGGGCCCCGAGCTGCTCAACAAGTACGTGGGCGAGACGGAGCGGCACATCCGCCTCGTCTTCCAGCGGGCCCGGGAGAAGGCCAGCGAGGGCACACCCGTCATCGTCTTCTTCGACGAGATGGACTCCCTCTTCCGCACCCGCGGCTCGGGGGTGAGCTCGGACGTGGAGAACACCATCGTCCCGCAGCTCCTCTCCGAGATCGACGGCGTGGAGGGGCTGGAGAACGTCATCGTCATCGGCGCCTCGAACCGCGAGGACATGATCGACCCGGCGATCCTGCGTCCCGGCCGGCTGGACGTGAAGATCAAGATCGAGCGTCCGGACGCCGAGGCCGCCAAGGACATCTTCTCCAAGTACCTCACCTCGAACCTGCCGCTCCACGCCGACGACGTCGCGGAGCACGGTGGCAACGTGGAGGCCGCCTGCGCTGCGATGATCCAGTCGGTCGTGGAGCAGATGTACGCGGAGTCGGAGGAGAACCGCTTCCTCGAGGTCACCTACGCCAACGGTGACAAGGAGGTCCTGTACTTCAAGGACTTCAACTCCGGAGCGATGATCGAGAACATCGTCGGCCGGGCCAAGAAGATGGCCATCAAGGCGTTCCTGGACCACAACCAGAAGGGTCTGCGCGTCTCCCACCTCCTGTCGGCCTGCGTGGACGAGTTCAAGGAGAACGAGGACCTGCCCAACACCACCAACCCGGACGACTGGGCGCGCATCTCCGGCAAGAAGGGGGAGCGGATCGTCTACATCCGCACCCTCGTCACCGGCAAGCAGGGCGCGGACACCGGCCGGTCCATCGACACCGTCGCCAATACCGGTCAGTACCTGTAGCGAGATCCGGTTCCGGCTGCGGGTCCCCGCCCGGGGTACCCGCAGCCGGATTGTTTCCCGGAGCGAAGAGGAATTCCGCAGAGTGATCTCCCCACTCCTCTCCGTGCGTCATAGGCTTTCCCCACTGCCGCGACGCGCAGTGCGCAGGAGGGGGCCGCACACGGGACGGATGCGCAGCGGGACTTGAACGGCTGTCCACCGGCGGGCGGCCGTCAGGCAAGGAGGGAAGCATGACCGTACGGCGCGTAATGGGCATCGAGACCGAGTACGGCATTTCCGTGCCCGGTCACCCCAACGCCAATGCCATGCTCACCTCGTCCCAGGTCGTCAACGCCTACGCGGCGGCGATGCACCGGGCGCGGCGCGCCCGCTGGGACTTCGAGGAGGAGAACCCGCTGCGGGACGCCCGCGGCTTCGACCTGGCCCGCGAGTCGGCCGACGCCAGCCAGCTCACGGACGAGGACATCGGGCTGGCCAACGTCATCCTCACCAACGGCGCGCGGCTCTACGTCGACCACGCCCACCCCGAGTACAGCGCGCCCGAGGTCACCAACCCGCGGGATGCGGTGCTGTGGGACAAGGCTGGCGAGCGGGTGATGGCGGAGGCCGCCGAGCGGGCGGCCGAGGTCCCGGGGACCCACCCGATCCACCTCTACAAGAACAACACCGACAACAAGGGCGCCTCCTACGGCACGCACGAGAACTACCTGATGAAGCGGGAGACCCCCTTCTCGGAGATCGTCCGCCATCTGACGCCCTTCTTCGTGTCCCGGCAGGTCGTGTGCGGTGCGGGACGGGTGGGGCTGGGCCAGGACGGCAGCGAGCACGGCTTCCAGCTCAGCCAGCGAGCCGACTACTTCGAGGTCGAGGTCGGACTGGAGACGACACTCAAGCGGCCGATCATCAACACCCGGGACGAGCCGCACGCCGATGCCGAGAAGTACCGGCGGCTGCACGTGATCATCGGGGATGCCAACCTCTCGGAGATCTCCACCTACCTCAAGGTGGGCACGACCTCCCTGGTGCTGTCCATGATCGAGGACGGGTTCATCGCCGTGGACCTCGCCGTCGACCAGCCCGTCCGCACCCTGCACCAGGTCTCACACGATCCGACACTCGAACGGTTGATCACTCTCCGCAACGGTCGGACACTGACCGCGGTACAGCTCCAGATGGAGTACTACGAGCTGGCCCGCAAGTACGTCGAGGAGCGCTGGGGCACCGACGCGGACGAGCAGACCCGCGACGTGCTGACCCGCTGGGAGGACGTGCTCGGGCGGCTCGAGCGGGACCCGATGAGCCTGGCCGGCGAGCTGGACTGGGTCGCCAAGCGGGAGCTGATGGAGGGCTACCGGCGGCGCGACAGCCTCGACTGGGATGCGCCCCGGCTGCATCTCGTGGATCTCCAGTACGCGGACGTGCGCTCCGACAAGGGCCTCTACAACCGCCTGGTGTCCCGCGGGAGCATGCAGCGGCTGCTGTCCGAGGAGGAGGTCAAGGAGGCCGCCTTCAAGCCCCCTGAGGACACCCGGGCCTACTTCCGAGGCCGCTGTCTGGAGCAGTACGCCGACGACGTGGCCGCCGCCTCCTGGGACTCGGTCATCTTCGATCTCCCCGGCCGTGACTCTCTGCAGCGGGTCCCCACTCTGGAGCCGCTGCGGGGTACCCGTAACCACGTCAAGGAGCTGCTGGACCGCTGCCGCACCGCGGAAGAGCTGGTGAAGGTGCTTTCGGGCGGCTGAATCGCGGCTATTCGGTGCCCGGTCCGGGAATCATCGAGGTGGTTGCCGGACGTTGTCACAACGAAGGAGCCGAAGCCGGTCCCGGCTTGTAGGGTCTGATCTTGTACGTTCCGCGTACACCACCGAACCGAGCGGGGTGAGGGATATGGCGACCAAGGACAGCGGCGGCGGACAGCAGAAGTCCACGCGTCACACCGAGGAGACCGAGGAGGAGACCCAGGACGCACAGGTCTCCGAGGACCTCAAGGAACGCCAGGAGGCACTCTCCGACGACGTGGACTCCGTACTGGACGAAATCGACGACGTGCTCGAGGAGAACGCAGAAGACTTTGTGCGTTCCTTTGTCCAAAAGGGTGGACAATGACATCCCCTTCAAAGTGAAGGGTGATCCTCGTGAAGGAAGAGGAAATCAAGAACTGCCCGCGTTGTGAGCGTTGCCTGTTCCCGGCGGCGTTCGGGCGTCACCGGGGGCGGACCGACGGTTTGCAGGACCACTGCCGACCGTGCGCTCGTGCGTACGCACAGCAGTGGGACCAGCGGAAGCGGCGCGAGCGGCGCATGCTGAAGTACCCCCCGGTGCCGACTGGTTCCCAACCGTGCCGTTCACGTGGGGAGGTGAAGTCGTTCAGCGAAGGGCATCGCAATACGACTGCTTCGGATGCTCTCTCCACTCGGTGCAAGAAGCGCCGAGCAGTTGACGGACGGGCCGGACACCTCAAACGCACCTACGGTACGACCGTCGAGCAGCGCCAAAGTCCGCTGGATGGCCAGTTCGGCATCTGCCCGATCTGTCTCAGGCCCGCTCCCGAGCATGCTCCTGAGCATGTGGACCACGATCATGAGACGGGTAGGGTCCGGGACGTACTGTGCTTCAGCTGCAATGCCGCACTGGGGCAGTTCAGGGATCGGCCGGACGTCATGCGGCGTACGGTCGCCTACGTGGAAGGAAACGTGTGGAAGCCGAAATTCGTAGCACCGGGCGTCTACCTGCTGCCTTCCTGACGCCAGGGTCGTCGTCGTTCATGGATTTCCTGTCCGACCACGCGCCGGAGCAGTTGCCGGGAAGCCGGCCGCTGCCTCCCGTGGAAGGTGCCGTGCAGGCGCCACACGGCACCACGATCGTGGCCGCGACCTTCGCCGGCGGTGTGGTGCTTGCCGGGGACCGGCGGGCGACGATGGGCAACGTCATCGCGCAGCGGGACATCGAGAAGGTCTTTCCCGCAGACGAGCACTCCGCCGTGGGCATTGCGGGCACCGCGGGGCTGGCGGTGGAGATGGTGAAGCTGTTCCAGCTCGAACTGGAGCACTTCGAGAAGGTGGAGGGCTCCACCCTCTCACTGGAGGGCAAGGCCAACCGGCTCTCCACGATGATCCGCGGCAACCTGGGCATGGCCATGCAGGGGCTGGCCGTGGTGCCGCTGTTCGCCGGCTTCGATCTGGACCGCGGCGCGGGCCGGATCTTCTCCTACGACGTGACGGGCGGCCGCTCCGAGGAGCTGGGCTTCGCCGGTGTCGGCTCCGGCTCGGTCTTCGCCCGCGGCTCGCTCAAGAAGCTCTACCGGGCCGAGATGACCCAGGAACAGGCCGCCACCGTGGTCCTCCAGGCACTCTACGACGCCGCCGACGACGACTCGGCCACCGGCGGTCCGGACATGACGCGCCGCATCTACCCGGTGGTGGTGACCATCACGGAGGACGGCTACCGCAGGCTGGGCGAGGAAGAGGTCTCCGGGCTGGCGCAGACGGTGCACGACGGCCGCCTCCGGTTGCCCAACGGGCCGCAGGCCCCCGTCTCCTAGAGCACTCATTCGGACAGGAAGGGACGGATAGCCGGTGTCGACGCCGTTCTATGTGTCACCCCAGCAGGCGATGGCGGACCGCGCCGAGTACGCCCGCAAAGGCATCGCGCGCGGACGCAGCGTGGTCGTTTTGCAGTACGCGGACGGCATCGTCTTCGTCGCCGAGAACCCCTCCCGCGCGCTGCACAAGGTCAGCGAGATCTACGACCGGATCGCCTTCGCCGCGGTCGGCAAGTACAACGAGTTCGAGAACCTGCGGATCGGCGGTGTCCGCTACGCCGATCTGCGCGGCTACACCTACGACCGACAGGACGTCACGGCACGCGGGCTGGCCAATGTGTACGCCCAGACCCTGGGCACGATCTTCTCGGCGAACGCGGAGAAGCCCTACGAGGTCGAGCTGATCGTCGCCGAGGTGGGCGCGGCGCCCGAGGACGACCAGATCTACCGCCTGCCGCACGACGGGTCGATCGTCGACGAGCACGGCTCGGTCGCGGTCGGCGGCAACTCGGACCAGATCGGCAGCTACATGGACCAGCGGCACCGGGAGGGAATGTCGCTGGGCGAGGCCCTCAAGCTCGCTGTCGAGGCGCTCAGGCGGGACAGCAACGGCAGCGAGCGGACGCTGACCGCCGAGCAGCTGGAGGTGGCCGTCCTGGACCGCGAGCGCACCCAGCGGCGCAAGTTCAAGCGCGTCCCGGCCGGGCAGGTGGCCCGTCTCCTGGAGGAGACCCCCGCCCCGGAGGCCACCGGCGAGGCGGAGGGCGAAGCCGAGGGCGGCGAGGAGGAGTAGTCCCCGGCCCTGCTCCGCCCCGCGGCCGCCCGGCAGGGTGACCGCGGGGCGGAACAGGGCTGCGCGGGTCTGACCGGGCCGGATCGGCCGAGTCCTGCTGCGCCGCCAGGTCGGGGCGGCCGCGGCACGGGCCCGGACCGCATCCGGGCCCGAGGGGTCCGGAGCGCCGTCCTCCGGCCGGCGGCCGGCCCTGTCACGCGTCCCGGGCGCCGGTACCTGTGCCGGGCGCCTGACGCGGTCCCGTCCGGGACAGGCCAGGGGAGGGAGCGGGGCCGGTGGAACCGCGTGCCACCAGCCGCACCGGCAGCCGCACGGCTTCCGGCTCCCGCCCCTCCAGGATGTCCAGCAGGGTCCGCATGCCCGCGGCTCCCACCCGTTCGGCGGGCAACCGGACGGTCGTCAGCTCCGGTTCCACGGCGGTCGCCAGGGCCAGGTCGTCGAATCCGGTCACCGAGAGGTCCTCCGGCACCCGCAGCCCGAGCCGCCGCGCGGCCTTCAGGGCTCCCGCGGCCAGCAGATCGTCGTCGCACACCAGTGCCGTAGGCGGTCCGTCCGCGCCGCCCCCGCGGGCCGGGCTGCTTCCGTCCGCCGCAGCGTCGTGACGGGCGACGCTGCCGTCCGCCGCGCCGCCCCGGTGCGCCGTCAGTGCCCGGGTCGCCGCTTCCAGGCCGTCCGGCACGCCGAGCGCCGCATGCTCCGTGCGCACCAGGGTGGCGCCGCCCGCGGCCAGCTCCTCGTGCAGCGCCCGCGCCCGTTCCGCGAAGGTCCAGGAGTCCACGTCGGCGGCGATGTGGGCGATCCTGCGGTGGCCGAGTCCGAGCAGGTGGGCCACCACCTGCCGCATGCCGTCGGCCAGGTCGACGTTGACGGTGGCGTCGCAGGTCCGCTCGTCGCTGTCCAGCATCACCACGGGCAGTCCTTCGCCGCGCAGCGCCGCGAGGGCCTCGGGGGCCATGGAGGAGGCGATGACGCCGTCGAGTGCGGTGCGGGCCGAGGCGAAGGGGTCGGGGGCGGTGTCGACTCCCTCGGGGGAGGGGTAGAGGACGATGCCGAAGTCGTGGGCTCCGGCGACTTCGGCCGCTCCGCGGTGCACGGTGGCGAAGAACTCGTTGGTCAGCGCCGGTACCACCAGGAGCGCGGTGCGGGTGCGGCCGAGGCGCAGGGTGCGCGCTGCCAGGTTGGGGCGGTAGCCGAGCTCGCGGGCCGCGGCCCGGACGGCCTCGGCGGTCCGGGCGGACACTCTGCCCTCCCATTTGCCGCCGAGCACCAGCGAGACCGTGGCCTGCGAGACGCCTGCCGCACCGGCGACGTCGTGTCCGGTGGGCCGGTTCCGGCCCGGGCCCCGGTCCGCGGTCGGCCGCTCCGCGGCGTCCCGGTCGGGTGCGCCGCGGCGGGAGGCGCCGCGTCCCGCCGCGGGGCGCCCTCCGGTGCCGCGCTCGCGGCCGGCGGCCGACTGCTGTCCTGGCACGGAAAACTCCTTCACCGCTGCTGCCTGGGCATGGTACGTATAGCGCGGTAGTTATACGTAAAACTGGAGCGAGGGGTGGGGCGGATGGCGACGGGTTACGCCGATGTGCTGCGGGCCAGACACGCGATGCGGCTGCTGGCCGGGACACTGGTGGGCAGGCTGCCGAACGCCACGGGACCGATCGCCATCGCGCTGTTCGTCCGCGCCGAGGGCGGCAGCATGGCCCTCGCGGGGGCGCTGTCGGCGGGCTACGGCCTCGCCACCGCGTTCGGGCAGCCGATGCTGGGGCGGCTGGTGGACCTGTTCGGGCAGCCGCGCGTGATGCTGCCCGCCGCGGCGGCGTCCGCCGCGGGCGCCGGCACGCTTGCACTGGCGGGTACCGGCTCGCTGCCGCTCGCCCTCGGCTGCGTGCTCGTCTTCGGCCTGTTCACCCCGCCCCTGGAGGGCGGGCTGCGGGCGCTGTGGCCCAGTGTGCTGCGGCGCCAGGAGCAGGTGCACACCGCCTACGCGCTGGACGCGGTCGCCCAGGAGGTGATGTTCGCGGTGGGCCCGCTGCTGGTGACGCTGCTGGTCGCCGGATGGAGCGAGGCCGCGGCGCTGCTGGTGGTCAACGGACTGGGGCTGCTGGGCGCCGTCTCGGTGGTCCTCTCACCGCCGTCCCGCCGCTGGCGCTCCGCACCGCGCAAGCCGCACTGGCTGGGGGCGCTGCGCTCGCCGGGGCTGAAGGTGCTGCTGGCCTCGTTCTTCTTCGTGGGGCTGGCGCTGGGGACCTTCGCGCTGGCCGCGGTCTCCTACGCAGACGACCGCTCCGACAAGCTGATCTCCACCTATCTGCTGGCGGCCCAGGGCACGGGAGCGCTCGTGGGCGGGATCAGCTACGGCGCCCGCGGCTGGCCGGGCAGCCACGAGGGGCGGCTGCGGGTGCTGGTGGGCCTCTTCGCGCTGGGCAACCTGCCGCTGGCGCTGGTGCCGGGGCTTCCGGTGATGGCGGTGCTGGGCGCGCTCTCCGGGCTCTTCCTGGCCCCGTCCCTGGCGTGCGCCTTCGTGGTGGTGGACCGGCACGCTCCGTCGGGGACGGTGACCGAGGCGTTCTCCTGGCTGGTGACGACGTTCGGGGTGGGTGCCGCGGCGGGCACGGCCGCGGTCGGCCCGGTCATCGAGTGGGGCGGCACGGGGGCGGGCTTCGCGCTGGCCGGGGCCGGCGGGGTGGCGGCGGTGGCCGTCGTCGTGGCGGCGCGGCGGTTCCTGGCACCCCCGCAGGGGGCGCCGTCCGCTGGTGCGGTGGCGTCTGGCGGTGCGGTGGCGTCCGGCGGGGCGCCTGCCGCTTCCGCGGCGGCGCGGCCGGCCGACCCGGTGGCCGCACCGGCACGGCTGGGCGCGGACCCGCACAGCGGGGCCCGGACGGGGGAGTCGCGTCCCGCGGGCGCGCCTGCGGAACGCCTGCCAGGTGCGGAAACTGATCGGAACGGCTGCGGCGAACCCGGTTTCAGATCCTTCCCGCAGGCGTAATGTTCAGGCATGGACCGCCGAATCTTCGGGCTGGAGAACGAGTACGGCGTCACATGTACGTTCCGGGGCCAGCGCCGGCTGTCCCCCGACGAGGTGGCGCGGTACCTCTTCCGCCGTGTTGTGTCATGGGGCCGCAGCAGCAATGTGTTTCTGCGGAACGGCGCGCGCCTCTACCTGGACGTGGGCTCGCACCCGGAGTACGCCACTCCGGAGTGCGACAACGTGACCGAGTTGGTCACGCACGACAAGTCGGGTGAGCGCATTCTCGAGGGCCTCCTCGTCGATGCCGAGCGCCGGCTGCACGAGGAGGGGATCGCGGGCGACGTCTATCTCTTCAAGAACAACACCGACTCGGCCGGCAACTCCTACGGATGTCACGAGAACTATCTGGTGGCCCGGCACGGAGAGTTCTCCCGGCTCGCCGACGTGCTCATCCCGTTCCTGGTGACGCGGCAGCTGGTGTGCGGCGCGGGCAAGGTGCTGCAGACTCCGCGCGGTGCGGTCTACTGCGTCAGCCAGCGTGCCGAGCACATCTGGGAGGGCGTCAGCTCGGCGACCACCCGCTCGCGGCCGATCATCAACACCCGGGACGAGCCGCACGCGGACGCCGAGCGGTACCGCAGGCTGCACGTGATCGTCGGCGACTCCAACATGTCGGAGACGACGATGCTGCTCAAGGTCGGCGCCACCGACCTGGTGCTGCGCATGATCGAAGCGGGCACGGTGATGCGGGACCTGACGCTGGAGAACCCGATCCGGGCGATCCGCGAGGTCAGCCACGACATCACGGGCCAGCGCAAGGTGCGGCTGGCCAGTGGCCGGGAGGCGTCCGCGCTGGAGGTCCAGCAGGAGTACTTCGACAAGGCGCTGGACTTCTGCGACCGGCGCGGTATCCGCACCGGCCGGGTCGAGCAGGTGCTGGAGCTGTGGGGGCGGGCCCTGGAGGCGGTGCGCACCCAGGAGCTGGACAAGGTCAACACTGAGATCGACTGGGTGATGAAGTACCAGCTCATCGAGCGGTACCGGAACAAGAACAACATCACCATGTCGCACCCGCGGATCGCGCAGATAGATCTCGCCTACCACGACATCCACCGCCGCCGCGGCCTCTACTACCTGCTGGAGCGCAGTGGCAGGGCCGCCCGGATCTGTGACGACGTCAAGATCTTCGAGGGCAAGTCGGTGCCGCCGCAGACCACCCGTGCCCGGCTGCGCGGCGACTTCATCCGCAGGGCCCAGGAGCAGCGCCGGGACTTCACCGTCGACTGGGTGCATCTCAAGCTGAACGACCAGGCGCAGCGCACGGTGCTGTGCAAGGACCCGTTCAGGTCGGTGGACGAGCGGGTGGAGAAGCTGATCGCGGGCATGTGACGGTTGCCCGGTGCGTCGGCCGGACGTGTCGCCGAGGGCGGTCCCGTGCGACGGGGCCGCCCTCGGCGTGTGTCAGCGTGAGTTGACCATCGGCGTGCGGTGCCGTGTCGTGGGCGGTGGCGCCCTCGTTGCTGGGTCGTAGGCTGTCATCTCCGCAGGACCATCCCTATACCCGTGAGTGGGACTCATGTTGTATTTCTCCGGGGGCTCGACCCCCCGTACCCCGCGAGCCTTCCGGACCCCGCGCGCCGCGCGTCGTACCGCCGCTCTCCTGGTCGTTCCGCTGCTGGCCGTGTCGGCGGCGGCCTGCGGGGGTGACGACAGCTCCTCCGACTCCAAGGGCAGCCCGCCGGCGGTGAGCGGATCCTGGGGGAAGAAGCCCAAGATCGAAAAGGGCGAGGGCGACCCGCCCTCCGACCTGAAGACCAAGGTGCTCAAGAGCGGCGACGGGCAGAAGGTGCGCAAGGGCGACGCCGTCAGCGCGCACTACGTGGGCCAGCTGTGGAACGGCGACGAGTTCGACAGCAGTTGGAAGCGGAAGATGCCCGCCACCTTCCAGATCGGTACCGGCAAGGTCATCAAGGGCTGGGACGAGGCGCTGGTCGGCAGGAAGACCGGCAGCCGCGTCGAGATCGTCGCCCCGCCGGACAAGGCGTACGGCAAGAAGGGGCAGCCGCCGACGATCCCCGGCAACTCCACGCTGGTCTTCGTCGTCGACCTGGAGAAGATCGCGCCCAGCGAGATCGACGGCAAGCCGGTGGACAAGCCGCAGAACCCGCAGCTTCCCGAGGTGAGCACCAAGGTCGAGAAGAACAAGGCCCCCTCGATCAAGATGCCGGAGGGCAAGGACTCGGCGCCGGACAAACTGGTCAGCGAGACCATCGTGCAGGGCAGCGGCAAGGAGGTCGGTGCGGACAGCACGATCCTGACCCACTTCACGGCCAAGGCGTGGAAGGGCGGCAAGCAGCTGGACGACACCTGGGCGCAGAACGGCGCGCCGCAGGAGATCCCCGTCGCCCAGATCCCGGGCTGGAAGGAAGGGCTCAAGGGCGTCAAGGCGGGCAGCCGCGTGGTGATCTCGGTGCCGCAGGACGAGTTCCCCAAGGAGCAGCGCAAGCAGTTCAAGGACGGGGTCGTTTTCTCGGTGGACGTGCTCGACGTGAAGTGACCGCGTCCGTGGCAGACTGGCGCGGTTGTCCCGCAGATACGTTCGTAGGAGCAATTTCGTGAGCATCGACAAGCCCGAGGTCGACTTCCCCGAGGGCGAGCCGCCGTCCGACCTGGAGATCCAGGACCTGTGGGAGGGCGACGGTCCCGAGGCCAAGGCCGGGGACAACGTCTCCGTGCACTACGTGGGCGTCTCCTTCTCCACCGGTGAGGAGTTCGACGCGAGCTGGAACCGCGGCAAGCCGCTCCAGTTCCAGCTCGGCGCCGGCCAGGTCATCGACGGCTGGGACAAGGGCGTCCAGGGCATGAAGGTCGGCGGCCGCCGTCGGCTGACCATCCCCGCGCACCTCGCCTACGGCGAGCGCGGCGCGGGCGGTGGCCGGATCAAGCCGGGCGAGACGCTGATCTTCGTCTGCGACCTCGTGTCGGTCTGACGACGCCCAGCATGCCCGACGGGAGCCCCGCCGACCGCGGGGCTCCCGGCTTTTGCCTCGCGCCGCGCCGGCGGTACGGTCGAGGGTCCAGAACAGCATCAGAGAGGGCACGAGGGAACCCATGGCGATTGCCAAGGCCGAGCGGCTGATGAATCTGGCGCTGTGCCTGCTGGGGGCCCGCCGCCCACTCACCAAGCGCGAGCTGCGCGCTTCCATCGAGGCCTACGTCGAGGCCTTCGGCTCGGGCTCGGCATCCGGCCCCGGGGAGGGGTCCACCGGGACCGAGGAGTCCTTCAGCCGGATGTTCGAGCGCGACAAGGACGATCTGCGCGAGCTGGGCCTGGTCATCGACACCGTCGACAATCTCGACGGGGAGACCGGCTATGTCGCCCGCCGGGACAGCAACCGGCTGCCGCCCATCATCCTGGACGCCGCCGAGGCCACCGCGCTCGGTCTCGCGGCCCGGGTCTGGCAGCAGGCCCGCCTCGCCGCCGCGGCCAGCGGGGCCCTGCAGAAGCTGCACGCCGCCGGCGGGATGCCGCCCGGCGCACTGCCCGAGCAGGGCGGGGAGCGGCAGCTCAGCACTCTGGAGCCGCACATTCCCGCACGGGAGGCCGCGTTCGAGCCGCTGATGCTGGCCTGCCGCGACCGCCGCCCCGTCGTCTTCGACTACCGCAAGTCCAACGCCGCCAGGTCCGAGAAGCGCCAGGTCGAGCCCTGGACTCTGGAGTGCTGGCGCGGGCACTGGTATCTGGCCGGCTGGGACCGGGAGCGGCAGGCCGAGCGGGTCTTCCGGCTCTCGCGGATCACCGGCCCGGTCCGCTCCCGGACCGGGGCCTTCACCGCGCCGGTACCCGATCAGGTGACGGTGCGCGAGACCGTCGAGCGCTGGGCGGGGGAGGGCGCCACCAGCACGGCCCGCGTCAGGCTGCGCGCCGGTGCGGGCTATCCGCTGCGCTCCCGCGCCCTGCACACCCGGGAACTCGGCGACGGCTGGGACGAGTTGGAGATCCCGTACGGGCACGGGCTGGACGCCTGGCTGGTGGAGTTCGGACCGGACGTGGTCGTGCTGGAGCCCGCCGAGCTGCGCGCGGACGTGATCGACCGGCTGCGCGCCGTGGCGCAGGGCTGAGGGAGGAGCGGAACATGGCGGTCAACGCCATCGATCAGACCCGCAGGATGCTGTCGCTGGTCACCTACCTCAGGGACCGGCCGGGCGCCCGGGTCGAGGAGGTGGCCCGCGCCTTCGGGATCTCCGACGACGAGCTGATCTCCGACCTGAACGTGCTGCCCATGTGCGGCACCAGCTTCCGCGGCGGGGACCTGCTGGAGATCGACACCGACGGGGAGCGCATCTGGTGGCGCAACTCCGAGGCGCTGGGCAGCGACACGGCGCAGCCCCTCCGGCTCGCCGCCGACGAGGCGACGGCACTGCTGGTCGCGGCCCGTGCCGTGGCCACGCTGCCGGGGCTGCGGGAGAGCGACCGGGAGGCGCTGCAGCGGGCCACCGCCAAGCTGGAGACGGCGGCGGGGGAGAGCGCGGGCGCCAGCTCGCGGCTCTCGGTCACCTTCGAGTCGGAGGGCGGTGTCTTCGCCGACGTGGACCGGGCCATCGCCGAGCGCCGCCGGCTGTGGATCCGGTACTACTCGCCTGCCCGGGACGAGCTGACCGAGCGCGAGGTGGACCCGATCCGGCTGTTCGCCGTCGGCCACACCTATGTCGAGGCGTGGTGCCGGCTCTCCGAGGCGCGGCGCACCTTCCGGCTGGACCGGGTCGCCGAGATCAAGCTGCTGGACGAGCGCTCCGACCCGCCGCCGATAGAGCCGCGTGATCTCAGTGCCGGTCTGGTGCAGCCCGCGGCCACGGATCCGGAGGTCGTGGTGGAGGTCGGCCCCGGTGGGCGCTGGGTCGCGGAGTACTACCCGCACGACAGTGCCGAGGAGCTGGCCGACGGTGGCCTGCGCATCACACTGCGCACCCCCGACCCCGCTTCGCTGCGGCGGCTGGCGCTCCGCCTGGGT
Source organism: Streptomyces sp. NPDC006925 (assembly GCF_042869575.1). Classification (NCBI taxonomy): domain Bacteria; kingdom Bacillati; phylum Actinomycetota; class Actinomycetes; order Kitasatosporales; family Streptomycetaceae; genus Streptomyces; species Streptomyces sp. NPDC006925. The sequence goes on from NZ_JBIAGB010000020.1 coordinate 53,162, forward strand.
GCGGACGGCCGCATCACGGCCCCGGAGGAGCTTGCCCGCAGTGCGCGGGAGGCGGCGCGGGAGGCGCTGGCCGCCTACGGGGCCGGCGCGTAGGCCGCCGGCGCCCCCCGGGAGCCGGGAGTGCCGGGCTGAGCGGGCGGCACCGGGGGCACTAGGCTGGCCGCATGCTCTGGCCGATGTTCTTCCTGGCGCTCGCTTTCTGCGGGATCGCCGTGCTCGGGGTGCTCGCCGTACGGGTGGGGCTGGAGGTGCGGCGCTTCTCCCGGGCTGTCGGCGACAGCTCCGAACGGATCACGCAGGCGGCGGAGAGCCTGGAGCGGGCGGCGGTGCCGCTGGCCGCGCGCACCGGCCGGGAGACGGCGCCCGGTCGCGCCCCCGGCCGTACACAAGGGCAGAACGAGACATAGCCGACGTACGGCCGGTCTCCGGCTCCGGATCCGGGAGCGGTAGGCTGCCAGGTGCCGCGTCGACGAGCGCCTCAGTACGCAAGCGGGCGGATGCACGGGGATTGCCTGGCGTTCACTCCGCAGGGTTACGATCGATGTCGGCACGTCCGCACGATGCAGCCAGTCCGATTCATCCGGCAGGCACGGAACACGCCGCCCCGGCGAGAAGGTAGTGGCACATGATCGCAGGTTTGAGGCCCATGGAGATCGTCCTGATCCTCCTTGTCATCCTGCTGCTGTTCGGCGCCAAGAAGCTCCCGGACATGGCCCGTTCGCTCGGCAAGTCGGCCCGGATCCTCAAGAGCGAAGCCAAGCAGATGAAGAAGGAAGGCTCCTCCGACGGCGAGGCGGACAAGTCGGGAGAGACGCAGCAGTCGGCCCCGCGGACAATCCAGGCCGCCCCCGGCGACGTCGCGACCTCGCGCCCCGTCGCCGAACCGGCGGACCAGCCCAAGCAGAGCTGAGCAGCCCGGCCGCACCACCGGCCGTGTCCGCCGTCCGCTCCGTGGCACACCGAGCCGCGGCGGCGGCCCGGCAGGCCGTAACCGACACTTCGAGACCGAGGACGAGGGTTGCTCAAGTCCGCCCGGAACCAGGGTAAGCAGCAGAAGGACCCCGAGGGGCGGATGCCTCTGGCGGACCACCTGCGGGAGCTGCGCAACCGTCTGATGAAGTCGGTGCTGGCCATCCTCGTCGTCACCATCGTGGCGATGGTGTATTACAAGCAGATCGCCGATTTCCTGATGGATCCGGTACGGGATTCGGTCGGCTGCACCAAGGGCTTCGGCGAGACCGCGGCGGAAGGCGAGACCTGCGCCGAGATCACCATCAACGGCCTGATCGCGCCCTTCACGATCATGCTGAAGGTGGCGCTGACCACGGGCGTCGTCATCGCCTCCCCGGTCTGGCTCTACCAGCTGTGGGGCTTCCTCGCCCCCGGTCTGCACCGCCACGAGAAGCGCTACGCGCGCTCCTTCGTGGCCGCCGGTGTGCCGCTCTTCCTCGCGGGCGCCTTCCTGGCCTACGTGCTGCTGCCCAAGGCCGCCAAGACGCTGCTCGACTTCTCCCCGGAGAACACGGGCAACCTCATCCCGCTGGACGACTTCCTCGACATCGTCACCAGGCTGGTCATCGTCTTCGGCCTCGCCTTCGAGCTGCCGCTGCTGCTCGTGCTCCTCAACTTCGGCGGGGTGCTGACCGGCAAGCGGCTGCTGGGCTGGTGGCGGGGGATGGTCGTGGGCATCACCGTCTTCGCGGCGGTCGCCACCCCGACCGGTGACCCGCTGACGATGTGCGCGCTGGCGGCCCCCATCGTGCTGCTGTACTTCAGCGCCGTGGGCATCAGCCTCTTCAACGACCGCCGCCGCGGCCGCCGCAACCCCGACGCCGGGCTCGACGACGAGGAGGCGGCCCCGCTGGACCTGACGCCGGAGGCCATCGGCACCGCCGAGGGCCTGCCCGGACCGCGCCACGACGGCGAGGACCGCCGGGACGGCGGCGGGCGCGCGCCCGGCGGCTTCGACGACGCCACCTGAGCGAGTCCGTCGCCGGGTCCGGCCCATCCCGCACCCCGGCCCGCTGCGCGGGCCGTCAGCGAGGTGCCCGCACCTCGCTGACCACGGGATTCGCCGCGGGGGCCGGTAAAGATCGTGAGTCTGTCGGAGTCGGCCGGTAGGCTCGTAGACACGATGACCGAGGATCTGTCCCCCGCGGAGCGGTACGTGGCGGCGCGCGAGCGTGCCGCCGAGCAGGCCACCGCTCTCGCGCCCTTCCGTGACCTGTACGACTTCGCTCTGGATCCCTTCCAGATCGAGGCGTGCCAAGCCCTCGAAGCGGGAAAGGGTGTGCTGGTCGCAGCGCCGACCGGCTCCGGCAAGACCATCGTGGGCGAGTTCGCCGTCCACCTGGCCCTCACCCAGGGCCGCAAGTGCTTCTACACGACTCCCATCAAGGCGCTGTCGAACCAGAAGTTCAACGACCTGGTCAAGCGGTACGGAGCCGCCAAGGTCGGACTGCTGACCGGTGACAACAGCGTCAACTCCGAGGCGCCGATCGTCGTGATGACGACCGAGGTGCTGCGGAACATGCTCTACGCGGGCTCGAAGTCCCTGCTGGGCCTGGGCTACGTGGTCATGGACGAGGTGCACTACCTCTCGGACCGCTTCCGGGGCGCCGTCTGGGAAGAGGTGATCATCCACCTCCCCGAGTCGGTCACCCTGGTCTCGCTCTCGGCCACCGTCTCCAACGCGGAGGAGTTCGGCGACTGGCTGGACACCGTCCGCGGCGACACCCAGGTGATCGTCTCCGAGGAGCGCCCGGTGCCGCTGTGGCAGCACGTGCTGGCCGGCCGCCGGATGTACGACCTGTTCGAGGAGTCGGGCGACAAGCGCGAGGTCAACCCCGACCTGATGCGGATGGCCCGGATGGAGAACAGCCGGGTGGGAGGCGGCCGCGACCGGCGCCGGGGCGGACGCCCCCAGCGGGAGGCCGACCGCGAGCGGGAGCGCCGGCAGCGGGCCCGGATCTGGACGCCGGGCCGGCCCGAGGTGATCGACCGGCTGGACTCGGAAGGGCTGCTCCCGGCCATCACCTTCATCTTCAGCCGGGCGGGGTGCGAGGCCGCCGTCCAGCAGTGCCTCTACTCGGGTCTGCGGCTGAACGACAACGCGGCGCGCGGCCGGGTCCGGGAGATCGTCGAGGAGCGCACCGCCGACATCCCGGACAAGGATCTGCACGTCCTGGGCTACTTCGAGTGGCTGGAGGGCCTGGAGCGGGGCATCGCGGCGCACCACGCGGGCATGCTGCCCACCTTCAAGGAGGTGGTCGAGGAGCTGTTCGTGCGCGGCCTGGTCAAGGCCGTCTTCGCCACCGAGACACTCGCCCTGGGCATCAACATGCCGGCCCGCTCGGTGGTGCTGGAGAAGCTGGTCAAGTGGAACGGCGAGCAGCACGCCGACATCACCCCCGGTGAGTTCACCCAGCTCACCGGGCGTGCGGGGCGGCGCGGCATCGACATCGAGGGGCATGCCGTGGTGCTGTGGCAGCGCGGCATGGACCCCGCCGCGCTGGCGGGTCTGGCCGGTGCGCGCACCTATCCGCTGCGCTCGTCGTTCAAGCCGTCGTACAACATGGCCGTCAATCTCGTCGCGCAGTTCGGCAGGCACCGTTCGCGCGAGCTGCTGGAGACGTCCTTCGCGCAGTTCCAGGCCGACCGCTCGGTGGTCGGCATCTCCCGGCAGGTGCAGAAGAACGAGGAGGGCATGGCGGGCTACCGCGCCTCCATGACCTGCCATCTGGGGGACTTCGAGGAGTACGCGCGGCTGCGCCGGGAGCTGAAGGACCGCGAGACGGAGCTGGCCAAGCAGGGCGCCAACCAGCGCCGGGCGCAGGCCGCGGCGGCCCTGGAGAAGCTGAGGCCGGGTGACGTCATCCATGTGCCCACCGGGAAGTACGCGGGGCTGGCGCTGGTGCTGGACGCCGGGGTGAGTGGCGGCCGCGGGTCGGGCGCGCGCAGGGGGTACGACGGGAGCACCGGCCAGGAGGGGCCGCGGCCGCTCGTCCTGACGGCGCAGCGGCAGGTCAAACGGCTCGGTCCGATCGACTTCCCGGTGCCCGTCGAGCCGCTGGAGCGGATGCGCATCCCCAAGTCCTTCAACGCGCGCAGTCCGCAGTCCCGCCGGGACCTGGCCTCCGCGCTGCGCAGCAAGGCGGGCCACTATGTGCCCGAGCGGCACCGCAGGCAGCGCTCGGCCGCCGCCGACGACCCGGAGATCGAGCGGCTGCGCACGGAGATCCGCCGGCACCCCTGCCACGGCTGCGACGAGCGGGAGGACCACGCCCGGTGGGCCGAGCGCTACACCCGGCTGCGCCGCGACACCCGCCAGCTGGAGCGCCGCATCGAGGGCCGTACGAACACCATCGCCCGCACCTTCGACCGGGTGTACGCGCTGCTCTCCGAGCTCGGCTATCTCTCCGGCGACGAGGTCACCGACGACGGCCGGGTGCTGGCCCGGCTCTACGGCGAACTCGACCTGCTCGCGTCGGAGTGCCTGCGCGAGGGCGTGTGGGAGGGGCTGCCCCCCGCCGAGCTGGCCGCCTGCGTCTCCGCGCTGGTGTTCGAGGCCCGCAGCAACGACGATGCGCTGCCTCCCAAGCTCCCCGGCGGCCGGGCCCGTGCCGCGCTGGGGGAGATGGTGCGGATCTGGGGGCGGCTGGACGCGCTGGAGGAGGAGCACCGGATCACCGCCACGGAGGGCGTCGGCCAACGCGAGCCCGACCTGGGCTTCGCCTGGGCGGCTTTCCGCTGGGCGGACGGCTACGGCCTCGACGATGTGCTGCGCGAGGCCGACATGCCCGCCGGTGACTTCGTGCGCTGGTGCAAGCAGGTCATCGACGTCCTGGGCCAGTTGGCCGCCGCGGCGCCGGACGGCGGCACGGTGACCCGGAACGCGCGCAGGGCCATCGAGGGCATGCTGCGCGGCGTGGTGGCGTACACCAGCGTGCGCTGACGGCTGACGGCTGACGGCTGGCGGCCGGCCGCTCGCCGCGAGCCCGGGGCCGGCTGTCCGCGCTGTCCGCGGACACAGGGGAGTTCCCTTCTCCGGGGTGCCACGCTTTCGCGGAACGGGCGCCCCGGAGAAGGCCGTGCCTCCGCGGAGCGCCGCCCCGGTCCTAGCGCTCCGCCGAACTGCGCCCGGACGAGGCGGTGTTGACGGGCGGGCCCGGGGGCGGGATGTTCAGGCGTGCGTCAACCGGCGGGCACCGGGCGGCCGCACGGGCCCGGCAGGCTCCGTCCGGCGCGCGTGTCCCGCGCGCTTCCCGTACCCGACAGGGGGCTCAGTGCGTATGAGCAGCACCCGATCCCGAGCCGGATCCGCGATCCGCCGCTGGATCTGCGCCATGACCGCCGTCGCCGCCGTCGCGGCGCTCACCTCCACCTCCGCCGCGGCCCAGCCGGACAGTGCCGCCGGACGGGGCGGTCACCGCGATCCGGCCGGGAACCTGCGGCTGACCCAGCTCCAGGCCATGGCCACGCACAACAGCTATCACCGCGAGACGACCTCGCTCGCCGAGCAGAACCTGATGTCCCGCTACGACCCCAACTGGCAGAACCTGCTCTACAGCCACTCCTCGCTGCCCGAGCAGTTCGCCCGGCAGCGGGCCCGCGGCATCGAACTCGACGTCTTCCCCGACCCCGAGGGCGGCCTCTACGCCGATCCGCTGCTGCGCAAGCGGGCCGGACTGCCGCCGCTGGACGACCCGGAGCTGCGGAAGCCAGGCTTCAAGGTGCTGCACTGGGCGGACTTCGACTACCGCTCGACCTGCGCCACCCTGCGCAGCTGCCTGCGCCGGGTCAAGCAGTGGTCCGACAGCCGCCCCGGTCATGTCGCGGTACCGATCCTGCTGGAACTCAAGCAGACCGACCCGCGGCTGGAGGAGCAGGGCGGCGCCGAGAGCCCGCCCTGGGACACGGCGATGCTCGACGCGCTGGACGAGGAGATCCGGTCCGTCTTCCCCGACGAGGCGACGCTGACGCCGGACGACATCCGGCGCCCCGGGAGCACGCTGGAGCAGTCGGTGCTCCGGCACGGTTGGCCCAAGGTGCGTGAGACCCGGGGGCAGGTCATGTTCTTCATGGACAACGACGGCCGGGAGATCCAGGACGCCTACCGGGCCGGAGGGCGCGAGAGCCTGCAGGGGCGGGTGTTGTTCACCGACTCCGAGCCGGGCCGGCCCGACGCCGCCTTCATGAAAGTGAACGACCCCACCGGCGGGGGCAAGGCCGTCATCCGCGACCTGGTGCGGCGCGGGTTCTATGTCCGGACCCGCTCGGACGTGCCGCTGGAGCAGGCGCGCAGCGGCAGCACCGGGATGCTGCGCGACGCGCTCTCGTCGGGCGCGCAGATGGTGAGCACCGACTTCCCGGTCCCCGGCCTGGCCGCCCGGTACGGTTCCGACTACGTGGCCGAGTTGCCGGGGCCGCGGGACCGTGCCGTGCGGTGCAATCCCGTGACGGGGCCGCGGCACTGCCCCAGGGGGCCGCTGGAGCCGCGCTGACCCCCCGTCCGCGGGCGGCTCCGCTGTGCGGCGGCCCCGGTGGGGCGTCACGCGCGCGTGGCCGTCCTCATGCGGCGGGGCGCTGCTCCTGCTCGGCCTCGACGCGGGCGTTCCACTCCTTCTTCGACGCCTGCCAGTTGTCCTCGTCGGCGCCGAGCCGCCAGTAGCCGGAGATGGAGAGCTGTTCGCGCGCGACGCCTCGCTCCAGCCGCAGATGGCCGCGGAGTTCCTTGACGAACCCGGCCTCCCCGTGGACGAACGCCTGCACCTGGCCCGGTGGGAACTCCAGGGCGCGGACGGCCGCGACGAGTCGTTCGCCCAGAGGAGCCGGGCCCCGGTGCAGCCAGTGCACCTCGGCGCCGGGCGGTGCCTCCAGCGGCTGCTCCTCCTGGGCTTCGGCGACCTCGATGAAGGCTCTGACCGGGACGCCGGACGGCATCCGGGCGAGGGAGGCCGCGATGGCGGGCAGCGCGCTCTCGTCGCCGGCCAGCAGATGCCAGTCGGCTTCCGGCGCGGGCGCGTAGGCGCCGCCGGGCCCCAGGAAGCGGATCTCGTCGCCTGCGGCGGCGGAGGCGGCCCAGGGGCCGGCCAGTCCCTCGTCGCCGTGCACGACGAAGTCGACGGTCATCTCCCGCGCGGCCGGGTCCCAGGCGCGCACGGTGTAGGTGCGCATTGCGGGCCACTGGGAGCGCGGCAGTTCGGAGCGGATCTGCGCGATGTCGAAGGGCTCCGGGTACTGCACGTCGGGGACCGGGAAGAGCAGTTTGATGTAGTGGTCGGTGTACTCACCGGCCGGGAAACCCGCAAGGGAGTCGCCGCCGAGCACCACGCGCACCATGTGCGGCGTCAGTCGCTCGGTGCGGACCACGCGCGCGTGGTGGAGCTGCGGCTTCTTGCGGGCTGGACGGGCCGGGCTTTCGGGCACGGGGCCTCCCTGGACACAGAGTAACTTAGGTATACCTAAGCTAGCAGATCGGCCTCCGGGGCGGATCAGTCCGCCAGGACCTCCAGCAGCCGCCGCAGCGAGCCGCCCAGCCCCCAGCGCTCGGCCAGTTGCTCCAGCAGCTCCGGGTCGCGCGGGCTGCGCGGCAGGGAGAGGTCGGCGTCCGGGAGGGCGACGTCCCGGGCCACCCGCACCACGGTGGGCGCGACGTCCAGATAGTCGGCGGCCTCCGCGAACTTGGTGCGCTGGGCGGGGGTGAGCCGGGAGACCGGGTCGGCCGCCGCGGCGCGGATGCCCGCCAGGTCGCCGTACTCGGCCAGCAGTTTGGCGGCCGTCTTCTCGCCGACGCCGCGGACCCCGGGCAGTCCGTCGCTGGGGTCGCCGCGCAGCACCGCCAGGTCGGCGTACCCCCTTCCGTCGACCCCGTACTTGGCGCGCAGGGCCGCGTCGTCGTAGGCGTCCAGGCTGCCGACGCCCTTGACGGGGTAGAGCACCCGCACGGCGCGCGCGTCGTCGACGAGCTGGAAGAGGTCGCGGTCGCCGGTGACGACGTCGACGGGGCCGGTGGCGCGGGTGGCGAGGGTGCCGATCACGTCGTCCGCCTCGTACTCCGCGGCGCCGAGCCGGGCCACTCCGATCGCGTCCAGCACCTGCTCGATCACCGGCACCTGCGGGCCCAGGGTGTCGGGGGTCTCCTCCTGGTCCGGGCCGCCCGGGACCTCCTCGGCGACGCGGTGCGCCTTGTAGGAGGGGATCAGCTCCACCCGCCACGCGGGGCGCCAGTCGGCGTCCATACAGGCGGCCAGCGCGGCGGGGCGGTGGTCCTGGACGAGTCTGGCGATGAAGTCGAGCAGGCCGCGTACCGCGTTGACGGGGGTTCCGTCCGGCGCGCGGACGGTGTCCGGGACGCCGAAGTACGCGCGGAAGTAGAGCGAGGCGGTGTCCAGGAGCATCAGCCTGCGGCCGTTCGCGGTGTGTCCTGTCCCGGTGTGCGCTGCGTTCGCTGTGGTGGTCACGAGCCGATGATGCCGTACCGGACCGACAGGTGGCGCCGGGTGGTCGCGCGCTGGGCCCGAGTGTCACTCGGGTCGCTTTTCCACCCCTTTGGACGCCGTGGGGAGCGGGAGGGCCGATTCGGGGTCACGCTCATGGAGCAGGACGAGTCCGACAAAAGTTTCATGTGCGGTTCATCTTTCTGGTGCGTCGGTTGCAGCGATCTACAGCGCTCCATGGCGAGACGGATGGCAGGCCGGGGTAACTGTTGTCGCAGTCAAGAGGGTGAATGTGTCCAGGCTGAGAGCCGAACACCTGTACAAGGTGTTCGGGAGACAAGCGGATGAGGCCGTGGCCCGGCTGCGCGCCGACGCGGACCGCGAGGAGCTGCGGGCCGAAGGCACGGTCGCCGCGGTGATCGACGCCTCCTTCGAGGTGGCGGAAGGGCAGGTATTCGTCGTCATGGGCCTCTCCGGCTCGGGCAAGTCGACGCTGCTGCGGATGCTCAACGGCCTGCTGGTCCCCACCTCGGGACGGGTCCTGTTCGACGGCGAGGACCTGACCGCGCTCGGCCCGCGCGAGCTGCGCGGGCTGCGCTCCCACCGGATCAGCATGGTCTTCCAGCACTTCGCGCTCTTCCCGCACCGCAGCGTGCTGGAGAACGCCGCCTACGGTCTGCGGGTGCAGGGCGTCCCGGGCGAGGAACTGGAACAGCGCGCCACCGAGGCCCTGCACCTGGCCGGGCTCCAGGGCTGGGAGCACTCCTGGCCCGACGAGCTGTCCGGTGGCATGCAGCAGCGCGTCGGGCTCGCCCGCGCGCTGGCCACCGACGCCGACCTGCTGCTCATGGACGAGTCCTTCAGCGCGCTGGACCCGCTGATCCGCCGCGACATGCAGGACCAGCTGCTGCAGCTGCAGCAGTCGCTGCGCAAGACCATCGTCTTCATCACCCACGACCTGAACGAGGCCATGCGTGTCGGCGACCGCATCGCGATGATGCGCGACGGCCGGATCGTGCAGATCGGTACCGCGGAGGACATCCTGTTGCGGCCCGCCACCGAGTACGTCGCCTCCTTCACCCAGGACGTGGACCGCTCCCGGGTGCTGACCGCGGGCGCGATCATGCGGGAGGCGGACGGCGGCGGGGCGGCCCCGCCCGACGGCGGTCCGCCGAGCGCCGTCGTCCCGACGGTCACGGCCGAGACGCCGCTGGCCGAACTGTTCACCCCGTTCTCCACCAGCGAGCACCCGCTGACCGTCACGGACGGGTCCGGCACCCCCGTGGGTGTCGTCGACCGCGAGCTGCTGCTCGCCGCACTGGCCGAGGAGCCGCGGGTGGAGTCGCCCCCCGCAGAGGAGGATGGGAACGGGGTGAGCGCGGATGCCTGAATTCCATCCGGGCAACTGGGCCGAGAGCGCGGTCGACTGGCTCCAGACCCATCTGAGCTGGCTGTTCGACGCCATCAACACGGTGCTGACCGGCCTCTACGACGGCATCAACATGATCCTCGGCAGCGTCGAGCCGCTGCTGCTGGCCGGGATCTTCGCCGTCATCGCCTTCTGGCTGCGCGGACTCCTCGCGGGCGTCGTCGCCTTCGCCGGCTTCGTGCTGGTCGACTCCTTCGGACTGTGGGACGACGCGATGTCCACGCTGTCGCTCGTCCTGGCCGCCGCGGTCATCACCATCTTCTTCGCGGTACCGATCGGCATCCTGGCGGCGCGCAAGAAGGCGGTCAGCGCCGCTGTGCGCCCGGTGCTCGACGTGATGCAGACGATGCCCGCCTTCGTCTACCTCATCCCCGGCGTGATCTTCTTCTCCGTCGGCACCACTCCCGGGCTGCTGGCGACGATCATCTTCGCGATGCCGCCGGGCGTCCGGATGACCGAGCTGGGCATCCGGCAGGTCGACAGCGAGCTGGTGGAGGCCGCCGACGCGTTCGGCACCGGTCCCCGGCAGACCCTCACCCGGGTGCAGTTCCCGCTCGCGCTGCCGACCGTGATGGCCGGGATCAACCAGGTCATCATGCTGGCCCTGTCGATGGTCGTCATCGCCGGTCTGGCCGGAGCACCGGGGCTCGGGGAGCGCATCTACGCCGCCGTCACCCAGGTCCAGATCGGCCTCGGCGTCGAGGCGGGCATCGCCGTCGTCATCCTCGCCATCTACCTGGACCGGATGACCGGTGCCCTGAGCATGCGCGTCTCGCCGCTCGGCCGCCGCGCCGCGGCCCGGACCACCGCCATGATGGGCCGGATGCGGTTCGTCCGCTACCGGCCGAGCACGCTCGCCGCGCTCGCCGGCGTCCTGGCACTGGCGCTGGCGGCGGGCGGGCTGAGCCTGGCCGAGTCCGGCTCCTCCGCGCCGTCCGCCGGTGGCACCGACGTGGGCAAGGGCAAGCAGCTGAAGATGGGGTACATCCCGTGGGACGAGGCCATCGCCACCTCCTATCTGTGGAAGGAGGCGCTGGAGCAGCGCGGCTACCGTCCCCAGCTCAAGCAGCTCGACCCGGGCCCGCTCTACACCTCCCTCGCGCAGGGCGAGACCGACTTCCAGACGGACGCCTGGCTGCCCACCACGCACCAGCAGTACTGGGACAAGTACGGCTCCGAGCTGGAGAAGCTGGGCTCCTGGTACGGCCCCACCTCGCTGGAGCTGACCGTGCCCTCCTACGTCAAGGGGGTGCGGTCCCTGGCGGACCTCAAGGGGCGCGGCAAGGAGTTCGACGGGAAGATCATCGGGATCGAGTCCAGCGCGGGCGAGATGAAGATCCTCAAGGACAAGGTCCTCAAGGCGTACGGCCTGGAGGGTGAGTACAAGGTGGTCTCCTCCGGCACCTCCTCGATGCTGGCCGAGCTGAAGCGCTCCATCCAGCAGAAGCAGCCGGTCGTCGTCACGCTCTGGTCCCCGCACTGGGCGTACGCCAAATACGATCTGACCAAGCTCAAGGACCCCAAGGGTGCCTTCGGCAAGGGGGAGAAGCTCTACAACGTCGCCCGCAAGGGCTTTGCCCAGGACGACCCGGTCGTGGCCCGCTGGCTGAAGAACTTCCATCTGACGGAGCAGCAGCTCACCTCGCTGGAGACGGCGATCCAGGACGCCTCCAAGGGCCAGGAGCAGCAGGCCGCCGCCAAGTGGCTGAACGCCCGCCCGGGGTTCCTGGACAAGATGGTGCCGGTGCCCGGCGGTGAGAAGAAGCGGGGCAAGGACGCGGGGAAGTCGGTCAGCATGGCCTACTTCCCCTGGGACGAGGCGGTCGCGACCACCTACCTGTGGGAGAACATCCTGGAGGACCGCGGCTACAAGCCGAAGGTCGAGCAGCTCGACCCCGGTCCGCTGTTCACCGCCATGGCGCAGGGCCGGATCGACGTCCAGACGGACGCCTGGCTGCCCACGACCCACGAGCAGTACTGGCGCAAGTACCGGGACAGACTCACCGACGTCGGCTCCTGGTACGGCCCCACCTCGCTGGAGCTGTCCGTGCCGTCCTACGTCAAGGGCGTCGACTCGCTGGCGGATCTCAAGGGGCGCGGCAAGGAGTTCGACGGGAAGATCATCGGGATCGAGTCCAGCGCGGGCGAGATGAAGATCCTCAAGGACAAGGTCCTCAAGGCGTACGGCCTGGAGGGCGAGTACAAGGTGGTCTCCTCCAGCACCTCCTCCATGCTCTCGGCCGTGGACCGCGCTGTGGCGCGGAAGAAGCCGGTGCTGGCCACCACCTGGACGCCGCACTGGGTCTACAGCACGTATCCGATGAAGAAGCTCAAGGACCCCAAGAGCGCCTGGGGCAAGGGCGACCACATTCACGTCACCGCGCGGAAGGGGTTCAAGGAGGACTTCCCCGAGCTGTACGGCTGGCTGAAGGATTTCACGATGTCCGAGCAGGACCTCGGCTCCCTGGAGGCGGCCGTCCAGAAGGGCGGCAAGGGCAAGGGCAAGGAGAAGAAGTCCGCCCGCAAGTGGCTGGACGCCCACCCGGGTCTGGAGGACGAGCTGGCGCCCGTCGAGTGAGGGGGCGCCGGTCGGAGGGGTGCCGCTGGTGCGGGTCCCCGGCCCCCGGTCCCGGGCCCCCGGTCCCCGGTCCCCGGTCCGGCGCACCCGGCGTCCGGGCGCGCCGCCGGACCGGTGGCGTAGGCCGTCGGCCCGCTGAGGCAGCGGGGCGGGCCCCAAGGGGTGGGAGCCGGCCGGAGCCGCGGCATAGGGTGCTGCACATGCCGTGCAGGTCCGTTGTCTCGCTCGTGCCGTCCCTCACCGAGGCGGTGGCGGCCACCGCTCCCGAACTCCTGGTCGGGGCCACCGACTGGTGCTCACACCCCGGGGACCTGGCCGTCACCCGCGTGCGCGGCACCAAGAACCCGGACGTTCCGGCCATCGCAGGACTGGCTCCGGACCTGGTGCTCGCCAACGAGGAGGAGAACCGGCCCGCGGATCTGCGGGCCCTGCGGGAGGCCGGGCTGCGGGTCCTGGTGACCGAGGTGCGGACGCTGGAGCAGGGCTTCGCGGAACTGCACCGGGTGCTCACCGAGGGCTGTGGGCTCTCCCGCCCGGCCTGGCTCGACGAGGCCGAGGAGGCCTGGGCCCGGGCACGGGCCGAGTTCGACGTCCGCGCGGTCGTACCGGTGTGGCGCAAGCCGTGGATGGTGCTGGGCCGGGACACCTTCGCCGGTGATCTGCTGGCCCACCTCGGGGTGCGCAACCGCTACGCCGGGCACGAGGAGCGCTATCCGCGGGTGCCGCTCGCGGAGCTGTCCGCGCCGGGGCGTGCCGAGGTGGTCGTCCTGCCGGACGAGCCCTACCGGTTCACCGCCGAGGACGGGCCCGAGGCGTTTCCGGGGACTCCGGCCGCGCTGTGCAGCGGCCGCCACCTCACCTGGTACGGGCCGTCGCTGGTGCGGGCGCCGCAGGTGCTCGGTGCGGCGCTGCGAGCAGCGCTCCGCTGAGCAGTCCGCGCACCGTCCCGGTGGCGGCGGCCGCCCAGGCGGCCGTCAGCAGGGCGTAGAGGCCCACCGCCAGCCAGCCGAACGCGGCCGCTCCGGTGTGCCGCCACACCGCCGCGGCTCCCGTGACACAGGTGCCGACCGGGAAGGTGAACGCCCACCACGTCAGTGAGAAGGCCATGCCCCGGCGTGCGGCGCGCACCACCAGCGCCGAGGACAGCGCGAGCCACAGCAGCGCGAAGCCGAGCACCGGTACGCCGTAGAGCACCGACAGCGCACCGAACGTGCCCGGCTGCGCGTCCGCGAGGTTGCCGAGCGCGGTCGTGGACTGCCCCAGCGGCCCGAGCACCAGGAAGAGCGAGGGCGTCAGCGCCGCGGGCAGCGGGCCGTGGTGCAGCAGCCGGGAGAGGATCAGCGGCAGGAACAGCAGCGTCGCCAGCAGGCTCGCACCGAAGAGCGCGAAGGAGCCCAGCAGCAGGGTCTGCCGTGCCGGGCCCGCGGGCAGGTGTGCGGCCAGCGGCGGGCCGAGCGCGGCGGAGACCATCGGGGCCACCACCGGCAGCAGCCAGGCCGGGGCGGCGCTGCCCTGCTCCACCCGGTGCCGGGTGATCATCAGATACGGCACGGCCACTGCGGTGACCAGCCCGACCGCCGTCCCGGACGTCCACAGCGCCGCGTCGAGCCCGGCGGCCCCCGGTATGTCCAGTGCCGACGCGCCGCCGCCGACCGCCAGCAGCGCCATCGCCAGGCAGCCGTGGAACGGGGCGACGGCGGGGTCGAGCAGGTGGGCGCGGGCCCGGTCGCGGTGGCGCAGCCAGTGCGCTCCGCGGGCCACCAGCAGGACCGCCAGTGCTGCTGCGGCCAGTGCCCAGACGCCGTCCAGCAGGGCGCGCGGTGGATGCAGCGGCAGCACCGTTCCGGCGGTGGCCACGATGGCGGTCCCCATCACCGCCGCGTACCAGTTCGGGCCCAGGGCACGCAGCCGCGGCCCGGGCGGGGGCCCCGCGGCTGCCGGTGGTGCGGAGGCGGGGGCGTCGGTGCCGGTGGTCGCGTGCGCGGGTGCGGTCATGCGGCCACGCTCCCGCGGTGCGGGGCCGGGAAGAAGGGGCCGTGCCCCTATGGGGGCATAAGCTGGGCCTATGAGTGAGAGGGAGGGCGTGTCCGGCGGTCTGGCCCGCCGGGTCCCGGATCTGGGCGCGCTGGAGCTGCTGCTGGCTGTCGCCCGGCTGGGCAGTGTGGGCCGCGCGGCGCGCGAGACGGGGGTCAGCCAGCCCGCCGCCAGCGGCCGGCTTCGCTCCATGGAGCGGATGCTCGGCGTCACCCTGCTGGAGCGCTCGCCCAGGGGCTCGCGGCTGACGGCGGCCGGTGTGCTGGTCACCGACTGGGCGCGGCGCATCGTGGAGTCCGCCGAGTCCTTCGACGCGGGCGTCGGTGCGCTGCGCGACCGGCGCGACTCCCGGCTCACCGTCGCCGCTTCCATGACGATCGCCGAGTATCTGCTGCCCGGTTGGCTGATCGCGCTGCGTGCCCAGCGGCCGGACACCGCGGTGCGGCTGCGCGCCGGCAACAGCGCGGCCGTGGCCCGCACGGTCCTGGACGCGGAGGCGGACCTGGGCTTCGTGGAGGGGCTCGGGGTGCCGCCGGGACTGGACGGCACCGTCATCGGGCACGACCGCCTGCTCGTCGTCGCGGCTCCCGGGCATCCGTGGACCCGGCGCCGCAAGCCGGTCCCGCTGCGCGAACTGGCCGCCACCGGACTGGTGCTGCGCGAGCCCGGCTCCGGTACCCGGCAGGTCCTGGACGCGGCGCTCGCCGCACACGGCGGGCTCGGCCCGCCGCTGCTGGAGCTGGCCTCCACCACGGCCGTCAAGGCCGCCGCGGTCAGCGGCGCGGGCCCGGCGGTGCTCAGCGAGCTGGCGGTGCGGGAGGAGTTGGCCGCGCGGCGGCTGATCGAGGTCGTGGTGGAGGGACCCGGGCTGAGCCGGGCGCTGCGGGCGGTCTGGCCGCGCGGCGCCCGGCCGGCGGGGCCCGCCCGTCAGCTGCTGGCCCTCACCGGTTGAGGCCGGTGGCGGCTGCCGCCGTGGTGAGTGCCGTCATCAGCCGGAGGTCGTCACCGGCCTCCGGGTGCCACTGGACGCCGAGGACGAAATGGTCGGCCTCCGGGAGTTCGAGGGCCTCGACGGTGCCGTCGTGCAGCGCGTGCGCGGTGCCCACCAGGCCTTCGCCGAGCGTGTCCACCGCCTGGTGGTGGTAGGTCGGCACGGCCACGGCCGCCGCCTCCTCCAGCACCTTGGCGAGCAGTGTGCCGGGGACCGGTGCGATCTCGTGGGGGGCGAAGACCCCGGGGGCGCCGCGGTGGACCGCCGTGGTCGGCAGATGCTGGACGAGGGTGCCGCCCCGGGCCACGTTGAGGAGCTGCATGCCCCGGCAGATCGCCAGCAGCGGCACGCGTCGGGCCAGCGCCTCCCGGGTGAGGGCCAGTTCCCAGGCGTCGCGCTCGGGGTACCCGGGGCCGGTGTGCGGCTCGCGTGCGGCGCCGTAGCGGGCCGGGTCGACGTCCGGACCGCCCGCGGTGACCAGGCCGTCCAGCCGGGAGAGGGTGTCGGCCGCCGCGTCCGGGTCCTCGTCGGGCGGGAGCAGTACGGCGCGGGCGCCGGCGCGCTGCGCCATCCGGTGGTAGGAGGCGGGCAGCAGTGCGGCGGGCAGTTGCCAGTCGCCCCAGTGTGCGACCGGTTCCAGATAGGTCGTGATGCCGATGAGGGGTGGTGCCACGGGGTCTCTCCTGTCGGCTGCGTTCTTCGGCCGGGTTCTTCGGCCGTGTTCCGGGGCCTCCGGACAGCGGATGCCCCTACGGGGGCGGGTGGCGCCGGGGGCCGCGCCCGTCCGGTGCGCCCCGGCCGTTCGACCGGGGCGCACCGGACGGGCGCGACACGCGGCCCGCGAGGGTCAGTCGCGCAGTTCCTCCTCCGCCTCGGCCAGGGCCGCGAACTCCTCCTCAGGTGCCGCCGCCACCAGACGGTGCCGGGAGTAGAAGGCGAAGTAGCCGACCGCCACCGCGTAGACAGCCAGCGCGATCAATGCTGCCTGCTTGTCGACCAGGAAGGTGGCCACCAGGGCCGCGAGAGCCAGGACCAGGGCGACGGAGGAGGTCAGCACGCCTCCGGGGGTGCGGTAGGGGCGTTCCAGATGGGGCTCGCGCTTGCGCAGCACGATGTGCGAGAGTGACATCAGCGCGTAGGAGATGGTGGCGCCGAAGACGGCGATGTTGAGCATCGTGGCGCCGTCGCCGCTGCTTGCCGCCAGCCCGAAGCCCAGCGCTCCGGGCAGCAGCAGCCCGAGGTAGGGGGCCTTGCGGCGACTGGTGAGGGAGAGGAAGCGGGGCAGGTAGCCGGCCCGGGAGAGGGCGAAGAGCTGGCGGGAGCCCGCGAAGATGAGGGAGAAGAAGGAGGCCACCAGTCCCGCCAGGCCCGCGTAGTTCACGACGCGGGAGAGTGCCGTGGCCTCGCCGTCCGGTTGCAGGGCCTCCACCAGCGGGTTGCCGACGTCCTGGATGGCCGCCGAGCCGCGGGCCCCGGTCGCGGTCACGAAGGTCAGCAGCGCGAGCAGCAGCAGGATGCCCATCGACCAGGCCATGGCCTTGGGCAGGGTGCGGGCCGGGTCCTTGGTCTCCTCGGCGGCCAGCGGTACGCCCTCCACACCGAGGAAGAACCACATGCCGAAGGGGAAGGCCGCCCAGATGCCCAGCACGCCGAACGGCAGCCAGGAGCCGGAGCCGAAGGCGCCGTGGTCCACCGGGATGTCGTCGAGCGCACTGGTGTGGAAGTCGGTGAGGGCGCCGAGGACGAACACCAGCAGCGCGGCGACCGCGATGGCGGTGACGACGAGCGAGAAGCGCAGCGCCTCGCCGACGCCCCACAGGTGGACGCCGATGAACAGGGCGAAGCAGGCGAGGTAGACGGGCCAGCCGGACTCCAGCCCGAACAGGCCGAGGGATTCGATGTAGTCGCCGATGAAGCAGACGATGGCGGCCGGTGCGAGGACGTACTCGATCAGGATGGCGGTGCCGGTCAGGAAGCCGCCCCAGGGGCCCAGGGCGCGCCGTGCGAAGCCGTATCCGCCGCCTGCCGTGGGCAGGATGGCGGACAGTTCGGCCAGGGCGAAGACCATGCAGGTGTACATCAGCCCCATCAGGACCGCGGCGACGGCCAGGCCGCCGAAGCCGCCCTCGGCCAGGCCGGCGTTCCAGCCGGAGTAGTCACCGGAGACGACGTAGGCGACGCCGAGCCCGGTCAGCAGCAGCGGTCCGGCGCTGCCGCGCCGCAGCGTACGGCGTTCGAGGTACGCGGCGTCCGGGTCGGGTCGCGCCGCCGGGGCGCGGTCCCGGTCGGGGGACTCGGACTGTTGGGTCATGTGCCACACTCCCGCGGTGAGCCATTGGTGTGCTGGCATACCTTTGTGGCCGGAGGGGGCCGGGCGCAACCCCCGTGCGTGAAGGGGCGGTAACCGCCCCCGGCACCCCGGGGCACACCGGGCATTCCGCACCCTCTCCGCCCCCGCGGTGCCTCAGGTCAGGAAGCCCCGCAACAGCGAGGCCGTCCCCGCGCAGTGCTCGCGGGCGATGGCGCGGGCGCCCTCGCCGTCCCCCTCCAGGACTGCGGCGACCAGTGCCGCGTGCTGCTGCTGGGCGTGCTCCAGGTTCCGCACCAGCAGCGGGATGTGGTTGAGCAGTTCGTTCAGCTTGGCCCGCACGGCGGCGTACCGGGCGGTCAGCGACGGGGAGCCGGCCAGCTCCACCAGGGTCAGGTGCAGCAGCGTGTCCTGCCGCCGGTAGTCCTGGAGCGCCGCCTCGCGAGTGGCGTCCAGCGCCTCCCGCAACCGGGCCGCCTCCGCCGCGGACAGGCCGCGGGTGGCGCACACCTCCGCGGCGCCCGCCTCCAGCACCTCGCGGAAGACGAGGGTGTCCGCCAGCTCCGGCGCCCCGGCGGGCAGCCGCACCTCGCCCGGCCCGGCGCCGCTCTCCTCGGCGGCCGGCTGCGGGAGGACGAAGGTGCCGCCGTACCGGCCGCGCCGGCTGGCCACCACGCCCTGCTCCGCGAGCACCTTCAGCACCTCGCGCAGGGTGACGCGGCTGATCCCGAGCCGCTCGGCCAGTTCGCGTTCGGCGGGCAGCCGCTCGCCCTCGGCGACCAGGCCCAGGCGGACGATCTGCAGGATCTGCTCCAGCGCCTCTTCGAACCCGTTGCCCGCGTGTACGGTACGCAGCACCGTGGCGAGTCTGTCGTCCTCCGGCATCGCACCCTCTTCCTTTCCGGTGACCCTCTTCCGTTTCAAAGGTATGCACGGCTACCTTATGGCTTCCGCGGACCGACAGGAGGCCCACCCGTGGCAGACCGCACACCACCGCTCGCCGTCTCCGAGCTGAGGAGACTCGTCGAGGCGGGCGAGATCGACACCGTCGTCCTGGCCTTCACCGACATGCAAGGCCGCCTCCAGGGAAAGCGGTTCGCCGCCCCCTACTTCCTGGAGCACGTGCTCGACGGCGGCAGCGAGGGCTGCAACTACCTGCTCGCCGTCGACGTCGAGCTGAACACCGTGGACGGCTACGAGATGTCCTCCTGGGAGCGCGGCTACGGGGACTTCGCCATGCACGGCGACACCGGCACGCTGCGCCGCGTCCCCTGGAACCCCGGTACCGCGCTGCTCACCGCCGACCTCGCCTGGCACGACGGCAGCCCCGTCGTCGCCTCGCCCCGGCAGATCCTGCAGCGGCAGCTCGACCGGCTCGCCGAGCGCGGCTGGCAGGCGTACGTGGGCACCGAACTGGAGTTCATGGTCTTCCAGGACACCTACGAACAGGCCTGGGACAGCGCCTACCGGGGGCTGACCCCCGCCAACCAGTACAACGTCGACTACTCCATCCTCGGCACCGGACGCGTCGAGCCGCTGCTGCGCCGCATCCGCAACGAGATGGCGACCGCGGGCATGGTCGTCGAGTCGGCCAAGGGCGAGTGCAATCTGGGCCAGCACGAGATCGCCTTCCGCTACGCCGACGCGCTCACCACCTGCGACCAGCACGTCATCTACAAGACGGGCGCCAAGGAGATCGCCGCCCAGCAGGGCCACGCGCTCACCTTCATGGCCAAGTACGACGAGCGCGAGGGCAACTCCTGCCACATCCACCTCTCGCTGCGCGACGCGGACGGACGGTCCGTCCTCGCCGACGAGCAGGGCGAGCACGGCATGTCGCCCCTGATGCGGCACTTCCTGGCCGGACAGCTCGCGGCCCTGCGGGACTTCACGCTGCTGTACGCGCCGAACATCAACTCCTACAAGCGGTTCCAGCCCGGCTCCTTCGCGCCCACCGCCGTCGCCTGGGGCCCCGACAACCGCACCTGCGCGCTGCGCGTCATCGGCCACGGCGCGGGCCACCGGCTGGAGAACCGGGTGCCGGGCGGCGACGTCAACCCCTACCTTGCCGTCGCCGGAATGATCGCGGCGGGACTGCACGGCATCGACAACGCACTGGAGCTCCCGGCCGCCTGCACCGGCAACGCCTACACCGGCGACGCCGCGCACGTGCCCACCACCCTGCGCGAGGCCGCCGAGCTGTGGGAGGGGAGCGCACCGGCGCGGGAGGCGTTCGGCAGCGAAGTGGTCGACCACTACCTCAACATGGCCCGGGTGGAACAGCGGGCCTTCGAGACCGCCGTGACGGACTGGGAGCGCTACCGCTCCTTCGAGCGCATGTAAGGAATCGACCGAGTGCAGCACGAACAGCAAGAACCCACCCCGCACCGAGCCGAGCAGCTCGACATCGTCAATCCGGCGACGGAGGAGGTGCTGACCACCGTCCCCGTCACCACGCCCGAGGAGGTCGACCGTGCGGTCGAACGCGCGTGCGCCGCGCAGTCCGCCTGGGCCGCGTTGGCGCCCGCCGACCGGGCCCGGCTGCTGCGCCGGTTCGCGTCCGCCGTCGACGGGCGCATCGAGGAACTCGGCGTCCTGGAGATGCGCGAGGCCGGACACCCGCTGGGCAGTGCCTGCGGCGAGGCGGCCAACGTGCGCGACCTGCTGGACTACGCCGCGGGCGGCGTCGAGCGCCTGACGGGGCAGCAGATCCCGGTCGCGGGCGGCGTGAACCTCACCTTCGCGGAACCGCTGGGCGTGGTCGCCGTGATCGCCCCGTGGAACTTCCCGATGCCGATCGCCGCCTGGGGCAGCGCGCCCGCGCTGGCCGCGGGGAACGCGGTGCTCCTCAAACCCGCCGAGGACACCCCGCTGACCGCGCTGCGGCTGGCCGAGCTGGCGCTGGAGGCCGGGCTGCCCGAAGGGCTCTTCCAGGTGCTGCCGGGGGAGGGGGCCGTCACCGGCACGGCGCTGGTCGACCACCCGCGGGTGGCCAAGGTCGTCTTCACCGGCTCCACCGCCGTCGGCAAGAGCGTCATGGCCCGCTGCGCGCAGTCCGTGAAGCGCGTCACCCTCGAACTCGGCGGCAAGAGCCCCAACATCGTCTTCGCCGACGCCGACCTGGAGCGCGCCGCGGCCGCCGCACCCGGCTCCTTCCTCGACAACACCGGCCAGGACTGCTGCGCGCGCAGCCGCATCCTGGTCCAGCGCACCGTGCACGACCGGTTCCTGGAGCTCCTGGAGCCCGCCGTGCACGCCTTCCGGGCCGGTGATCCCGCCGACCGGGCCACCGCCATGGGCCCGCTCATCTCGGCCCGCCAGCGGGAGCGGGTACGCGGCTACGTCCCCGAGGAGACGCCCGCGCTCATCCGCGGCAGTGTCCCCGAAGGTCCCGGCTACTGGTACCCGGCGACGGTGCTGGCGCACGCCGAGGGGCAGCGCGCCGCGGTGGAGGAGGTCTTCGGACCCGTCGCCGTCGTCATCCCCTTCGACGACGAGGACGAGGCGGTACGGCTGGCCAACGACACCGACTACGGGCTCTCCGGCTCGGTCTGGACCCGGGACAGCGGCCGCGCGCTGCGCGTCTCGCGCGGAGTCGCGGCCGGCAACCTCTCCGTCAACTCGCACAGCAGCGTGCGCTACTCCACCCCCTTCGGCGGCTACAAGCAGTCCGGACTCGGCCGGGAACTCGGCCCCGACGCGCTCGCCGCCTTCACCGAGACCAAGAACGTCTTCATCAGCACCGAGGAGAGCCAGTGAGCGCCACCGAGAACGAGACCGCCGTGTGCCGCCGCCTGGTCGGGCGTACGGCCGTGGTCACCGGCGCGGGCAGCGGCATCGGCCTCGCCACCGCCCGTCGCCTCGCCTCCGAGGGGGCGAACGTCGTCTGCGCCGACGTGGACGCCGAGCGCGGCGAGGCCGCGGCCCGGGAGGTCGGCGGCCGGTACGTCGCAGCGGACGTCACCGACCCCGACCAGGTCGAGGCGCTGTTCCGGACCGCGCACGAGACCTACGGCTCGGTCGACATCGCCTTCAACAACGCGGGCATCTCGCCGCCCGACGACGACTCGATCCTGGAGACCGGGCTGGAGGCATGGCAGCGCGTCCAGCACGTCAACCTCACCTCGGTGTACCTGTGCTGCAAGGCCGTGCTGCCGTACATGCGCGCCCAGGGGCGGGGCTCCATCATCAACACCGCCTCCTTCGTGGCGGTGATGGGCGCCGCCACCTCGCAGATCAGCTACACCGCCTCCAAGGGCGGGGTGCTGGCGATGTCCCGAGAGCTGGGTGTCCAGTTCGCCCGCGAGGGCATCCGGGTGAACGCGCTGTGCCCCGGCCCGGTGAACACCCCGCTGCTCAAGGAGCTGTTCGCCAAGGACCCGGAGCGGGCGCAGCGGCGGCTGGTGCACGTGCCGGCGGGCCGGTTCGCCGAGGCGGAGGAGATCGCCTCGGCAGTCGCCTTCCTCGCCAGCGACGACTCCTCGTTCGTGAACGCGGCGGAGTTCCTGGTCGACGGCGGTATCGCGGGCGCCTACGTCACCCCGCAGTAGCGGCCGGCTGCGGCACCGCCCGTCGCCCCGGCGAGGGAGACGCGGCGCGGCGGGCGGGCCGGAGCAGCACGCGCCCGTCATGGATGTAGCGTGCACAGAGTCACTGTCGACAGCCCAGGAGGGGCGCCACATGCGCAGCAGATCCGTCCTGACCGGTCTCACCGCGGCCGCGGCCCTCGCCGCGACCCTCTCGCCCGTCCCGGCGCAGGCAGCAGCCGGGCACGGCGGCGGCCGCCACTGCCCCCAGCTCTCCACCGAACTCCCCTGGCACGGCGCCAACCGGGCCAAGCTGCAGCGCACCATCGACGAGCGCGGCACCTGCTCCGGGCACCTGCGCGGCGGCACCCGCCGTCCGGTCGCCGCGTTCGACTGGGACAACACCCTCGTCAAGAACGACTCGACGGACGCCACCATCGCCTGGGCCCTGCGGCACGACAAGATCCTGCGCCCCGAGCGCTGGTCCGACACCAGCAAGTGGCTGACCCACGCCGCCGACCGGGCGCTCACCGAGGCGTGCGGCACCGACGTGCCGGTGGGGCACCCGCTGCCCACCTCGACCGACGACGCGTGCGCCGACGAGATCCTGCAGGTGCGCGGCGAGGCCGAGACGATGGCCGGTGAGGAGGCGTTCGCCGGGAAGTGGAACCACCGGCGCACCGTCCCCCAGTACGCCTGGGTGCCGCAGCTCTTCGCGGGCCACACCGTGCCGGAACTGCGCTCCTACGCCAGGGCGGCGCGCGACGAGGCGCTGGCGGCCCCCGTCGGCAGCACGCAGCGGGTGGGCACGCACACCGTGCCTGCCTACAGCCGCTACTACGAGCAGCAGCAGGACCTGATCCGCACGCTGAAGAAGGCCGGTTTCGAGGTCTACATCGTCTCGGCGGGCTCCGAGCCGGTGGCCGAGGAGTGGGCGCGCGGTGTCGGTATCGACCGCCGGCACACCTTCGCCATCCGCAGTGTGGTCGAGCACGGCCGGATCACCACCTGGACCGAGGGCTGCGGAGGGATGCCCCGCAGCAAGGGGGAGATGATCCCGTACATCGAGGGCAAGCGGTGCGTGATCAACCAGGAGATCTTCGGTATCCACGGGCCCCGGGCCTGGCAGAAGCAGGACCGGCGGCACCGGATCGCGATCGGCGGCGGTGACGCGGACACCGACGTCACCTTCGTCGGCGACGCGACGGGCACCCACCTGGTGCTCAACCGCAACAAGCCGGAGATCATGTGCCGCGGCTACGACGACGCCGACGGGCGCTGGGCGGTGAACCCGATGTTCATCGAACCGCTGCCCCGCAAGCGGGAGCCCTACCCGTGCTCCACCGAGGGCTTCACGCGTCCCGACGGCTCGCTCGGTCCGGTGCGCAGGAACGACGGTTCGATCATCCCGGACCAGCTCGACACCGCCCACGGCGCCGCGTAGGCGCACCGGGGTGCGGGTCCGCGGACCCGCACCCTCGGGGGCGCCCGGCGGCCTCGTACGCCTGTGCCCTAGGGTGCGGGCGTGAGCATGACGACCCCACCCGGCTGGTACCCCGATCCCGGGCAGACGCCCCCACTTCCGCCCCAGCAGCGCTGGTGGGACGGCACCACCTGGACCCGGCACACCCGGCCCGCCACGGGCGCCGCCGCCGGGCCGGGGGGCGGGAAGGCCGGGCGCGGTCCGCTCATCGCGGGCATCGTCGGCGCGGTCGTGCTGGTCGCCGCCCTCGCCGTGGGCGGGGTGCTGGTGGCGGGCGGTTCGGACGACGAGGAGCCCAAGGCGGCCTCCAGTTCCTCCCCTTCCCCGGAGGCCACCGGCCCCGACGGCAAGGACGACCCGCCCGGCGACCACGGCGACCAGGACTCCCCGGCGCCGGAGAGCTCACCCGGCGACGTCGTCCCCGAACCCGGGCTCGGCGTCGGGCTGACCGTCCCCGAGGGATGGGAGCGGCCCGACCCCGAATCCGGCTTCGTCGCGCACCGCACCGCGTACCGGTGCCCCGGGCAGGAGACGAACTGTGTGCGCGGCGGCGCGAAGCTGCTGCCCGTCTCCAGCGGCTGGGAGGGCGAGAAGGCGCTGAAGGAGGCCGCCGAGCTCCAGGTGGCCAAGAACGCGAAGCAGTCGTACTCCAAGAAGGCGTACGGCGGCATCACCGACCACGAGGTCGTCGAGTCCGGCACGGTCACGGTCGCCGGCCGGCCGGGGTACCGCGTCCGCTGGCGGGTGGAGAACAAGCTGGAGCCGGACGCCTACGTCGAGGCCGTGGTCTTCCGCTCACCGCACCTCAAGGACGAGATCCTCGCCCTGTGGAGCAGCGTCGACATCGCGCCCAAGGCGCCTCCCGCCTCCGATCTGGACAAGCTGCGCAAGGGCGTGGTCCGCACCGGGCTGGGCGAGGGTGCCGACGACGGCAACCGCGAGGCCGTCTGACGGCGCGACCCGGGCAGCCGTCCGGGGCCGGGTCCCTCACCGCCCCACTTCCTCACAGGAACGTCATGCCCTCGCCCCGGTAGGTGGGCACCGCGTCCGTCACCCGGTCGCCCTCCACCAGGTGCAGCGTCGCGAACCGCTCGCACAGCTCACCGGCCTTGGCGTGCCGGAACCACACCTTGTCCCCGATCAGCAGGTCGTCGGCGGGCGGCCCCAGCAGCGGGGTCTGCACCTCGCCCGGCCCCTCCTGCGGGTCGTAGCGCAGTCCCGCGGGCAGGTACACCTCGGGCAGCCGGTCGCGCCCGGCGACCCCGGAGGCGGGGTAGCCGCCACCGAGCACGGTGACCACGCCCACCCCCGGCCTGCGCACCACAGGCATGGCGAACAGCGCGGCGGGACGGCCGGTGAAGGAGGTGAAGTTGTCGAACAGCCGCGGCACGTACAGTCCCGAGCCGGCCGCGATCTCCGTGACCGCCTCCTCGGCAGCGGTGTGCTGCACGCTGCCCGTACCGCCGCCGTTGACGAACTCCAGATCCGGCGCCACCGCGCGGACCGCCCGCACCGCCGCCGAGCGGCGCGCCGCCAGCTCGCGGCGGGCCGTCCGCTGCATCAGCCGCACCGCGCGCGAGCGCAGCGCGGCACCGGGCACCGCGTCGCCGACGCCCGCCACGTGCCCCTCGTACGCCATCAGGCCGACCAGCCGGAAGCCGGGGCGCCGCTGCACGGCGCGTGCGAGGTCGACCAGCTCGGCGGGGGAGTGCAGCGGGGAGCGGCGGGCGCCGACCCGGATCCGGCCGCCCAGCAGCCGCAGCGAGGTGTCCAGTTCGAGGCAGACCCGGATCGGCTCGCCACCGCCCTCCCGTGCCGCGTCGATCAGGGCGAGCTGTGCGGGGTCGTCCACCATCACGGTCACCGCGGCGGCCAGCTTCGGGTCCGAGGCCAGCTCCGCGTAACCGCCGCGGTCGGCCGACGGGTAGGCCAGCAGTACGTCCTCGACGCCCGACCTGGCCAGCCACAGCGACTCGGCGAGGGTGTAGCTCATCACCCCGTGGAACCCGTCCCTTGCCAGCACCCGTTCCAACAGGGCGCGGCAGCGGACCGACTTGCTGGCCACCCGCAGCGGCTTGCCGCCGGCCCGCCGTACGAGATCGTCCGCGTTGGCGTCGAACGCCGCCAGGTCGACGAGCGCGAGGGGCGCGTCGAGATGGGCGGTCGCGCGGTCGTACCGGGCACGGTCGGCGGCGGGAGCGGCAGTCGTATCGAACACTCTCGCAGCTTGCCAGAGGTGCCCGCGCCCGCACAGCCCCGGAGCGCCGCAACACCCCGGCCGCCCCCTCGCGTCGGGCGTGTCAGCACAGCTCGGCCGGGTTGCCGTCCCTCCCGGTGCGCACCGTAGAGTGACGCCGCACGCTGCGACGGTACGCACGCGGCGAACAGTTCACCGCGGCCACGACGAACACGCTCGCTCGAACCGGCGTTCGTGCGGGGCGGTATCGCACGGAGGGGGCACATGAGCACCGACGCCGACCGCGCTGCCGTCCCCGATCCTCCCGCCGCTCCGCCCCGGCCCGCGGCTCCGCCGCAACCGGGCGTCCCGCCGCAACCGAGTGCTCCGCCGCCTCCGGGCGCTCCGCCGCCTCCCGCCGCTCCGTCGGCTGCTGCCGCTTCGTTCGCTGCCACCGCGGGGGCCGGTAAGGCCGCAGGGCCGGAGAGCGCCCCCGCCCGGCCGGATCCCGGTCCGGGCCGCGATCCGGGTACCGGGACGGGGCCGCAGCGCACCGCCTTCGTGCCGACCCAGCGGCCCGCCGCGCCTGCCGACCCGGGACCCACGCCGCCGCCCGCACCGAGGGGACCCGCCAGGCTGCGCCCGATGCTGTCCGCCGCGCCCTTCGGACCCTCCCCGCTGACGGTGCGTTCGCTCGTCGTCGCCGTCTGCCTCGTGCTCGGTGTCGGGCTGCTGGGCGGCGCGGCCGCCGGGACGCTGCTGTCCGGGGACGAGGCGGGACGGCACTCGGTGGCCGCCGGGTTCGACGGGGCCCGCGCCGCCTGGCACGAGATCCCGGTCGACGACCTGTTCCCGCGCACCCTGGCGGGGAAGGGCGCCGGACCCGGCGGCGCCGACCGCGGCTGGACCCGCATCGCGGTGGCCCCCGACAGCGGCTGCGCGCACGCCTTCGACCCGCTGCTGGCCAAGGCGCTCAGCCCGGTCGGCTGTGCCCGGCTGGTGCGGGCCACCTACGCCGACGAGACCTCCAGCAGCGTCACCACGGTCGGGCTGATGTTCACCAAGGCCGCTCCGGCCGCCATGCGGGACCTGCGGCAGCGGTTCGCCGCCCAGAACCTCGGCCGGCGCACCGATCTGATGCCCCGTCCGTACGCCGCCCGCGGCACGGTCGCCGCCGACTTCGGCGACGCGCAGCGCGCCAGCTGGACGGTGCACGTGCTCCGCGACGCGCCTGTCGTGGTCTACTCGGTCTCCGGTTTCGCCGACGGCCGCGTCGTCACCGACCCGCAGTCGGCGAACGACGCCACCCGCAAGGCCGAGACCTCGGCCGCGGCGCAGGCCGGACTCGGCCACGAGGCCCAGGGCATCGCCGACCGGATCGAGCGGCGGCTGCGCCAGGCCACCGTCCGGCGGGAGTCCGGCGATGCCGACCCGGCGGCGAAGGGCGGCCGGGACACCGAGGACCGGGACCGGGCCGACGGAGACGGCCACGGCGGCGGCAGGGACGACGGTGCCGGTGAGGACGGAAGCCGATGAAGCCTCTGCTGCGTACGCTGCTGCCCCTGCTCTGCACCGTGCTGGCACTCGGTCCGCTCGCCGCGAGAACGGCCCACGCGCGGGGTGCCGGCCTCCAGGAGAAGGAGTGGGCGCTGGACGCGCTGCACGCCCGGGAGGCGTGGAAGACCACCAAGGGCCGCGGCGTCACCGTCGCCGTACTGGACACCGGCGTCGACGCCGACCACCCCGACCTGCACCGCAATGTCCGCTCCGGCGAGGACATGGTCGGCATGGGCGCCGGGAAGGGCGACCGCGCCTGGGCCCGGCACGGTACCGCCATGGCCGGGATCATCGCCGGGCACGGCCATGGCAAGGACGGCGAGGACGGGGTGCTCGGCATCGCGCCCGAGGCCCGCATCCTGCCGGTCCGGGTGCTGCTGGAGGAGAAGGACCCGCAGCGTGCCGAGGCCCGCGACCGGCGCAAGACCGCGCTGGCCGACGGCATCCGCTGGGCCGCCGACCACGGCGCCGACGTCATCAACCTCTCGCTCGGGGACGACAGCGACTCCGCGCACCCCGACGCCCGGGAGGACGCCGCCGTCCGCTACGCGCTGCGCAAGGGCGCCGTCGTCGTCGCCTCGGCCGGCAACGGAGGGGAGGACGGCGACCACATCTCCTACCCCGCCGCCTACCCCGGGGTGATCGCCGTGGCCGCGGTCGACCGGAACGGCGCGCGGGCCTCCTTCTCCACCCGCCGCTGGTACGCCACCGTGGCCGCGCCGGGCCAGGACATCCTCATCGCCGACCCCGACCGCAGCTACTACCAGGGCTGGGGGACCAGCGCCGCCGCGGCCTTCACCTCCGGCGCCGTCGCGCTGGTGCGGGCCGCCCACCCCCAGCTGAGCCCGGCCCAGATCAAGGAGCTGATCTCGGACACTGCCGGGCACACCCCGGAGGGCGGACGCAGCGACGCGGTCGGCACCGGGGTGGTGGACCCGGCGGCGGCCATCGAGGTGGGCTCCCACATCGAGCCGCGCGCCCAGCGGCCGTCCGTGGGCTCGTACCGCAAGGAGTACTTCGGCTCCGCGCGGGCGGGGGACGAGGGCGGCCCCGGCTGGTTCGCGATCCTGGCGGGTGCGGCGGGTGCGGTTCTGATCGGCACCGCCGTCGCCGTGCACCGCGGGTTCACTCCCCGGAAGCCGGCCCGGCTGCTCCGCCGCTCCGTGCGATCGGTTCCCGGCCCCGGCCCGCCCGGTCCGTGAGCCCCCGCACCGCGGCGCGGGCGGCCCGCTCCACCGCGGCGACGCCCTCCTGCCGGGTGGTGTGCCCGTCCGAGAGCACCGCCAGCAGCCAGGGGCGGCCCGCCGCGGTCACCCGCCCCACGCTGCTGACCACCCACAGCCCGGTCGCCGTGCGCGGCAGCCAGCCGTTCTTCACCTCGCCCTGCGGTACCCCGGGCGCGTCGTCACAGGGGTCGGCGGCAGCGGTGACACCCCAGCGCTGTCCGGGGACGACGCGGCCCATCAGGTGTCGCACCCACTGCCGCGCCCACGGCGCGAGCACCTCCCGCCGCGGCCCGCGGCCGTGCACGGCACGCAGCAGCGCGAGCTGGTCCGCGGCCGTGGTCGTGCTCAGCCCCCAGCGCCCGTCCGGGGCCGCGCGGGTACGGGCCGTCCCCAGCAGCCGTCCGGCCGCGGTGACGCCCGCGGCGCCTCCGGCGGCCTGCCACAGTGCGTTCGCGGCGGCGTTGTCGCTGCGCTCGATCATCGCGGCGGCCCACGCCCGCTCCTGAGCCGTCACCTCCCGCGCCCGATGCCCGAGCGCGCCCTGCGCCCGCAGCGCCAGCGCCGCGAGGATGTGCACCTTCATCACGCTCGCCGCGACGAACACCTCCTCCGCGCCGCGCGCCACCGGCTCCGGTGCGCCCTCCAGCGGCTGGGCGGCCAGGGACAGCCGCGCCGGGGGAGCCGGCTCGGGAAGCCGTGCCGCGTCCCGCGGCACCGTCCGCGCGGGTTCCGGCGACAGTCGTGCCGGCTCGGGCGCCCCGCCCGCCGTCCCTCCTCGCGCGTTCATCCCGCCGACGCTACCGGTGCCCGCCCCCTCCCGCAGCCCATGGTTCCCGGCACCCGATACGCTCGGTGCGTGGCGCTCAAGAACATTCCGGCATCGGCCTTCTCCCGAGACGACGGCACCGCCGACGCGGCGCTCGCCGAGGCGCTCGCCGCATGGGAGGCCGAGGGCCGGACACCGGGGGCCGAGCCCGGGATCCTGGAGGCGCTGCGCGAGGCGCGGCTCCTGGTTCCCGTCGTCGCCGTCCTCACCGAGGCCGAGACCGGCGAGGACGGGCTGCGCCGCGACAAGACCAGCGAGATGGCCGTCCCCACGCTGAACGCGCCCGGCGGGCGGCGGGCGCTGCCCGCCTTCACCTCCACCGAGGCGCTGTCCCGCTGGCGGCCCGACGCGCGCCCGGTGGCCGTACCGCTGGGGCAGGCGCTCCAGGCGGTCGCCCACGAGCAGGCGGACACGCTGCTCCTCGACCTGGCCGGTCCGGTGCCCTACGAGCTGACCGGGGCGGCGCTGCACGCGCTGGCCGAGGGACGCGTCCACACGTCGGTCTCGGCCGACCCGGCCGTCGCCGGGGCGCTGCGTGCGGTGCTGGCGGCCGAGCCCGCTGTGCTCGGCGCCCATCTGGCACCCGGGAGTGCCGACGGCTCCGGGGACGGCGTGCTCGCCCTCGCCCCGGCGCCCGGAGCCGAGCTCCAGTCCCTCGCCCAGCGGGTGGCCGGTGCGCTGGCCGCCGACGAGACGCTGCGCGCCCGGTTGACGCGGGGACTCGACCTGGCGCTCCTGCCACCGGGCAGCCCGCTGCCCGAGGCGGCTTTCTACCGCGCTGACCGGACCGGCCCCGCCGACGGGACCGGCCCCGCCGACCCGGCCTGACGGGCGCGTCCGGTGCCGTCCGGGCGGGCCGTCTCGACATGCGGGCCGGGCGGCCGCATCGGACACTCAGGAGGAATGCCGGGAACGTCCGACCCCCGGCCGTCTCCGACGACCCCCACGGGAGGTCGACATGCAGGTCAAGTCGCTCCAGGCCAGTCCGGAACAGATCAGAGACCTGGAAGACAAGCCACAGCCGATCGCCGCGGAGTTCCTGGGCACTCTGCTGCTGGTGTTCTTCGGCGTCGGCGCCGCCGTGCTGGCGGCCGAGTACGTCGGCTCGCTGGGTATCGCGCTCACGTTCGGCTTCGTGATGCTGGCCATGGCGTACGCCGTCGGCCCGATCTCCGGTTCCCACCTCAACCCCGCGGTGACGCTGGGGATGTTCCTGGCCGGACGGCTCGATCTGGAGCTGGCGGTCAAGTACTGGGTCTCGCAGCTGGTCGGCGGGATCGCGGGCGCCGCGCTGCTGTTCCTGGTCGCCAAGCAGGTGCCGGGCCTGGAGACGAGCGGAAGCTTCGGCAGCAACGGCTTCGGTGACCGCTCGGCGGTGCACATCAACACCGGCGGCGCCTTCGTCGCCGAGGTGGTGCTGACGTTCCTGTTCGTCTACACCGTGCTCGCGGTCACCCACAAGGTGGCGGTGGTCGGCTTCGACGGGCTGCCCATCGGTATCGCGCTGGCCGTCGTCCACCTGGTCGGCATCCCGCTGACCGGCACGTCGGTGAACCCGGCCCGGAGCCTGGGGCCCGCTCTCTTCGCCGGTGGGGCCGCCCTCACCCAGCTGTGGATGTTCATCGTCGCCCCGCTGGTGGGCGGGGCCGTGGCGGCCTATGTGCACATGGTCACGCACCCGCAGCCCAACCGCCGGTCGCGCCGCGAGGCGAGGGTCGACTGAGATGCGCACGGCCCCGGACGGCCCCGCGCGGCAGCAGTCCCGCTGCTCAGCCGTGCACGGGCCCGGTGTACTTCTCGCCGGGTCCCTGCCCCGGCTCGTCCGGGACGGTGGACGCCTCGCGGAAGGCGAGCTGGAGCGACTTGAGGCCGTCGCGCAGCGGCGCGGCGTGGTACGAGCCGATCTCGGTGGCGCTCGCGGTGACGAGCCCGGCCAGCGCCTGGATCAGCTTGCGCGCCTCGTCCAGGTCCTTGTGCTGCGCGCCCTCCTCGGCCAGGCCGAGGTTGACGGCGGCGGAGCTCATCAGGTGCACCGCCACGGTGGTGATCACCTCGACGGCCGGCACGTCCGCGATGTCGCGGGTCAGGTTGTCGAAGTCGGGGGTCTGACCGGAGGGCTCCCCGGCGGCTGCGGCGTCACTCATGCGGATCACCCTAAGCCCCCGCCGCTCCCGTATTGTCGTACGGTCCGCGCGGCCCGCCGCAGCGCGGACGGCCGGGCTCCGGCGCCGGCGCGACGGCCGGGCCCGGCAGGTCCGGCCGCGCCCCGGCGGGGGCCGGGCGGCGTTCCCGGCGCCCTGCTGCTATGCTGGGACACCGACCGGCTGAAGTCCGTCCCCGCCGCCAGCGACAGGGACCGACTCCAGCCCGCAAGTGGAGGCTCCGCTCTCCCACCTGGTGGCCCTTCGGGCCGCGGGTCAAAGGTCAGGCTGCGCCCCGCGGTTTCCGCGGCGGTGCTCCCGGTCTGTGAGGAGCCCCGCCTGTGACCCGTCCGGGGCGTTTTTCGCGTTCGCGTGCGGTGGTCACCAACTGATTGCAGATTCATGCGCGGCCGTCCGCCAGACGCTCGCGCGGTGTACCCGAGGAGGCCCCATCAGCGCCGAGCCCCGCATCAACGACCGCATTCGCGTCCCCGAGGTGCGACTCGTCGGTCCCAGCGGCGAGCAGGTCGGCATCGTGCCGCTTGCCAAGGCCCTGGAGCTCGCCCAGGAGTACGACCTCGACCTGGTCGAGGTCGCGGCGAACGCCCGTCCGCCGGTGTGCAAGCTCATGGACTACGGCAAGTTCAAGTACGAGTCGGCCATGAAGGCCCGTGAAGCGCGCAAGAACCAGGCGCACACGGTCATCAAGGAGATGAAGCTCCGGCCGAAGATCGATCCGCACGACTACGACACCAAAAAGGGTCATGTCGTCCGGTTCCTCAAGCAGGGTGACAAGGTCAAGATCACGATCATGTTCCGCGGTCGTGAGCAGTCCCGCCCCGAGCTGGGCTTCCGACTGCTGCAGCGGCTCGCGGACGACGTGGCGGACCTGGGCTTCGTGGAGTCCAACCCGAAGCAGGACGGCCGCAACATGATCATGGTTCTCGGTCCGCACAAGAAGAAGACCGAGGCGATGGCCGAGGCCCGCGAGGCGCAGGCCGCCCGCAAGGCGGAGCGCCAGCAGGGGGCCGCACCCGCTGAGGAGTCCGCCGAGGAGCCTGCCGAGGCGTGAGCACTCCCGGGGCACCCGCCCTGGAACCCGAAACGAACGAACGGCGCTTCCGCCTGCCCGCCGGGCACCGGGAGCGTCTCGACGAGGAGTGAAACGGCGACATGCCGAAGAACAAGACGCACAGCGGTGCCCGCAAGCGCTTCAAGGTCACCGGCTCCGGCAAGGTGATGCGCCAGCGCGCCGGCCGCCGCCACCTTCTCGAGCACAAGCCGTCCACGCTGACGCGCCGCCTTGCCGGCAAGACCGAAGCGGCCCCGGCCGACGCCAAGAAGATCAAGAAGCTTCTCGGCAAGTAAGTCCCCGCACGACCGGGACCCCATCGACTCGGGCCGGGCAGTGAAGCCCCTTCCCGGACCCGCCAACAAGGAGTAATCACGTGGCACGCGTCAAGCGGGCGGTCAACGCTCAGAAGAAGCGCCGGGCGATCCTGGACCAGGCCAGCGGCTACCGCGGCCAGCGGTCGCGCCTGTACCGCAAGGCGAAGGAGCAGGTCACCCACTCCTACGTCTACAACTACAACGACCGCAAGAAGCGCAAGGGCGACTTCCGTCAGCTGTGGATCCAGCGGATCAACGCCGCTGCCCGCGCCAACGGCATCACCTACAACCGCTTCATCCAGGGTCTGAAGGCCGCCTCCGTCGAGGTCGACCGCAAGATGCTGGCCGACCTCGCCGTCAACGACGCCGCGGCCTTCACCGCGCTGGTCGAGGTCGCGCAGAAGGCGCTGCCGAGCGACGTCAACGCGCCGAAGGCCGCCTGAACCTCCGGCTGAGCCTTCGACCCGACGCCTTCGGCCCTGTCGCCGGACCCTCGCCGCCGTGGCTCCGCCGCGGCGGCGAGAACTGTGTGCGGCGGCGGATGCTGCCCGCCCCTCTCCGAAAGTGAGCGAGCACCCTCCATGCCCCCCGAGTTGACCTCGCTGCGGTCGCCCCGCGTCGTCACGGCCCGCAAGCTCGGCAAGCGGAGCTTCCGCGGCAAGGAGCGGCGGTTCCTGGCCGAGGGGCCGCAGGCGGTGCGGGAGGCGCTGGAGCACCTGGTCGAGGTCTACGCGACGCCGGAGGCCGCCGCCCGGCACGCGGACCTGCTGGACGCCGCCCGAGCGGCCCGCGTCCCGGTGCTCACCGCCTCCGACGAGGTGGTCGCGGAGATGTCCGACACCGTCACCCCGCAGGGCGTCGTGGGGCTCTGCCGCTTCGTCGACCGGCCTTTCGCCGAGATCGTGGCGGCCCGCCCCCGGCTGGTCGCCGTCCTCGCACATGTGCGCGACCCCGGGAACGCGGGCACCGTGCTGCGCTGCGCCGACGCCGCCGGAGCCGACGCGGTGGTGCTGACCGACGCCTCGGTGGACCTGTACAACCCCAAGGCGGTGCGGTCCTCGGCCGGTTCGCTCTTCCATCTGCCCGTCGCCGTCGGCGTCCCCGTCGAGGAGGCGGCCCGGGCCCTGACCGGGGCCGGGGTGCGCGTGGTGGCCGCCGACGGCACCGGGGAGCGGGACCTGGACGAGGAACTGGACGCCGGTGCGATGGCCGGGCCCACCGCCTGGGTGTTCGGCAACGAGGCGTGGGGGCTGCCGGAGGCGACGCGGGCGCTGGCGGACGCCGTGGTCCGGGTGCCGCTGCACGGCCGCGCCGAGAGCCTCAACCTCGCGACGGCCGCCGCCGTCTGCCTCTACGCCTCGGCGCGCGCCCAACGTGCCCGCTGAGGTGCCCTCGTGCCCGCTGAGGTGCCACGCGGTCACCCAGAGCTAGTAGGGTGTCGCCCCCGGGCGCCGGGTACCGAGGGCGCCGGAGGAGGGGCGGAACGGCATGGACGTGCAGCCCGACGACCTGCCTGACGGACTCGTGGTCGCCGACGGCGCCGGGCGCGTCGTCTGCTTCAACGCCGCGGCGGCCCGCATCACCGGGCGGTCCCGGGAGGAGGCGCTGGGCAGTCCGCTGCACACCGCGCTCCCGCTGGAGGACCTGGACGGGCGCCGCTGGTGGCAGCTGACCGACCCGTACGGCGGGCTCGCGATCCGCAGCGCGCAGCCCGAGCGGAACCTGCTGCTGCCCGGCGGCCACGAGGTGCTGGTCGCGGCGCGCTATGTACGGGACCGCCCGTGCGGGCCGGTCGAGCGGGTCGTCGTCACGCTGCGCGGCACCGAGGCCAGACGGCGCACCGAGCGCAGCCATGCGGAGCTGATCGCCACCGTCGCGCACGAGCTGCGCTCGCCGCTCACCTCAGTCAAGGGGTTCACCGCGACGCTGCTGGCCAAGTGGGAGCGCTTCACCGACGACCAGAAGCGGCTGATGCTGGAGACCGTCAACGCGGACGCCAACCGCGTCACACGGCTCATCGCCGAGCTGCTGGACATCTCCCGCATCGACTCCGGGCGGCTGGAGGTGCGCCGCCAGCGGCTCGACCTGCCGGCCGTGGTGCGGCGGCACGTGGAGGCCCATATCGCCGCGGGCGAGCCCGCCTCCCGCTTCCGCACGGAGATCGCCGACTCGCTCCCCGACCTGTGGGCCGACCCCGACAAGATCGAGCAGGTGCTCGCCAACCTGCTGGAAAACGCGGTGCGGCACGGCGAGGGAACTGTCACCATCGAGGTGCGCCCCGCGTCGTCCCCGCGGGAGCCCGGCACCGCCGGGACGGCCGTCACGGTCAGCGACGAGGGGCCAGGTATCCCGGAGGAGTCCATGAGCCGCGTGTTCACCCGCTTCTGGCGCGGCAGCAGGCGCGGCGGTACGGGCCTGGGCCTCTACATCGTCAAGGGCATCGTGGAGGCGCACGGCGGTGTCATCACCGTCGAACGGGCGCAGGGCGCCGACCGCTCCGGGGCCGCCGCGCGGCCTCAGGCCGGTGCGGGATCCGAGAGCGCGGACGCGAGCGGGGCCCGGTTCCGATTTATCCTGCCCGTGGGCGCCCCGGCCTTCCTGGCCTGACCCCGAGCTCCACCGGCGCGCACGGGCCGACTCCGCAACCAGGCACCGCAGGCCCGGCGGCCTCCGCGTGTCCGCCACCGGGCGGCCCCCCTTAGACTCGGGCCCCGGCACGCAGTCACCGGGCACGGGCGGGGCGCAGCCACCAATCGGAAACACGGGAAGAGATGTCGGCACCCAACAAGTCGTACGACCCAGTCGAGGTCGAGGCACTGAAACCGGAAGCGATCGACCGGGCCAGGGACGAGGCGCTCGACGCCGTCGCCGCCGCCGGGGATCTGGAGGCGCTGCGCGAGGTCAAGGCGGCGCACGCGGGGGACCGCTCCCCGCTGGCGCTGGCCAACCGCGAGATCGGCGCGCTGCCGCCGCAGGCGAAGGCGGAAGCGGGCAAGCGAGTCGGACAGGCCCGCGGGGCCGTCAGCAAGGCCCTCAAGGCCCGGCAGGAGGAGCTGGAGCGGGAGCGCGACGAGCGTGTGCTGGTCGAGGAGGCCGTGGACGTCACGCTGCCCCACGACCGCCGTCCGGCCGGCGCGCGGCACCCGCTGACCACGCTGTCCGAGCGGATCGAGGACGTCTTCGTGGCGATGGGCTACGAGGTCGCCGAGGGGCCCGAGGTCGAGGCCGAGTGGTTCAACTTCGACGCGCTCAACCTGGACCCCGACCACCCGGCCCGCACCATGCAGGACACCTTCTTCGTGCGGGGTCCGGGCGGTGCCGAGGACTCCGGCGTGGTGCTGCGCACCCACACCTCCCCGGTGCAGATCCGCTCGCTGCTGGAGCGCGAACTGCCCGTCTACGTCATCTGCCCCGGCCGGGTCTACCGCACCGACGAGCTGGACGCCACGCACACCCCCGTCTTCGGCCAGGTCGAGCTGCTGGCCGTCGACGAGGGGCTGACCATGGCCGACCTCAAGGGCACCCTCGACCACATGGTCTCGGCGCTGTTCGGGGAGGGGCTGGGCACCCGGCTGCGGCCGTCCTACTTCCCCTTCACCGAGCCCTCCGCCGAGATGGACATGGTGTGCTTCGTGTGCCGGGGCACCTCCGTGGGCGACCCGGACAACCCCTGCCGTACGTGCAGCAGCGAGGGCTGGATCGAGCTGGGCGGCTGCGGCATGGTCAACCCGCGGGTGCTGACGGCCTGCGGTGTCGACCCGGAGCGCTACAGCGGGTTCGCCTTCGGGTTCGGCATCGAGCGGATGCTGATGTTCCGCCACAACGTCGAGGACATGCGAGACATGGTCGAGGGTGACGTGCGCTTCACCCTGCCGTTCGGGATGGAGATCTGATGCGGGCGCCGCTTTCGTGGCTGCGGGAGTACGTCGACCTGCCGGCTTCCGAGACCGGCCGGGACGTCGCGGCCAGGCTGATCGCGGCCGGGCTCGAGGTCGAGACGGTGGAGCGGACCGGTGCCGGGCTCAAGGGCCCGCTGGTGGTGGGCAGGGTCCTGGCCATCGAGGAGCTGTCCGGGTTCAAGAAGCCCATCCGCCACTGCCAGGTGGACGTGGGCGCGGCCAACGGCACCGGGGAGCCGCAGAACCTCATCTGCGGGGCCACCAACTTCGCCGTCGGCGACAAGGTCGTCGTCGTGCTGCCGGGTGCCGTGCTGCCCGGCGGG
Organism: Streptomyces sp. NPDC006925; assembly: GCF_042869575.1. Classification (NCBI taxonomy): domain Bacteria; kingdom Bacillati; phylum Actinomycetota; class Actinomycetes; order Kitasatosporales; family Streptomycetaceae; genus Streptomyces; species Streptomyces sp. NPDC006925. The sequence continues at coordinate 90,486 of NZ_JBIAGB010000020.1, forward strand.
TTCGAGATCAGCGCCCGGAAGACCTACGGGCACGTCTCGGAGGGCATGATCTGCTCCGAGCGGGAGCTGGGCCTGGGCGAGGACCACGGCGGGATCCTGGTGCTGCCGCCCGAGCACGAGGCCGGCACCGACGCGATCGAGCTGCTCGAACTCGTGGACGAGGTCCTCGACATCGCGGTGACGCCCGACCGCGGCTACTGCCTCTCGCTGCGCGGCCTGGCCCGGGAGACGGCGACCGCCTACGGGCTGCCGCTGCGCGACCCGGCGCTGCTGGACGTGCCCCCGCCGACCGCGGACGGCTACCCGGTGCGGGTCGCCGACCCGCTGGGCTGCGACCGGTTCACCGCGCGCACCGTCTCCGGGCTGCGCCCCGGGGCCCGGTCCCCGATCTGGCTGCAGCGCAGGCTGCAGAAGGCCGGGATGCGCCCGGTCTCGCTGCCCGTCGACATCACCAACTACGTGATGCTGGAACTGGGCCAGCCGCTGCACGCCTACGACCGCTCCCGGGTCCAGGGCACCATCGGGGTGCGCCGCGCCGAGAGCGGCGAGAAGCTGATCACCCTCGACGGGGTCAAGCGCACCCTCGACGCCGGTGACCTGGTCATCACCGACGACCGCGGGCCCATCGGCCTGGCCGGCGTGATGGGCGGCGCCGACACCGAGATCGCCGACGCGGCCGCCGGCCCGGACGGTGCCACCGCCGCCGGTACGACGGACGTGGTGATCGAGGCCGCGCACTTCGACCCGGTCTCCGTCGCTCGCAGCGCACGCCGCCACAAGCTCTCCTCGGAGGCGTCGCGCCGCTTCGAGCGCGGCGTCGACCCGCAGGCCGCGGCAGCGGCGGCGCAGCGCACGGTCGACCTGCTCAAGCTCCTCGCGGGCGGCACGGCCGACCCGGGCGTCACCGAGATCACCACTCCCTCGGGGCCGCGTACGGTCCGGATGGCCGCCGACCACCCCGACCGCGTCGCGGGCGTCGCCTACGGCCGTGAGACGGTCGTGCGCCGCCTCCAGCAGGTCGGCTGCGACGTCTACGGGAACACCGCGCCGTCCGGCACCCCGGGCGCCCCGGACGAGCTGACGGTCACCGTGCCGTCCTGGCGGCCCGACCTGACGGACCCGAACGACCTGGCCGAAGAGGTCGCCCGGTTGGAGGGCTACGAGAACCTGCCCGCCACGCTGCCCAGGCCGCTGCCGGGCCGCGGGCTGACCGAGCGCCAGCGGCTGCACCGCCGCGTCGGCCGCGCGCTGGCGGGCGCGGGCTATGTGGAGGCGCCGTCGTACCCGTTCGTCGGGGCCGCGGCCTTCGACGCGCTGGGCCTGGAGGCGGGCGACCCGCGGCGGCGCACGGTGCAGCTCGTCAATCCGCTCTCCGACGAGGAGCCCGGGCTGCGCACCACGCTGCTGCCCGGTCTGCTGGCCTCGCTGCGCCGCAACGACGGGCGGGGCAGCCACGACCTGGCGCTGTTCGAGACGGGCCTGGTCTTCCTGCCCACCGGCACGGGCGACTCGGCCGGACGGCCCCCGGTCACCCGGCGGCCCACCCGGGAGGAGCTGGACTCGCTGGATGCCGCGCTGCCCGAGCAGCCCCGGCACGTGGCCGTCGTCCTGGCCGGCTCCCGGGAGCGCGCCGGATGGTGGGGCGCGGGCCGTCCTGCCACCTGGGCCGACGCCGTCGAGGCGGCGCGCACCGTGGCCGCCGAGGCCGGGGTGCGGCTCACCGTGGAGAGCGCCGCCTTCGTGCCCTGGCATCCGGGGCGCTGCGCCGCGCTGTATGTGCTGCTGGACGGCGCGCAGGTACTGGCCGGGCATGCCGGGGAGCTGCATCCGCGGGTGCTGAAGGCGCTGGGCCTGCCGGAGCGCACCTGCGCCATGGAGCTGGACCTCGACCTGGTCGAGCGGGCCGGAGGCGACCCGGTGCGGGCGCCGCACGTGTCCACGTTCCCGGTGGCCACGCAGGACGTGGCCCTGGTCGTGGACGCGGCCGTGCCGGCCGCCGCGGTGGAGAGTGCGCTGCGGGCCGGTGCCGGCGAGCTGCTGGAGTCGCTGCGGCTGTTCGACGTCTTCACCGGCGAGCAGTTGGGCGCGGGCCGCAAGTCGCTGGCCTACGCGCTGCGCTTCCGGGCTCCGGACCGCACGCTCAAGGCCGAGGAGGCGTCCGCCGCGCGGGACGCGGCCGTCGCCGAGGCGGTCGAGCGGACGGGCGCGGTGCTGCGGGGCGCCTGACCGATTCTCGTCCCGGCGTTCGAGGGGACATCCGTCACCGGCGGATGTCCCCTCATCTTTTCGGGTGAGAAGCCCGGACGATCTTCTGATGGACGGTCGGCGGCGGTTACGGGTGACGGCGTGGCAGCAGCGAACTCATCATCCCGTCCGGCGGACACCCCGCTCCGCAGCCTGATCCCTGCTCGTATCGACCGGATGCCCTGGTCCGGCTTCCACACGAAGATGATCGCGGCGCTGGGCTGTGCGTGGATCCTGGACGGCCTGGAGATCACGGTCGCCAGTTCGGTCACCTCGGTCCTCACCCGCTCGGACACCCTGGGGCTCTCCTCCAGCGAGGCGGGGCTGATCGCGACCGTCTACCTGGTCGGCCAGGTCACCGGTGCGCTCTTCTTCGGCCGGATGGCCGACCGCTTCGGGCGGCGGAAACTCTTCCTGCTGACGTTCGGCGTCTACCTGTTCGGCAGCGGGCTGACCGCGCTCACCTACGGGCAAGGGCCCGGCTGGGACGCCTTCCTGTACATGACCCGCTTCATCGCCGGAACCGGTATCGGCGGCGAGTACGCGGCCATCAACTCGGCGATCCAGGAGATGATGCCCGCCCGCTTCCGGGGCCGGGTCGATCTGCTGGTCAACGGCACCTACTGGGCCGGCGCCATGGTCGGCACCGTCGCCGAGCTGGTGATCCTCAGCTCCTTCGACGACGCGGTCGCCTGGCGGATCGGGTTCCTGCTCGGCCCGGTGCTGGGCTTCTCCGTGCTGTTCGTCCGGCGCCATCTGCCCGAGAGTCCCCGCTGGCTGATCATGAACGGGCGGGAGGCCGAGGCCGAGGCCGCCATCGCCCGGATCGAGTCCGCCGTGCGCGCCCACGGCAAGAAGCTGCCGCCGGTCGAGGACGAGGACGCCATCGAGATCAGCGAGTCGGCACACAGCACCTACGTCACGCTGCTGCGGGTGCTCTTCCGCCGGTACCCCAAGCGGGCCGTGCTCGCCTCCACGCTGATGATCACGCAGTCGTTCCTCTACAACGCGATCTTCTTCACGTACACCCTGGTACTGACGAAGTTCTACGGCGTCTCGGACAAGGACGCCCCGATGTACCTGCTCGCGTTCGCCGCGGGGAACCTGCTGGGTCCGATCATTCTGGGGCCGCTCTTCGACATCGTGGGACGGCGCTGGATGATCGCCGGAACCTATCTCTTCTCCGGATGCGCGCTGGGCGTCACCGCGACGCTGTTCGTCGCCGACGTGCTGACCGCGACCACCCAGACCGCCGCCTGGTGCATCATCTTCTTCTTCGCCTCCGCGGGCGCCTCCTCCGGCTACCTGACGGCGGGCGAGATCTTCCCGCTGGAGGTGCGCGGCAAGGCCATCGCGCTCTTCTTCGCCATCGGCCAGGCCGCCGGAGCCACCGGACCCTACTTCTACGGTTGGCTCATCGGCGACGGCACCGAACGCGGCAGGCTCTACATCGGCTTCCTGGTCGGCGCGGTCATCATGGTCATCGGAGGACTGGCCGAGACCTTCCTCGGCGTGGACGCCGAGCGCAAACCCCTGGAGGCGGTCGCCATGCCGCTCTCGGTGGTGCGGACCTCGGTCGACGCGGCCCGCCGCCGGACGGTCGAGAAGCTCAAGAAGCCCGGCGACCAGCCGACGGCCGCGTCGGACCAGTCGTCGGATGCGCCGCCCGGCGCGCCGGATCCGACGCTGGAGGTGCCGGACCGGACCGCGGCCGCCCCCTCCGACAGCAAGCCCGACAAGCCGCTCGGAACGCCGAGCGGTTCCTCCGGCACGTCCAACACGTCGGGCGGCCCCTCCGACGACGACCCGGACCAGCCGGGCGGCGAGCCGCACGCCGACACCCCCGCCGTGTGACGGCGAGCCGCCGGGCCGGGGCTGCTCCCGGGCCCGGCCGGTGCCGCCGCGGGGCCGCGCACACCCGCCGGGGCCGGTCCGGGAGCGCGGCGCCGACTCGCCCGGCGGAAGTCGTCCCGGCGCACCGCCGTGTGACGCCGGGCCGTACGGCGAGGGGTCACGGCCCGTCGCCGTCCCGGCGCAGGTGAGAGCGGTACAGGACGTCGATCGGTTCGGGGACGGTGTCCGGGTCGGTGGGCAGCCGGACGCACAGGCCGCAGCGCCACTCCTGGAGGCCGGGTCCGGTGCAGCGGACGTGGACGACCAGGTGGAGGTTCTGGTCCGCGGGACAGACCGCGCAGCGGTAAGGGGCCGCGGGCAGTACGCCGGTGCGGGCGGCGGCCAGCAGCCGGACGCACGCCTCCAGTTGCACGTCCGGCGGATCGTGCGCCAGCCAGCGGGGGAGCAGCCGGAACGGCGGGATGTCCGCGCCCGCGGCGAGAGCCACCCCCCAGGCCCACGCCTCCTGCGCGGCGGCGAGAGCCAGCCGGCTGGCGGCGTGGGTGGCCGGATGGGCGCTCTCCGCACCGCGCGCCTGCCAGGCCAGGTGGGTGAAGGCCGCGGTCCGGTCGGCGAGCGCAGCGTCCGACCATGCGGCGGGCGCGGTCACGGCGGTGCCCTCCCAGTACCGCCCGAGCCCGCCGGACACGACCTCCAGCAGGCCGCTCGGCGCGTCGTGGCCGGTCACGGTGTGCCGTCCTGTCCGGCGGTTCCGGGCATCAGCGGTCCTCCTGACGGGTGAGCGGGTGGGCAGCGGCGGCAGCGGGCGCTGACGACGCGGCCCGCGTCGTCGCGTCCGCTGGTCAGCTCCAGGGGCTGCTTGCAGCGGGGGCAGGCGCCGTACCAGGTGCCGCCACGGGGCGTGGTCGTCGCGGGTTCAGGCGGCATCGCGGTCACGTCCCTCCCGGCAGCGCGGGCACCGGCAGGGCCCCCAGTCGGCACGCGTGGCACAGCGCTTGCCGCCGCGCAGCGTGCGCCACCGGCTCCAGGTCCGGCCGCCGTCACGGGAGACGCGGATCCTCAGGGTGCTCATGCGCGGCGGCTCCCGGCGAGCCGACGGCCGAGCTCGCGCAGCCCGCGGCGCCTGCGTTCCAATGCGGCCTCGTAGTCCGCGCGTTCCCCTGCGGCGGCGGCACGTACGTGCTCCGGACGGGCCCGCCACTCGTAGCCGGTCGGGGTCACCAGGACGTACCTCGGCGGCGGCCCGCCGAGGACCTGCTGTACGCGGCCCACCCAACCGGGCTCGGGCGGCACGAGCTGCCGCGTGGCCTCGTCCACCAGGTAGTCACCGCGCTTGAAGGGTGCGCGCTCCGTCGTCTGTGTCATCGCCGTGTCCTCTGTAGTGGGCAATGCACAGACGGTAAGAAGCCGTGCGGGGGGCTACAGGTAGGGTCTGTACCCCCCTCCCGACAGGTACGGAGTGTACCTACGCGGACACCCTCAGTTTGGCGCGGAGATACCTCACGTCGTCCCGCACCAGTCCGCGATCGGGCGTCTCCCTCAGGGTCGAGTGAGCGAACAGGTTGTACCGCACGGTTTCCGGTGAGGTCTCGAACGCACGCTTCAGCAGGTGCACCACCGCCACGGTCTCGCCCTGCAGAGCGTAGGCCCGAGCCGACTCGATCTGATGGAACGCGCGTCGTGTAGCCGACGGCGTCCCTTCGATCTCCACGGCGTGAGCCGCCTCCACCGCGGCGCCGGGCCGGACCAAGTCGTTCTGCATGGTGATCGCGTAGGCGTCCACCATGCCCCGGCCGAAGATGAGGTACGGGTGCGAGTAGTCAGGCCCCAGCCGCCGGGCCGCCTCGTCGGCACGGTCCCAGAACCGGTCGGCATCACCGCGGCGGCCGACCTTCGCATACGACAGGGCCGCAGCCAGGTGCAGGAGTCCCCAGCGGGCCAACTCGTCCCGTGACGCCTCCGGGCGCAGGAGGTCGGCGGCCTTCATCGCGAGGTCGACGCGGGCTTCGTGCCGCTCTCCCGCGTCCCGGAAGACGTGGTTCATGTACCAGGCAGCGGCAGCCATCGCCCTGGGGCTGTCCGCGTCCTGGGCCGCCGCCATCGACCTGTCTCCGGTGAGCATCACCAGCTCGGGCGCGGGCTGGAACGAGAGGAAGAGCTGGGCGAGGTGGTACGTCTCCGCGAGTGCGGCCAGGGCACGGCGCCGGTCGACTCCGTCGAGAGCTCGTGCGGAGTGCTGGGCGTCGGCGAGCAGGTCGGGCAGGACCACGGCGATGCGCGTGCGGTGTTCGCCAGGTGCGTGCCACAGGTGCCAGGCGTGAGAGACCCTGCGCGCCAGCTCGTCGGCGCTCTCGGGTTCCTCGTCATGACCGGAGAGGCGATAGGAGGTGAGGGCCGCGCGGACGCCCGGAAGAGCTTCGTGTGCCGTCTTCGCATGGGCTGCGGCTGTCACGCGGTCGTCGCCGGTCAGTTCGGCGAGATCGGTGACGCCGAGTACGTCTGCCAAGTGCAGGAGCAGGGGAAGCCGGGGGCATTTGAGGCGGCCGGTCTCGATGGCCTTGACCCATTCGGTGCTGCGGCCGACGAGTCCGCCGACGACTGCTCTGGTCTGTCCGTTGCGGATGCGCGCTCGGCGGACCCTCTGGCCGAACGTCTCGCTGCTGTCAGTCTGCTCGGGCATACGGGACTCCTCGTTCTGACCTGGACACTCAGAACGGTACGCCGCGCGGGGCCCGGGTGGCGATCCTTCGCCACGGTCTCCCGTGTGCGCAGGGGCTGTTGGGGTCCGGGTGCGCCTCGGGCCCGGACCTTTTTGAGGGGAGAAGAAGCCCCCGGACAGCGGGTGCCGACACGCGGACAGGGGAAGTGCCGGTCGCGTCGTGAGCTGATGAGCCACGGCGGACGGTTGGCAGGTCGTGCGACGATCGCGCGTTCCGGGCCGGGCTTGCGGAATGCTCATCGCAACTATTAGGTTGCCATCATTATGGCAACTCAAAGGTTGCGAAGGGGTAGGGGTGTGGTTCCGGACAGGATCGAACGCGAGACGGTGCTGCGGCATCCCGCCGAGCGGGTGTGGGCCGCGCTGACCACCGCCGAAGGGCTGTCGCAATGGTTCGGCTCGGTAGCTGAGATCGATCTACGGCCCGGCGGTCGAGCGTATTTCCGCTGGGATGGCCTCGACGAAGAATCCGTCGCCACGATCACGATCGTCGATCCACCACACCGTTTGGCGTTCAGGTGGCCGATCGAGGGCTGGCCGGGGGACGACGCGCCCCTGACGCTGGTGACCTTCACCCTGGAGCCCGTAGCGGACGGGACTCGGCTGCGTCTGGTGGAGAGCGGGTTCGCCCAGGCCGCCGACCACGTTGCGCGGTCCGCCCACCAGGCCAACAGCCAGGGATGGACCGCAGAACTGGGCGACCTGGAGACCTACCTCGATGCGGCGGCCTGATGCACAGGAACAGGCCGTCGCGGTGTTCGCGGCGCTCACCGATCCGACCCGGCGGGCGCTGCTGGACGAACTCGCCCGCGTCGGACCCGCGACCGTCACCGATCTGGCCCGGCGGCTGCCGATCAGCCGACAGGCAGTGGCCAAGCACCTCGACCAGCTCGCCGAAGCGGGCCTGATCAGCTCCGCTGAACCGGCCGGCCGGCGCCACCCCTACCGGTTGGAACCAGCGCCCATCCGCGCGGCCCAGATATGGCTGGCCAAGCTCGCCAACAGATGGGATGACCGGCTGACCGCGCTGGAACGCGCACTGGGCGCCACCGCCACCCCGACCAAGGAGCCACCTGACAATGAACCAGCCTGAGTTCACCGCCGGTCTGAACATCGCCATGAAGATCCCCAAGGCGCAGTACGAGGCCACCGTGGTCTTCTACCGCGACACCCTGGGCTTCGACGTCAAAGAAGAGGACGTTTCCTACGCCCCGACCGTCTCAAGAACTCATTCGGTGCGGTTCGGCCCCAACACGCTGTGGCTGGACTGCGTCGACAACTACAGCCAGCCCGACCTGTGGTTGCAGCTCCACACCGATGACCTGGACGCGGCCACCGCCACACTGGCCGGCACCGGCATCCGCCCGTGCGACGAGGTCGAACCACTGCACGACCTCGAATCCAGAACCCACTGGATCAAGAACCCGGCCGGCGTCGTTCACCTGCTCGCAGAATCCGGCTGAGCTGCCCAGCCCATTGCGTGTCCTTCAGGATCGGCACATTCACTCTCCGCCAACCAGCACTTTCACGACCGACCACCAGCGCTTGGGGCTGCTGCATGGTCTGGTGACATCTGTTCCGGCTTGCCTTCGGGGCAGCCGGGAAGGATGTGGCCGTGCCGGTTCCCTACCTCCAGGCGTTCCGTGCCGATGTCGTGCGCATGGTCCGCAACCGGGAGAACCGGCTCTGGGCCGCCTGGCGAGCTGCCCAGCGCAGCAGCCGAGGCGCGCAGCGGCACGCGGCGCCCAGGGGTGGCGACGCGCCCGCAGGGACGCCACCAGGTAGCCGATCAGGAGATCGCCTTGCTGGTGGCGCGACGCGACTTCAGCACGGCGTTCCAGGAGTCCACGAACTGCCGCACTAATGAATGACCTTCGAAGGCCGCTACCGGTACGTCCGGTAGCGGCCTTCACTGTTCCAGGACCGCGACTGGTGCTCGACGGTCGGACAGCATGTCTCCGCAGCTCAGGAGTAGGCGTAGAAGCCCGCGCCGGCCTTCCGGCCCAGGCGGCCCGCGTCGACCATGCGCTGGAGGAGCGGGGGAGCGGCGTACAGCGGTTCCTTGAACTCGGCGTACATCGAGTCGGCGACCGAGGCGACGGTGTCCAGGCCGATCAGGTCGGTGAGCTTGAGCGGGCCCATCGGGTGGGCGCAGCCCATCTCCATGCCGTTGTCGATGTCCTCGCGGCTGGCGATCCCCGACTCGAACATCCGGATGGCGGAGAGAAGGTAGGGGATCAGGAGCGCGTTGACGACGAAGCCGGAGCGGTCCTGTGCCCGGATGGTGTGCTTGCCCAGTACCTGGCCGACCACGGACTCGGCCCGCTTGACGGTCTCCTCGCCGGTGGTCAGGGCGGGAATCAGCTCGACGAGCTGCTGCACCGGCGCCGGGTTGAAGAAGTGGATGCCGATGACCTGGTCGGGCCGCGAGGTGGCCACGGCGAGCTTCACCAGCGGGATCGAGGAGGTGTTGGAGGCCAGGATGGCGTCGCTGCGGGTCACCACCTGGTCCAGCACCTGGAAGATCTCCGTCTTGACCTGCTCGTTCTCGATCACGGCCTCGATGACCAGGTCGCGGTCGGCGAAGTCGCCCAGGTCGGTGGTGAAGGAGAGCCGCTCCAGCGTCTCGTCGCACTCCTGCCGACTGATCTTGCCGCGGTCGGCGGCCTTGCCGAGCGAGTTGACCAGCCGGGTGCGCCCGAGCTCCAGGGCCTCACCGGTGGTCTCCGCGACCATCACCTCGAGGCCGGACCGCGCACACACCTCCGCGATACCCGCACCCATCTGCCCACAGCCCACCACTCCGACGCGTGCTACGTCGGCTACAGACTCCGTCACCTCGTGCCTTTCGCTGAACTTCACGGTCCGCAGCGAACCCGTCCCGAGTGTTGTGAGGGCCGCCGGGACACGTTGCTCCGCCGCCCGACGTTACCTGTGCCGGCACAGGTGGGGTGGGGCGGGTGCGAAAGGTCACCTATGTGCGGAGTGGGGTGCTCCTGCCGCGGGCGGGTGCCGAGGCCGGGGCCCCGGCCCGCCGGACGCGGGCAGCCGCATCCGGCGCGGGGGCCGGAGCGGTGGCCGTCCCGCGGAGGATCGTTCCGCCGGGATCAGCGCTGCTGACCGTGCGGTTCCCGGTGGCCCTGCACGACCGAGTCCGGGCCGGGGGAGACCACGGCTTCGTGGCCGTCGTCGAAACGCACCCGGTACGGAGGTTCACCCTTGGTGCCCAGGACCTCCAGGATCTCCGCCGTACGGTCGTGCTGCCCCACGGTCCTTCCGTGCATCAGCAGTTGGTCGCCCGTGTTCGCTCGCATGGACTTGCCCTCCTGTCACCAATGGTCAGGCGCGGCTGCGCTGTACGACCACGATGCACACCAGCACGGCGAGCGCCGCCGCGGGTGCGGCGGGGGACAGGCGCTCACCGAGTAGCAGCACCGCCCATACCAGCGTAAGCAGCGGCTGGGCGAGTTGCACCTGGCTGGTCCGGGCCACCCCGGCGAGGCCCATCGCGCGGTACCACAGGAGCATGCCGACGAACTGGGAGGCGACCGCGCCCCACACCAGTCCCGGCACGGAATGCGAGGTCAGCGCCACCGGCTCGTGGGCCAGCGCGAAGGCGGAGCCGACCGCGGCCACCGGCAGGCAGGCGACCAGGGCCCAGCCGATCACCTCCAGCGCGGGCAGCTCCCGGGCCAGCCTGCCGCCCTCGGCGTAGCCCGCGGCGCAGACCAGCAGTGCCCCGCACAGGAACAGGTCGCCGACGGCGAGGGCGCCGCCGCTCTGCTGCACCGCGAAGGCCACCACCACGGCGGCGCCGGCCAGTGCGGCCACCCAGAACAGCGGAGCGGGACGTGATCCGGTCCGTACGGTCGAGTAGAGCGCGGTCGTGAGGGGCAGCAGGCCCACGATCACGGCGGCGTGCGAGGTGGTCGAGGTCTCCAGGGCGAGTGTGGTCAGCAGCGGGAATCCGATCACGACACCGGAGGCGGCGACCGCGAGCCCGCCCCAGTGCCGCCGGTGCGGGACCGGTACCCGCCGCACCGCGAGCACTCCCGCGGCGACCACTCCCGCGAGCAGGGCGCGCAGCGCGGCGGCCGTCCACGGGCCGAACCCGTCCAGCGCCCAGCGCGTCGCGGGAAAGGTGAGGGAGAAGAACACGACGCCCAGCACGGCGAAGACCGCGCCGGTGCCGGTCGCCGGGGTGCCGGTCCCGGCCGGGACCGGTTGCTCCGGCGCGGGAGCCAGGACGGCGGAGTGCGGGGCCGCTGTCGGCGCCGTCAGGTCCGGGGCCGGGTCCGCTATCCGTGCGCATCGGATAGCGCTATCGTTGTCTCTCATGGTCGAGCGTAGCAGCGTTGCCGAACTGGCCGCTTCCCTTCGAGGGGAGCTGGACCGCTACTCTCCGGGTGAAAAGCTCCCGTCCAGCCGGTCGCTGGTCGAGCGGTTCCGGGCCGGGCCGGTGACCGTCTCGCGGGCACTCGGGGTGCTCGTGGCCGAGGGGCTGGTGGTCACCCGCCCCGGCGTCGGCGCCTTCCGCGCCCCTTCCCGGCGCCCGGACAGCGCGCTGCTCCAGCGGGGCGACACCTCTTGGCAGGAGGTGGCACTGAGCGCGGACGCCTCCGGTGACCAGGTGCCCCGCAGCGTCGACGCGAACGGCGTCACCGCGACGCTGGACGTGCCCCCGCCCGGAGTGCTCGAACTCAACGGCGGCTATCTGCCGCCCGGCCTGCAGCCCACACAGGCGCTCGCCGCCGCGCTCGCCCGCGCCGGACGCCGCCCGGGGGCCTGGCTGCGGCCGCCCCTGGATGGACTCGAAGAGCTGCGCGGCTGGTTCGCGCGGGAGATCGGCGGGCCCGGCGGCACGGTGGCCGCCGCGGACGTACTGATCACCGCGGGCGGCCAGTCCGCGCTCACCACCGCGCTGCGCGCCCTCGCGCCCCCGGGCGCCGCCGTGCTCGTGGAATCCCCCACCTACCCGGGCATGCTCGCCGCTGCCCGCGCCTCGGGGCTGCGTCCCGTACCGGTCCCGATGGACTCCCAGGGGGTACGCCCCGACCTGCTGGCGGACGCGTTCCGGGCCAGCGGCGCGCGGGTGTTCGTCTGCCAGCCGCTGTTCCAGAACCCGACCGGCGCCGTCCTCGCCCCCGGCCGCCGCCGCGAGGTGCTGCGCGCGGTACGCGAGGCGGGCGCCTTCCTCGTCGAGGACGACTTCGCCCGGCACCTCGCCCACGAGGACGCCGGGCCGCTGCCGCCCGCGCTGCGCGCCGAGGACCCCGACGGCGTCGTCGTGCACATCTGCTCACTGACCAAGGCCACCTCGCCGAGCCTGCGGGTGGGCGCGCTGGCCGCCCGCGGGCCGGTGCTGGAGCGGCTGCGCGCCATCCAGGTCGTCGACACCTTCTTCGTGCCGCGGCCCCTCCAGGAGGCCGCGCTCGAACTCGTCGGCGCCCCCGCCTGGCCCCGCCATCTGCGCACCGTCGCCGCCGAGTTGCGCACCCGCCGCGAACTCACCCTCGCCGCGCTCGCCGACCAGGTGCCCGTGCTGGGCCTGGCGCACGCCCCGCGCGGCGGCTACCACCTGTGGCTGCGGCTGCCCGACGGGACCGACGAGGGCGTGCTGACCGCCGCCGCGCTCCGCGCCGGCGTCGCCGTCGCGCCCGGCAGCCCCTACTTCGCCGCCGAGTCCCCGGCCCCGCACATCCGGCTCACCTTCGCCCCCGCGGCGGCCGAGGGCGACATCGTGGAGGGCGTACGCCGCCTGGGTGCGGCCTGTGCCGAGGTGCTCACGCGGGGCTGACCGCGGGCCGCGCGGTGGGCGGAGACCGAGCGGGTGTGCGTTCGAGAGGGTCCGGTCGTCGTTGCCTGCCCGGTAGGGGTGGGAACCGAGTGTCCAGGAAAGGGGCCGCCGCCGGAACCGGCTCCGTGCTCCGGGTCGGGAGCCAGGTGTCGATGACCTCGGCGACGAGGGCGGCGCCGCGGCTGTTCTGATGGATGTGGCCGGTCGTGAGCACGAGACCCCGGCGCCGCGAGATCGTGTCGAGGCTGCGGCGCAGCAAGGCGCGCCGGGCGAGGACGCTGACGCTCGCTGCGGGCCTCGGGTCCCGGTAGGGGATCGGCGGCGGGTCCGCCCGGCGCGGTTCCTCGGTCTGGCGTTCATGGAGCGGGAGGTCGGCGTCGTGCGAGAAGGTCCAGGTAGTCGACGCTGAGTTGCGCACGGGTGAGGCTGTCGCCGAGGCACGCGACACGCGTCGTCATGGTGTTGGCGGGCCGGACGTGCCGGCGTTCTCGGACGGGAGGGTTTCGGTCCGGGGGCGGTGGTCGGTGCCGAGGCCAGGGGTGATGGTCAGGATGGACGCCGGTCCCGCCATGTCGACCGCGTGCCATGTCCCGGCCGGGTTGACGGTGGCCTCGCCTGGCCCGAGCACCACCCGGTCGGGCACTCCGTCCCGATCGCGGGTGACCGTCACCGACCCGCTGAGGCAGACGACCAGTTCGTCGCCGGCGGGGTGGCGCTCCCAATGGTCGTCGAGGCCGTCGCCGTCGAAGAGCGTCACCATCCGGCCCTCGGCGCCGTCCGCCGCGACCGCGGCGCTGTAGGCACGGAGCACCTCCGGGTCCCAGGCGAAGCCCTCGACGGGTTTCGCTCTCGACCCCAGTCCGAGGTGCACGGGGGTGGTTCGCAGGTCGATGGCGTCGGGTTCGTGATCGATGAGTCTCATGCCGACGATCGTCACAGGAGAGCAAGAGGGTGGTCTTGAAGGAAAGGGAACGGAAGCCGACGCGACGGGCGGCCGGTCGGCGACTACCCGGTCCCGAGCAGGACTTCGCCGCGACGCCATGCTGTCGGCGACCGGCCCGTGAACTCGCTCCAGTCCCGGACGAGATGGGCCTGGTCGGCGTAGCCGGAGACGGTCGCCACATCGGCCCACGGAAGCGGGTCGTGCAGGGTGGCCAGTTCGTGCGCGTGCTCGAAGCGCAGAACCCGGGCGAAGGTCTTCGGCGACAGGCCCACCTCACCGCGAAACCGCTCGGTGAGGTACCGGCGGCTCCAGCCCAGTTCTGCGGCGACCCCTCCGACCTGGACGCGGCCCCGCGCGGCCAAGAGGCGGCGCCAGGCCTCGGCCACCTCGGGGCGCACCCGGGAAACGGGGTCGCCGCCGCGGCCGACGGCTCGCAGCAGCAACTCGTCCAGCGCGGCGAACCGCGCGGCCCATGCCCTCGCCGCGCGCAACCGGTCGACCAGCTCGACGCCGAGATCTCCGAGAAGCTCGTCGAGTGGGACCAGTCGGTGGGCGAGACCAGCGGCGGGCATGCCGTAGACGGCCCGGGCCCCGAGCGGTGTCAGTGACACCAGCACGCCTTCCTGGCGTCCGTCGTGGTGGATCGCGACGGACCGGCGCATCAGACCGCCGGCCACGCTGTCGAATCGGGTGACCGGTGACCCGTCGTCGACGCCCGCCGCCACCTCCAAAGGGCCGGACAGACTGATCACCGCAGTGAGCACGCGGCCCGGCGGACCGCAGTGCACCCCCGCCGGGAACCCACGAAGATCGAAACCGACATAGGAGCCGACGTACCGCCGCAGGGCGGGCGCCGGACGTGCCGAGGCCCTGGTGGCCGTATGGTCTTCCACCCTCGCAGTGTACGAACCGGCGTTCGACTGGTGGAGCCGCATGTGGAGGTGGCGCGTATCCGCTGGATCGGGCCGGATTCGTAGGTGCGGACCACGAGCCGGGCGCGGTCGCGGAGGTGAACGTGGCCATGGCCGGTTGAAGTGGGTGCCGGCGGTCAACGGGCTGAGGATCAGGATCCCGTCTGCCGTCACCGGGTTATGGCGTGCGCCCGGCCACCGCACGCCGGACTCCGTAGGCGGTGGCACCGGCGGCCGACACCGCAGTCCCGGCGATCACCGAGGACAACGGCAGGGCGAACGCCAGGAGCAGGCAGCCGGCGAACCCGGTCATGGGGATGATCCGAGCCGGGCGCCCCTCGGCGGCGGTGAGGGTCCAGGCGGAGGCGTTGGCGACGGCGTAGTAGACGAGAACGCCGAAGGAGGAGAAGCCGATCGCCGCACGCACGTCCCCCGTCGCCGCGACGACGGCCACGACGGCGCCGACGGCGAGCTCGGCGCGGTGCGGCACGTCGAACTTCGGGTGGACCGCCGCCAGGGCGTGCGGCAGGTGTCGGTCTCGGGCCATGGCCAGCGTGGTGCGGGAGACACCGAGGAGCAGTGCGAGCAGCGCCCCGAGCGCGGCCATGGCGGCACCGACGCGCACGACCGGTACGAGCGCCTCCGCGCCTGCCGTCCTGGCCGCGTCCGACAGCGGCGCTGCGGCCTCCGCCAGCCCCTGCGGACCCAGCACCGTCAGGACTGCGGCGGCAACGAGGGCGTAGACGACCAGGGTGATGCCCAGCGCGATCGGGATGGCCCGGGGGATGGTGCGGGCGGGGTCGCGGACCTCCTCGCCCAGGGTCGCGATCCGCGCGTAGCCCGCGAACGCGAAGAACAGCAGGCCCGCCGCCTGGAGCACCCCGCCGAAGGTCGCGTCGTCCCCGAGGTCGAGCCGGGCCGCGTCCGAGGCCGAAGAGGTGACCGCGGCGATCGCCGCCGCGGCGAGCACCGCCAGGACCACGGCCACGACGATCCGGTTCAGCAGGGCGGACTTCTGCACACCGGTGTAGTTCACCGCGGTCAGCGCCACCACCGCCGCGACCGCGACCACGTGGGCGCGGCCCGGCCACACGTACGAGCCCGCGGTGAGCGCCATCGCCGCGCAGGAGGCGGTCTTGCCGACCACGAACCCCCAGCCCGCCAGGTGGCCCCAGAAGTCGCCGAGACGCATCCGGCCGTAGACGTACGTTCCGCCCGACGCCGGATACCGGGCCGCGAGCCGCGCCGAGGACGTGGCGTTGCAGTAGGCGACCACCGCGGCGAGCGCCAGGCCGATCAGCAGCCCGGAGCCGGCCGACCGCGCGGCGGGGGCGAGTGCCGCAAAGATCCCCGCACCGATCATCGACCCCAGACCGATCACCACGGCGTCCGGCACCCCGAGCCGACGGTTCAGCTCGTCCGGCGTCCCTTCGGGGGGCGACGGCTTGCTCATGGCCACTCCCTCGATCGGCACGGCCGCAGACGGGACCGAACTCCGATATCGGGAGACGATACGTGAGTCCCGACCCGGCCGTCGACCGGCATCCCGTGCCATGGAGGCATGTTGGGTGTTCGCCGGCATGAGTCGGTTCCGAGTTCGGCCGTGGGCCCGGCCGCCACGGCGCCGCCCGCTTCGCGTGCTCTGCCCGCGTGGCCGCGTCCGAACGCGGAGTGCGCACACAACTGCCGGACGTCCGCCTCTCGAACACCGGGCCGTCCGGTTCTACGCTCGGCGCATGCACGTGCGAATGACGTTACTCGCCGCGGGCCGCAGCTCCTCCGTGGCGAACGTGCGCTTCGACGACGAGCGTTCCCTGGACGCCGCCGGCTGGGAGGAGGTCGTCCGCCGGGCCCCCGGGCTCTCCCACCTCGCCGCCGCCGAGCTGCGCTACTGCTCGCCCTCGGCGCGCTGCCGGGAGACCGGCGCCGTGCTCGGCCTCGCCCCGCTCGCCCAACCGGCGCTGCTCGAATGCGACATGGGCCGCTGGCGCGGTGCCACCCTCGCCGAGGTGGCGGCCCGCGAGCCGGAGGCCGTGCACCGCTGGTACGCCGACCCGTGCTCCGCCCCGCACGGCGGGGAGTCCCTGCTGTCCTTCATCCGCCGGATCGGCGGCTGGCTCGACACCCGACCGGTGGGCGACGGCGACCAGGCGGTGGCCGTCACCGAACCGTCCGTCCTGCGCGCGGCGCTCTGCTACGTGCTCAAGGCCCCGCCGCACGCCTACTGGCAGGTCGAGGCGCCTCCGCTCGCCACCCTCGCCCTCGCGGGCGGCGCCGGTGCCTGGCACCTCGACCTGCTGTGATCCGCGGCGCCCCGGGGCCCGTCCGCAGCCGTGGCCCCCTCCCGGCGCCGGCCCCGTCCGCCGGACTGTGAGCGACCACCGGCCGGCGGCCGCTCAGCCGTTGACGAAGGCCAGGCCGCCGTCGTCGTAGCGGGCGCCGGCGATCCGGTCCCGCGGTGCCGCCGCCTCGATGTCGGCCAACTCCTGTTCGGTCAGCGAGATCGAGAGCGCCGCCACGTTCTCCTCCAGGTACTTCTGCCGCCGGGTGCCGGGAATCGGCACCACCGTCTCGCCGCGGTGCTGCACCCACGCCAGGGCGAGCTGTCCCGCCGTGACGCCGCGCCGCTCGGCCAGTCCGTTCAGCCGCTCGACGATCGCCAGGTTGCGGTCGAAGTTCTCCCCGGCGAAGCGCGGCATGCCGCGCCTGCTGTCCGACTCCTCCATGGCGTCGACCGAGGTGTAGCGGCCGGTCAGGAAGCCCCGGCCGAGCGGCGAGAAGGGCACCACCCCGATGCCCAGTTCGCGGCAGACCTGGGCCGTGCCGTCCTCCAGGTCGCGGGTCCACAGCGACCATTCGCTCTGCAGGGCGCTGATCGGATGCACCGCGTGGGCGCGCCGGACCGTCTCCGCGCTCGCCTCGGACAGCCCCAGGTGGCGCACCTTGCCCTCGGCAACCAGCTCCGCCATCGCCCCGACCGTCTCCTCGATGGGCACCTCGGGGTCCACGCGGTGCTGGTAGTACAGGTCGATGTGGTCGGTGCCCAGCCGCCGCAGCGACGCCTCGCACGCCTGGCGCACATAGGCCGCGTCGCCCCGGATGCGGATGGGGTCGTCCAGCTTGTTGGCGAAGCCGAACTTGGTCGCCAGCACCACCTCGTCGCGGCGGCCCGCGACGGCGCGGCCGACAAGTTCCTCGTTGGCGCCCTCACCGTAGTAGTCGGAGGTGTCCAGCAGGTTCACGCCCAGGTCGAGTGCCCGGTGGAGGGTGGCCACGGAGGTGGCCTCGTCGGATTTGCCGTAGGCGTGGCTCATCCCCATGCAGCCGAGTCCCTGCGCGGAGACGGCCAGCTCGCCGAGGTGGCGGGTGGGAAGGGTCATGTCGGTACCTCCTGAAGGGGAATGAGAAACGCGGTGAACGGATGCCGGGCCAGGTGCTCCGTGCGATCCGCCAGGGACGCTAGGCGCTGGAGCGTGCTCCAAGGCAAACCCCGCCGCGCCCGTCGTCCGGCTTACCGTCCGCGTGGTGCTCAGCCGTCTTCCCGCGCCCACACCAGCGCGGCCGAGACGGGGTGGTGGCGGAACTTCGCCCACTTCGGCTTGCGGGCCAGCCACTGCTCGTCGACGATGCCCTCGCGCATCTCCACGAGCCGCCACCCGGCGCCCAGCCCCGCCGCCACGTGGTCGCTGAGCAGATGGACGTGGGTCTCGATGGCGATGTCCTCGCCGGAGGCGTCGGTGAAGTGGGTGGGCATGCCGGAGGCCATGATGAAGTGCGGGTGGAAGGCGACGACCACGCAGTGCGCGCCCGGGGCCGCCAGCCGCCGGGCCTCCTGGTAGTACGGCCGCAGATCGGGCAGGTGCTCGTCGATGAGCGAGGAGATCACCAGGTCGTAGGCGCCCGACTCCAGCCCGGTGGCGCGCACATCGCCTTCCTGGAGCCGGTCGTGCGCACCCCTGGCACGGGCCCGCTCCAGCATCTGCGGGGTGAGGTCGACCCCGTCGAGCGTGCCGGTGACGCCCCGCTGCCGCAGCCACGCGCCGGTCCGCCCGGTGCCGCAGCCCAGATCGGCGGTGCGCCGCACCCCGCTCCAGTTGGGCACCGTCAGTTCGGCCAGCAGCGCGAGGTCCATCACGTCCTCGACGGTGTCCTCGTACGTGCTGACCCACCGGCCGTAGCCGGTGGCCACATCCACGGTCCGGTAGCCGCGGGTGTCGAAGTCGGAGAAGGAAGGCATGCGGGGCAGTATCACGGCGGGGTGGCCCGCGGTGCGAGACATTTTCCAGGGCCGGGGCCGGGGCGGGCCGGCCGTCGGCGCGGGCGGTGGGCCCGCCCGCGCCGGTCAGGACGGCTGGACTTCGTCGAAGAGGGCGACGGCCTGGGCGGGGTCCGGACTCACGAGGCGTTCCAGACCGGCCGCGGTCAGCTCCGCCCATCTGCCGGCCCGGTCCCACATGCGTTCCTCGTGGGCGCGGACGGCCTCGTCCGGATCCCCGGAGCCGGCGGCGAGGGACTCGGCGAGTTCGGCGCCCTCCAGCATCGCGAGGTTCGCGCCCGCCCCCAGCGGGGGCATCAGATGGGCGGCGTCGCCCAGCAGCGTCACCCCGGGGACGTGCGTCCAGGTGTGGGAGACCGGCAGGACGTACAGGGGGCGGTGGGTGAAAACGGTGCCGTGGTGGAGGAGGTCGAGGACGGGAGCGGCCCAGCCGTCGAACAGGGCCAGCAGACGCGCCCGTACCGCCGCTCCGTCGGCGAGGTCCAGGTCCGTGTGCCAGTCCAGCGGTGCGCGGAACTGGGCGTACACCTTGACGTGGCCGCCGCTGTTGCGCTGCGCGACCAGAGCCCGGTTCGCGCCGTACACGGCCACGGAGCCGTCGCCGACCAGCCGGGCGAGGTCGGGGTGGCAGGTGTCGACGTCGTCCAGGGAGGTCTCGACGAAGGTGACACCGGTGTAGTGCGGAGTCACCGGCGAGACCGCCGCGCGGGTCCGGGACCAGGCGCCGTCCGCGCCGATCACGAGGTCGAACGTCTCCTCCCGCCCGTCCTCGAAGCGGACGAGTACACCGTCCCGGGCCCCGGGTACCACCTGCCTCACGCCCTGCCCCCACCGGACGTCGAGCGGGCCGAGCAGCAGGTCGCGGAGCTGCCCCCGGTCGATCTCGGGATTGGCCCGCTCCTCGGGGCGGGGCTGCCAGTCGCGCAGCACTGTCCCGTCGGGGGCCAGGATGCGCATGGCCTGCCCCTCGGGACGGGACACTTGCTGGAACTCCGCGAGGAGTCCCGCCTTCTCCAGCGCGCGTTGGCCCAGACCTTCGTGCAGGTCCAGCGTGCCGCCCGGGGGACGCGCGTCGGGGCCGGGGTCGCGTTCGAGGACGGTGACCGGGTGGCCGCGGCCGTGCAGGACGCGGGCGAAGGTCAGACCGGCAGGGCCGCCTCCGACCACTGCAATGCGGTGTCTCATGTCGATACACTGTATTGCCAGGATACGGCGTATCGCAACAGTAGGGTGTCCCCATGACTGTGTGGGACCGGCCGGAACCGCCGACTCGCCCCGTGCCGCTCGACCGGGAGCGGATCGTCGCCGCCGCCGTCGCGCTGGCCGACGAGGGCGGGCTGGAAGCGGTGTCGTTGCGCAAGGTCGCCGCCCGGCTGGACGCCGGTCCGATGCGGCTGTACCGCTACATCTCCACCAAGGAGGAGCTGTTCGACCTCATGGTGGACGAGGTGCAGGGCGAGATCCTCCCCGACGAGCAGCCCGGCGACTGGCGCGAGGCGCTGCGCGTCCTCGCCCACCGCACCAGACAGGCAGCGCTCCGCCACGAATGGCTCGCCGACCTGCTCGGCGGTCGTCCGACTCTCGGTCCGAACGGCCTCGCCGTGACCGAGGCCAGGCTGTCGGCGCTCGATGGCCTCGCCGGCCTCGACACCGTCATGCGGGCCGTGGAGACCGTCGGCGACTACACCACCGGCGCGATCAGGCGTGAGGTCGCGAACCTGCGGGCCGAGCGCGCCACGGGCCTGTCCGACCGCGACTGGCAGCGCGCCCACGGACCGCACGTGACGAAGATGCTGGCCACCGGCCGCTTCCCGGCACTCGCCAAGGCCGTGCACGACGGCACGGAGGTGGACGCCGGGACCTCCTTCGCGAACGGCCTGGAATGGGTCCTCGACGCCGTGGCCGCCAAGCTCCCGCAGCCGCCGGCGTGACGCGGGCCCGGAAAACCGTTGGCGGCCCCGCCGCGGCCGCTGCTATGTTTCCGGCGGCCGTGCGAGGAGCGAGGAGGTGGTACCCGTGAACGTTTCGACATGGGTGCTCCCCTCCGGGGTCACGGTCGGGCGATAGGTCGTCCGGGAGCGCCGATCACGCGCACTCCCGAAAGGCACGACCATGCGTTTCACTTCCGAACAGCCCCTCGGTGACGGCGTCCTCGAACGCGAATTCACCCTCGACGGGATCCCCGGCATCCTGTGGACACCCGCCACCGCCGTCGCCTCCGCACCGGTCCCGCTGATCCTGCTGGGCCACCCCACGCTCGGACTGCGCAGGATGTACCCGCGGTTGGCGGCGCGGGCCCGGCACGCCGCGGCGGACGGGTTCGCCACGGCCACCGTCGAACTCCCCGGCAGCGGCGACCGGCCCCGCCTGCCCGCCCTCGAACAGGCCCGCGCCGACCTGCGCCGTGCCAAGGAGACCGGCCGGCCGGTCGACGAGGAGATCATCGACGCCCTCGTCCTCCCGCTCGTCGAAGAGGCCGTCCCGGAATGGCGGGCCGCCCTGGACGCCCTGCTGGCGCTGCCCGGGATCGGCGGCCCGGTCGGGTACTCGGGGGGAGTGATCTCCATCGGCATCCGCCTCGCGGTCGTGGAGCCGCGCATCGCGGCCGCCGGCCTCTTCGCCGGGAGCCTCGTGCCCCGCGTCATGTTCGAGGAGGCCCGGCGGGTCACCGTTCCGCTGCACGTCCTGTTGCAGTGGGACGACGAGGGCAACGACCGGCAGGCCGCCCTGGACCTGTTCGACGCCTTCGGCTCCCAGGAGAAGTCCCTGCACGCCAACATGGGCGGCCACACCGGCGTCCCGCAGTTCGCCGGAGAGGCCGCGGCCCGGTTCTTCACCCGCCACCTGAAGTGAGGCAGTGGCGGCGGGTCATCCGGCGGCATGAGCAGCCGGGCGCTGCGCGGTCCCGGCGCGGCCGACGGGGAGTGCTCCGCCGACGCTGCCCGTGACGGAGTGCTTCAGCCGGCACGCGCCGGCTGAAGCACTCCGGGTCACCCGCGAAGCGGCGGTCAGGCCGTCAGCTCCGTGTACTGCGCGTTGGCGCGCTCGGTGACCAGGGTGAGGACGCGGCCGGCGGCCGCCAGGTCCTCTTCCGGTATGCCGCCCCAGATGCGGGCGGAAATGGGGGCGGTCTCCGCTCCGACGGCGGCGAGCAGTTCTCGGCCTCTGTCCGTGGGGCGAAGGTGCGGGTCGTCCGCGAGGACCAGCTGCCCGGCCCGCAGTTCGTCGAGGGTGGCGTGGATCTCGACCGGGTCGGCCTTGAGGGAGCCCCGGACCCGGGTGACGACCTCCTCCCGTGTCTGTGGGGCCTCGGCGGTGACGAGGGCCCGCAGGGTCACCTGCTGCAGGAACGTGACTCCGTGCCGGGCCAGGACATGTTCCAGGACGCCGCGGGCGGCGTAGTGGGCCAGGCCGAGCATGCGGGCGTCGGCCGGTGTTGTGGTGGTCATGGTGCTCTCCTCTGTGTGATGCCGTCGCCGGGTGCGGTGGCGTCGTGCGGCGCGCCTGGCGTGAGGGGTACGTCGAGCAGGGTCTTCAGCTCCTCGGTGAAGGCTTCCGTCCGCGGGCCGTCGAGGCCGCCGAGCGGCTCCAGCAGCTGGTGGAGCAGTTGCTGCACCACCGTGATGGCCTCCCGCGTGACGGCTCGGCCCCGCTCGGTGAGGGAGAGCTGTACCGCGCGCGGGTCGCGGGGGTCGCGGGTGCGCTCGATCAGCCCGGCCGACTCCAGGGCCCGGGCCAGTTTCGAGACGTACAGCGCCTCCAGGCCGGTGTGGTCGGCGAGCCGGCGCTGACTGGGCCGCTCGCCGTCGCGCTGCATGCCGTACAGCGACGCGACCAGGCTGTACTGCGCGTGGGTGAGGCCCAGCGGAGCCACCGCGCGATCGACCGCGACCCGCCACTTGTTGGCGAGCCGCCATACCAGGAAACCGGGCGTGGGCCCCGGTGCGCCGTTGCTCATGGCTCATAAAGTACATGGCTACTATGTACATGGCTACTTTTTTTGCCGGTGCGAGCGAGGGCCTGTGGGCGGGCGGGGCGGGACGCTCCGCGAGTCGCCGCCTTCGCTCGTGCGTCGGCCTCGGGCGGTTGATCACACGATTCATTGCATAAAACTGCTGCCCCGCGTATAGTCATGCCTTCGAGGAGGAGGTCTCATGGCAGTTCGCACGGCAGTGGCGGGAGCGAGCGGGTACGCGGGGGGTGAGGTGCTGCGCCTGCTCGCCGGGCATCCGCAGGTCGAGGTCGGGGCGCTGACCGGCAACAGCAACGCCGGGCAGCGGTTCGGCACCCTCCAGCCGCACCTGGTCCCGTACGCGGACCGGGTGCTGGAGGAGACCACCGCGGAGGTGCTGCGCGGTCACGACGTGGTCTTCCTCGCCCTCCCGCACGGGCAGTCGGCGGCCGTCGCCGAGCAACTCGGCGACGAGACGCTGATCGTCGACTGCGGCGCGGACTTCCGGCTGGCCGACGCCGCCGCCTGGGAGCGCTTCTACGGCACCCCGCACGCCGGCACCTGGCCCTACGGCCTGCCGGAACTCCCCGGCGCCCGTGCGGCGCTGCGCGGCACCCGGCGGATCGCCGTCCCCGGCTGCTACCCCACCGCCGTCTCCCTCGCGCTCGCGCCCGCCTACACGGGCGGCCTCGCCGAACCGGAGGCCGTGGTCGTCGCGGCGACCGGCACCTCCGGCGCCGGCAAGGCCCTCAAGCCGCACCTGCTCGGCAGCGAGGTCATGGGCTCGATGAGTCCGTACGGCGTCGGCGGTACGCACCGGCACACCCCCGAGATGGTCCAGAACCTCTCGGCGGCCGCCGGACGCCGGGTCACCGTCTCCTTCACCCCGACGCTCGCGCCGATGCCGCGCGGCATCCTCGCCACCTGCTCCGCCAAGGCCGCCCCCGGCACCACCGCGGAGCAGGTGCGGGCCGCCTACGAGAAGGCGTACCAGGACGAGCCGTTCGTCACCCTGCTCCCGGAGGTGCAGTGGCCCGCCACCGCCTCCGTGCAGGGCTCCAACGCGGTGCACCTCCAGGTCACCCTGGATCCGGAGGCAGACCGGATCGTCGTCGTCAGCGCGGTCGACAACCTCACCAAGGGCACCGCGGGCGGTGCCGTGCAGAGCATGAACATCGCCCTCGGCCTGGACGAGGGACTGGGACTTTCCACGATCGGAGTCGCACCATGAGCGTCACAGCGGCCGGCGGATTCACGGCTGCGGGCATCGCCGCGGGCATCAAGCAGAGCGGGGCCCCCGACCTCGCACTCGTCGTCAACACCGGACCGTGCCAGGCCGCGGCCGGAGTCTTCACCGCCAACCGCGTCAAAGCGGCGCCGGTGCTCTGGTCCGAGCAGGTGCTCAAGGGCGGCCGGGTCTCCGCCGTCATCCTCAACTCCGGCGGCGCCAACGCCTGCACGGGCGCACCCGGCTTCCAGGACACCCACGCCACCGCGGAGAAGACCGCCGCGGCGCTGACCTCCGCCACCGGCACCGAGCACAGCGCCGCCGAGATCGCCGTCGCCTCCACCGGGCTGATCGGGGAGCGGCTGCCGATGGACGCGCTGCTGCCCGGAGTCGAGGCCGCCACCGCCGCGCTCTCCGCGCACGGCGGCGAGAAGGCCGCCCTCGCCATCAAGACGACCGACACCGTGCACAAGACCGCGGTCGTCTCCGACCCCGCGGGCTGGACGGTGGGCGGGATGGCCAAGGGCGCGGGCATGCTCGCGCCGGGCCTGGCCACCATGCTCGTCGTGCTGACCACCGACGCCGACCTGCCGGCCGAGGAGCTGGACGCCGCGCTGCGCGCCGCCACCCGCACCACCTTCGACCGGATCGACTCCGACGGCGCCATGTCCACCAATGACACGGTGCTGCTGCTCGCCTCCGGCGCGAGCGGGGTGCGGCCGGAGGCGGCCGGGTTCGCCGAGGCGGTCCGCGCGGTCTGCGCCGACCTGGGGCAGCAGCTCATCCGCGACGCCGAGGGCGCCTCCAAGGACATCCGGATCGAGGTGGTCGGCGCGGCCGACGAGGACGAGGCCGTCACGGTGGGCCGCACCATCGCGCGCAACAACCTCCTCAAGTGCGCCGTGCACGGCGAGGACCCCAACTGGGGCCGGGTGCTGGCCGCCATCGGCACCACCGACGCGGCCTTCGACCCCGACGCGCTGGACGTGTCCATCAACGGGGTGCAGGTCTGCCGCGGCGGCTCCGTCGGCGAGGACCGGAACAAGGTCGACATGCGCTTCCGCGAGGTCCGCATCACCGCCGACCTGCACGCCGGAGCCGCGTCCGCCGTCATCTGGACCAACGACCTGACGGCCGACTACGTCCACGAGAACAGCGCGTACTCATCATGAGCACCCGGAAGCCGAGCACCCGCAAGCACACCGCGCTGCCCAAGGCGCAGACCCTCGTCGAGGCGCTGCCCTGGCTGACCCGGCACCACGGAAAGACCGTCGTCATCAAGTTCGGCGGGAACGCGATGGTGGACGAGGAACTGAAGGCCGCCTTCGCCCAGGACGTCGTCTTCCTGCGGCACGCCGGGCTGCGCCCCGTGGTCGTGCACGGCGGCGGCCCGCAGATCAGCAGGCAGCTCGACCGGCTCGGGCTGGAGTCGGAGTTCCGCGCCGGGCTGCGGGTGACCACGCCCGAGACCATGGACGTCGTACGGATGGTGCTGGCGGGCCAGGTCCAGCGCGAGCTGGTCAACCTGCTCAACCAGCACGGCCCGCTGGCCGTCGGGATGACCGGTGAGGACGCCCACATCATGGCGGCGACCAAGCATCTGGCCGAGGTCGACGGCGAGCCCGTCGACCTCGGCCGGGTGGGCCGCATCAGCTCCGTGGAGACGGGGGCGATCGAGGCACTGCTGGCGGACGGCCGGATCCCGGTGATCTCCTCCATCGCCCGCAGCGCGGACGACGACCACGTCTACAACGTCAACGCCGACACCGCCGCCGCCGCGCTCGCCGCGGCGCTGGGTGCCGAGACGCTGATGGTCCTCACCGACGTGGAGGGCCTGTACGCGGACTGGCCGAACAGCGACGACGTGATCAGCGAGTTGACCGCCGCGGAGCTGGAGAAGCTGCTGCCCGACCTGGCGAGCGGGATGGTGCCCAAGATGGAGGGCTGCCTGCACGCCGTACGCAACGGAGTGCACACCGCCCGGGTGCTGGACGGCCGGGTGCCGCACTCCATCCTGCTGGAGATCTTCACCGACGAGGGCATCGGCACGATGGTCGTGCCCGACGCCGTTCCCGCGCCGCGGCACACCCCGCCCGGCGCGCCGCTGACCGTGGACGACGACGCGGAGGGCCCCGCATGACCATCGCGCACGACAACTCCGCCCTCACCGGCCGGTGGCAGGGCGCCCTGATGAACAACTACGGCACCCCACGCATCCCCCTCACCCACGGCGAGGGCAGCAGGCTGTGGGACGCCGAGGGCAGGCAGTACCTCGACTTCGTCGGCGGCATCGCCGTCAACGTGCTCGGCACCGCGCACCCGGCGGTCGTGCGGGCCGTCTCCGACCAGGTCGCCACGCTCGGCCACGTCTCCAACCTCTTCATCGCCGAGCCGCCGGTGCTGCTCGCCGAGAAGCTGCTGGAGGTCGCGGGCCGGCCGGGACGGGTCTACTTCGCCAACTCCGGAGCCGAGGCCGTCGAAGCCGCCTTCAAGATCGGACGGCGCACGGGCCGCACCGGCATGGTCGCCACCCACGGCGGTTTCCACGGCCGCACCATGGGGGCCCTCGCGCTGACCGGCCAGCCCGGCAAGCAGGACCCCTTCCGTCCGCTGCCCGGCGACGTCACCCACGTGCCCTACGGCGACGCGGAGGCGCTGCGCGCGGCGGTCACCGAGGACACGGCCTTCGTGATCATCGAGCCCGTGCAGGGCGAGAACGGTGTCGTCGTCCCGCCCGAGGGCTATCTGACCGCGGCCCGCGAGATCACCGCCGCCACCGGCACGCTGCTGGTGCTGGACGAGATCCAGACCGGCATCGGCCGGACGGGGCACTGGCTGGCCTGCCAGGCCGAGGGCGTCGAGCCGGACGTGGTCACACTCGCCAAGGGGCTGGGCGGCGGGCTGCCGCTCGGCGCCGTACTGGCCTTCGGGGCCGCGGCCGAGCTGCTGGAGCCCGGCCAGCACGGCTCCACCTTCGGCGGCAACCCCATCGCCTGCGCCGCCGGGCTCGCGGTACTGGAGACCATCGCGGCCGAGGGACTGCTCGACCACGTCAAGCGGGCCGGCGCGCGACTGCGCGAGGGCGTCGCCGGGCTGGACCATCCCATGGTCGCGCAGGTCCGCGGTGCGGGGCTGCTGCTGGGTATCGTGCTCACCGAGCCGGTCGCGCCGCGCGCGCAGCAGGCGGCGCAGGACGCGGGCTTCCTGGTGAACGCGGTCGCTCCGGACGTCCTCCGGCTCGCTCCGCCGCTGATCGTCGGCGAGGAGGAGGTGGACGCGCTCGTCAGCGCGCTGCCCGCCGTCCTCGACGCGGCAGCGTCCGGCGCCGCGGCCGGCAGAGGATGATCCGAAGCAGATGAACCAGAGGGGTACGCGCACGATGACCGAGGAGCAGCACGGGGGACAGGCCGTCCCGCAGACCCGGACGGCCCGGCACCGCCGCATCGTCGACATTCTCAGCAGGCAGCCGGTCCGCTCGCAGAGCCAGCTCGCCAAGCTCCTGGCCGACGACGGGCTCACGGTCACCCAGGCCACCCTCTCCCGGGACCTCGACGAGCTGGGCGCCGTCAAGATCCGCAACACCGGGGGCGAACTCATCTACGCGGTCCCCGCCGAGGGCGGGGACCCCACCCCGCGGGCTCCGCTGGGCGAGTCGGCCACCGAGGCCCGGATGGCCCGGCTGGCCGGCGAACTCCTCATCTCCGCCGAGGCGTCCGCCAACCTCGTCGTCCTGCGCACCCCGCCCGGCGCCGCGCAGTTCCTCGCCTCGGCCATCGACCAGGCCGGGGTGCACGAGATCATCGGCACCATCGCCGGTGACGACACCCTGCTGCTGATCAGCCGGGACGCCGAGGGCGGCCAGGCGCTGGCCGACCATCTGCTGGCGCTGGCGCAGAAGGAGCGCTGAGCGCCGGCTGTCGAGAGGCCGGGTTCCGGGGCGGAGCGCTCAGCCGGCGGTGTGCGGCCCGGCGGCCGGCTCCGGGCCGTCGGCTCCGCCCGCTGCCGCCGGTCCGGAATCCGCCGCTCCGGAGTCCGCGGGGACGACGTCTGCCGGGTCGGCCGGGTCCGCCGCTCCGGAGACCGCCGGGTGGCCCGCGCCGGTGCTCGCTCGCGCCGCGGCGCTCCGGTCGCGGTGCACGAACCAGGCCGCGGCCAGCGCGCCCGAGACGTTGTGCCACACGGAGAAGACGGCGGCGGGCAGCGCCGCGAGCGGACTGAAGTGCGCCGCGGCCAGCGAGGCGGCCAGTCCCGAGTTCTGCATGCCGACCTCGAAGGCCAGCGCCCGCCCGGCCGGTTCACCGAGCCGGGACAGCCGCCCCACGGCGTAACCGAGCGCCAGGCCCAGCCCGTTGTGCAGCACCACCGCCAGGAACACCAGCGCCGCGGCCGACTTGATGGTGCCCGCGCTGCCCGCCACCACGATGGTGACGATGACCGCGATGGTCGCCGTCGACAGCCAGGGCAGCGCGGGCAGCGCCCGTTCGACGGCGCGCCCGGCGAGCAGCCGGACCAGCAGACCGCCGAGGACCGGCAGCAGCACGGTCTTGACGATGTCGCCGACCATCGAGCCGGTGTCCACGGGCAGGAACTCGCCCGCGAGGAACAGCGTGAGCGGCGGGGTCAGCAGCGGCGCGACGAACGTGGAGACCGAGGTGACCGAGACCGAGAGCGCCACGTCGCCGCGCGCCAGGTAGGTCACGACGTTCGACGCCGTCCCGCCCGGCGAGCAGCCGACCAGGATCAGCCCGGCGGCGAGCTGCGGGGAGAGGCCCAGGCCCTGCGCGACCAGCCAGCCCAGCCCCGGCATCACGAGGTACTGGGCCGCGAGTCCCAGCGCGACCGCCCAGGGGCGGCGTACGACGCTCCGGAAGTCCGGCACGGTCATCGTCAGCCCCATGCAGAACATCACGACCCCGAGCAGGTAGGGCACCGCCTCGGCGCCGCCCGTGAAGCTGCCGGGACTGAGCAGGCCGAGCGCGCCCGCGAGCAGGACCAGGAGCGGGAAGAGCGTCACCGCGCGGCGCGCTCCGCGCTGTTCGGCGGCCGGGCCGGGGGAGTCGTCGGAGTGGGGTGGGGTGTTCTGCTGTCCGGTTCGCACCCGCAGAGAGAACGCCCTGGTGGGGCCGGTTGGCAAGGCCTGTCTCGCGATGTGATCCGCGAGCGGTGGAGCATCCGGACGTCCTCCGGTCGCCGTTGGGAAGTCGGCCGGGGGAGCGGCGTCCGGGCTCCGCTCACCCGGTCCGGTTCACCGCGGCCCGGGCGCGCGGACGGTGAGGATGCCCAGCGTGGACTGTGCGGGCAGCAGTCCGGAGGCGACCACAGCCGAGAAGACGGGCAGGTTCAGTTCCGCCAGCCGTGCGCAACCCTCCTCGCCCAGCGTCCGGTACGGCGCGGCGGCGAGTTCGTCGGTCCTCCGCTCCACCTCGTCCCGCACCGCACGTCCCCCTTCGGTGGCGGCGCCGTCGGCGTCGAGCAGCCCCCGGTCGGCGAGCCGGGCACGGGCCGCCGCCCACGCCTGCTCGCTCCAGCCGCGGGAGGCGAAGCTCGCCACCGGCGCCGCGTCGATCGACGCGAAGGACACCAGTGCCTCGCAGCCGTCCAGCCCGGCGGCCTGCAGCGCCGCCAGGTGGCCGTCGCCGCGATGCTCCCGCAGGATGTTCGCGGCCTGCCACAGCACCAGATGCGGCTCGGCCGGCCACTCCAGCGCGGCGTTGGCGGCGGCCAGCGGGCGGCCGGCGAGGTCGGCCGCCTCGGCGGCGGTACGGGCCAGCTCGGCCGCCTCGGCGAGGCCCGGGTCGGCGAGGCCGTCGCCGAGCATGGTGCGCAGCGTCGCGTCCACGCCCCGGATCCGGGCCTCCAGCACGGCCTCGGGCGAGGCGGTCCGCCAGACGCCGGGAACGTGCTCGGCGACCGTGCGCGGGTCGAAGCTGTAGAAGAGTGCTGTCACCAGCGGGGCCGTGGCTGCCCCGAGCGGGGCCGCGCGGAGGGCGAAGTAGGAGGGCCAGCGCACCCCGGTGTCGTAGCCGAGGGCGCCGGTCTGCGCGGCGACCTCGGGGGAGAAGTAGACAGAGGCGTAGCCGGGTTCGAGCTGGTGCCACGTCTGCCGGGCGAGGGCCGCGAAGTCGGTCATGGCGGGAATCTAGAACAGCGATGTGAACGGCGTCAACATGCGGGGGTCGGGCGACCGGCCGCACCCTGGCCCCATGGCTGCCGAGAAGAAGCCGAGGATCCGGGTCCGCCGCGTCTACGAGACGCCCGAGCCTGCCGAGGACGGCACCCGCGTCCTCGTGGACCGCCTCTGGCCGCGGGGACTGCGCAAGGAGGAGGCCGCGCTGGACGCCTGGTGCAAGCAGGCCGCCCCCAGCGCCGAGCTGCGCAAGTGGTACGGGCACACCCCGGAGCGCTTCGCGGAGTTCGCCGAGCGCTACCGCGCCGAGCTGGCCACGGACGCGGGCGCCGAGGGCCTCGACGAGCTCCTCCGGGCGGCCTCCGATGCCCGGGTGCTCACCCTGCTGACGGCATCCAAGGACCTCTCGCTCGCCCACACCCGGGTACTGGAGGAAGTGCTGGGCGAGCGAGGCTGAGCGAGGGGCGCCGCCGAGGCGAAACGTGCCCGCGGGCAGCGCATCGGTACGGACGCGGCGGGGCCGCCTGGTCGCTCCTGCCCGCTCCGTTCCCAGGCGTCGCCACGGCTCGACTCGATGAGAGCCGCCTCGCCCAGCCCCAGGACTTACCGCGGCTGGGCGTCGTGAGCTGCCGCGATCCGATCGATCCGCGCGGCGAGATCGAAATCGGACGAGGTCAGCTTGTGACCGGCGTCATGCGTGGTGATGGCGAAACGCACATGGTCCCAGCGCAGATCGATGTCCGCGTGATGGCCGATCAGCCGTTCAACGTCAGCAACATGCACGATCATCGCGACGCCGCCGTGGTAGCGGATGCCGTAGCTACGGGTGATCTCATCGCCGGAACGCTGCCAGCCCGGTAGCTCGTCCAGGTGCTCAGTGATCTCCTGTTCGGACAGCACCTGCGGCATGTCGCCCACGTCATCCCCTCTCGTCCACGGGAGCCAGGGCTTCGGCGAGATCCTGGCCGGTGGGCGCATCCTGCCACGGCCGCATTGCACGCTGAAGGGTGTCCAACTCCCGGCGCATCCGCACCGAGCGCATGTCCACCGCGATCCGCGCCGCCTCCCTCGCCACCTCGACGGCCTGGTCCGGGTCCTGCGCCGCAGCGGCTGCTGTTGCCTGCCGGGCGAGGTGGACACCTCGGTCGAGTCGCGCCGTCGCCGGAACTTCGTCCAGCACCTGCCTCCACAAGGCCACCGCCTCCCGGCCGAGCCCGAGCCGGCCGTAGCAAGTGGCGCGCTGGACCTCCAGGTAGTTCGGTGTGCGGCGACAGGCGTTCCCCCAGGGCAAGTCGTCGTCCACGCGGAGAGCAGGCCGGAAGCCTGGTGCGGGGAAGGAATCTGTGAATAACGCCTGTTCAGATGTGCTCTTTTGCCTACCCTTAGTGATATAGAGGCACGGTGCCGGAAGGCCAGGGAAGGAGATCAGATGTCCTTCGAGCAGGAGTGGGAACAACACAAGTTGACTGCGGGACAGCCGACGAGCATGCAACTCGACGGTGCTGCAGGCCGGAACGCCGGGGGTAGCAGAGGCTCCGGCGGTGACGGTCCCGACCTCGTCGCCAATGTGCGACTCTGTCGGGGATCTTGAACTTCTCGGGACAGGGCTGTCGGTGGTTGGAACACTTCGGGTGGTCCGACGTTGTCCTGTCCTGCTGAGGTGA
>NZ_JBIAGB010000021.1:0-121870 GCF_042869575.1 Streptomyces sp. NPDC006925
GGAGCAGGCGGGTCGGCGGCCGCTTCGCAGGGGTACCGCCGTAGGGCCACAGGGCCGTACGACGGCCGCGCGAGCGGTGACCGTCAACCGGCGAGGGGGGGGGGGGGGGGGGGGGGGGGCCCCCCCCCCCCCCCCCCCCCCCCCCCCCCCCCCCCCCCCCCCCCGCGGGCGGGTCGGGGCCGCGTCCGGTGCCGACGGGAGCGCCGCCGGCCGGCGGCGGCCGGCGGGAGCGGCCCGGCGGTGTCAGCCCACGCCGACCGGGTTGACGAAGGTGCCGGGCCGGGTGGCGCCGGACTGGTCGACCAGGGCACCGCCGTAGGGCCACTCGAGCGTGACGTGGGTGGTCTCGTCGGGCGGGGTCAGCAGGACCTTGCTCACCTTGAAGGGCTTGGGGCCCTTCATGTCGTGCGGCAGCGGCAGGACGTTCATGGAGACCATGGCGGTGTCGTCACCCGGGTGCAGGGTGAGGGTGCTCGGCTTGTCCGCGGAGCGGCGCAGATCCCAGGTGTCGCCGGAGTCGCTGACCAGGCGGACGCCGGGGAAGCCGTACACGGTGCAGGTGCGTCCCCCGCTGTTGGTGAGCCGGATCGAGGCGATCTGCTGGTAGTCGGCCTCCATGTCCGGGGCGCCGCCGTGCGGACCGCCCCAGGAGTAGCGCAGTTCGCCGGTGTGGCAGCGCTTGCTCTCCCGGGTCCGGGCGGAGGCGGGGTTCACCGCGTCGGTCCGCGAGCCCTTGACCGCCGTCTTCTTCACCCCGTCCCCGGCGTCCTGCGAGCCTTTCTCCGAGTCCTTCTGGGAGCCCTTCTGCGAGCCGCCGTCCTGCGTGCCGGAGGAGGAGTCCGCGGCCGACCCCGAGTGCGAAGCGGCCTTGTCCGACGATCCGGACGACGCGTCGCACGCGGTCGCTCCGGCGCCGACCGCGAGGGCGGCCAGCACGGCAGCGGTGCAGCGGACGGCGCGGTTGAGCTTGGCGGTCATGGTTCCTCATTTCCGGCGCCGGGCTTTCCCGGCGCACCCGTGGCGAGTGCGGCGTACGGGAGGTGTGATGGCCGCCGCGCGGCTCGAGTTCACGGGACTGTGTCCGGACCGTGTAACAGCCTCGCGCCGCGCGGCGGCCGGGTGCCCGCGAACCGCCGCACCGGCCGGTGTGTCAGCGGGCGTCGGCGCTGCGCAGCGTGAGGATGCGGACCGTTCGCCCGCCCGGGTGGCCGTCCCGGCCGTGCCAGCAGCGGTAGTTGTCCAGGAGCAGGATGTCGCCCGCGGCCAGCGCGAAGCGCGGCAGATGCGCTTCGAGGCCGTGCACTGCCTCGCTCAGGCGGACGAGGAAGGCGTGGACGTGTTCGGCGTCCGGAGCGCGGTGGACCGGTGCCGCGCCGTCGGTCCGGCGGACGAGGCGCCGCCCGGTGCGCGTGTACTCGACGTGCCGTCCCACGCGGGGGGTGGCGGGCAGCCCGCGCAGTCCGGACCATGCCCCGTACAGGTCGACGTCGGTGCCGGTGAGGAAGTCGTGGAGCGCGGGGTCGGTCGAGGCGAGGCGGTCGAGGAACGCGTAGGCGTCGACGGCGAAGGAGTCGCCTCCGGCCGGTGCCGGGCGCACACACTGGACGAGGACGTGGTCCTCGTCGGGATCGCGCCGCCGGCGCGGCACTCCTGCGATGTCGACGACGATGTCGAAGCTGTCGGCGTGCAGGTGCACGGGGTCGGCCTCGCGCGAGGTGCGCACGCGGTGCGGGTACAGCTCGCGCAGCCGGTCGCCGAGGACCTGGGCCGCCGCGGCGAAGAGCGCGTCGGAGGTGTTCTCGCGACCGGTGAGGAGCACCGCGCCGTCGCGGTCCAGCAGGGTGCGCGCCTGCCGCACATGGTCCGGAGGCACCCGGGTGGGGACGACGCCCGGGACCGCGGGCCCGGGCGTCGGCGTGGCGTCGGATCGGTGCATCAGGGTGCGGTCTCCTTCGACTGCGGTGCGGACTCGGGGGCGTGCTGCCGGGAGAAGGTGCGGGCGCCGGGGACGAGTGCGGCGGCGGTCGGCACGGTGAAGCAGACGACCGCGCACGCCGTGAGGACCGAGGTGGTGCCGAACGTGTCGATGGCGGGGGCGATCAGGGCGAGCCCGGCCGGGGCGAGACCGTAGGAGAGGAGGAAGTCCAGCGAGGAGACCCGGGCCAGCTTGTCCGGTGCGATCTCGCGCTGGGCGGCGGTGAACCACGGCACGTTGAACAGTTCGATGCCGATGCCCGCGATCGCGTAGGCGGCGACCACCACGGCGGGGTGCACCGGGAACACCAGGCTGAGCGGGGCGAATCCGTAGGCGGCGAGGCCGGCCAGGGCGGCTCGGCCGGGGGAGCGGGGGCGCCAGCGGGCGACGATCAGGGCCCCGGCGAGTGCTCCGGCGGTGTAGGCGGTCATCGCACCGGCCAGCACGACCTCGGTGCCGTAGGTGTCCCGGCTGACGAGGGGGAGGGTGACCCCGGTGGCCGAGTACCCGGTGGCGATGACCGCCGTCAGGGCGCCCAGGCCCGCGACGAACCACGGGTGCCTGCGGGCTTCGCGGACGCCCTCGGCGAACTCGGTGAGCAGTCCGGTGCGTCCGGTGCCGGAAGCGGCCTGCTCGGTGCTGTGCGCGGTACCGGGGCGTGCGCCGCGTCCGGGGACGCACGCGGCGACGAGCCACAGCAGTCCGATGCCCACCAGCAGGGCCCGCACGTCCAGGAAGACCGCGAGCAGGGCGGCCAGCGAGGGCCCCACGAGTGTGGTGACCCGGACCGCCAGGGTCATGGCGGCGTTGGCCTGCTGCCTGCGCTCGGCGTCCACCACTTCGGCGGTCAGGGCCTGATAGGCGGGCCGGCAGGCGCCCTGCCCGGCACCGGCCAGTGCGGCAGCGGCGGCCATCAGCAGCAGCGAGTGCCCGAGTCCGGCGGCGATCACCGGTGCTCCGAGCCCGGCGGCGAGTCCGGCCCACAGCACGACGCCCCGGCGGGAGTGCCGGTCGGCCAGCACTCCGGCGACGGGCACCGCGGCGAGGAAGCCCGCGGTGCGGGCCGCGAGCAG
The DNA here is from genome assembly GCF_042869575.1 of Streptomyces sp. NPDC006925. NCBI lineage: Bacteria > Bacillati > Actinomycetota > Actinomycetes > Kitasatosporales > Streptomycetaceae > Streptomyces > Streptomyces sp. NPDC006925. The sequence continues at coordinate 3,049 of NZ_JBIAGB010000021.1, forward strand.
CAGGCCGAGGTCGGTGGCGCCGAGGGCGCGGTCGAGTACCGCCAGTCCGAGGACGAAGGGGAGGGCCCAGGTGGCCAGGCCCGAGGCGGTGGCGCCCGTCCACAGGCGGAGGAAGGCGGGGTCGAGCAGGACGGTCCGCTGCTTTCCGGGGCCGGCTGCGGGGGCCGCGGGCGGTGCGGGGGGTGCGGGCGGGGTCGGCACGAGGGCTCCAGTTCTTCGCGGAGTGGTTCGGGTCGGTCGGGGGTCGGACGCGGGAGCGGGCCCGGCACCGGCTGCTGCTGTGCGGGCCGGTACTGGTGCTGCCGGCCGGAGACGCGGCGCGGGAGCGGGACGGCAGCGCGTCGGGACCAGAGTAGTCTAATGATAATCATTTCCGTTAAGGTGATGCCTGCCTGCCCTCGCCTCGGCACGGCCCGATTCCCCTGCCCCGTCCCCGGAGAAGCCCATGCGTCATTCCGCCCGTCTCGCCGTCGCGCTGGCCGTCCTCGCGTCCACAGCCGCCGGATGCTCCTCGTCCGGACAGTCCTCCGGCGCTTCCGCCCGGAAGCCGGACAGGACGACCGTGACGAGTTGCGGCCGCACCCTCTCCTTCGACGGGCCGCCGGAGCGCGCCGTCACCCTGGACCAGTCCGCCACCGAGACGCTGCTGGAACTCGGCCTCGGCGAGCGGATGGCCGGTACCGCCTACCTGAAGACGAAGGTCGCCGAGAAGTACCGGGACGCCTACCGCCGGGTGCCGGTCCTCAGCCCCGACCTCCTCACCGGCGAACAACTGCGCGCGGCCACCCCCGACCTGGCCGTCGCCTCCTCCGCCGAGCTGTACGCCAAGGACCGGGCCGGAACCCGCGCGGAACTCGCCGAACTGGACCTGCCCTCCTACGTGAGCGCGGTGGACTGCCCGGAGCGGAACGACCCGGACAAGACCGCGTTCGACCTCCTCTTCGACGACTACGAGAACTACGGCAGGATCTTCGGTGTCGAGAAGCGGGCGGCGAAGCTGGCCGGCGAACAGCGGGCCGTGGTGAAGCAGGCGACCCGGACCGCCGACCGTGTCGAAGGCGAACCGACCGTCGTGTGGCTGTACTCCGTCTACGACGACAAGCCCTACGTCGCGGGCAAGGGCGGCCTGCCCAGCGAGATGAGCCGACTCGTGGGGGCGAAGAACGCCTTCGACGACGTCGACGAGGAGTGGCCGGAGGTCTCCTGGGCGCAGATAGCCGACCGCGACCCGGACTTCATCGTCGTCGGTGATCTCTCCGAGCGCGGAAAGCCGGGGGACAGCGCCGAGGACAAGCTCGCCATGATGCGCGAGCACCCCACGGTGTCCGAGCTGTCCGCGGTCAGGAAGAACCGGATCATCGAGGCACCCGGCATCGAGATGGACCCCTCGGTGCGCACCACCCACACCCTCGGCCTGCTGATCAAGGGCATGAAGGACCTCGGTCATGTCCGCTAGCCCGGCCGCCCCCGGCCCTCCGGGTGCGTGCGGGACTCCGCCCGACCCGGGCGGTCCGCGCGCCTCCCCGGGGGGTCCGCCCGCCGCGGCGCCCCCGATCGACCTGCTGCGCCCGGCACCGGAGCCCGCGCAAGAAACACCAGCCGACACCGGCGCCGCCGGGCGGGCAGGCACGACCGCCGCGAGCCGGCCGGCCCCGTCTGCGGACCCGGGACTGTCCGCCGTCTCCCGGGCCGGGCTGCTCCTGCTCGGCGCCGCGGCCCTGCTGGTGTCGCTGGCGGTCTCCGTGCGGGTGGGAGCGGCCGACATCGGATACACCGAACTGGCCCGGGTCGTGGGCACGCGCACCGGGTTCGACGTGACACCGCTGCCGCGGCTGCGCGACTCCCTCATCTGGGACCTGCGGATACCGCGCGTGCTGATGGCGGCGCTGGTCGGCGCCTCGCTCGCAGCGTGCGGAGCCGTGCTGCAGGCAGTCACCCGCAACCCGCTCGCCGAGCCCTATCTGCTGGGCATCTCCTCCGGAGCGTCGACCGGCGCGGTGTGCGTGGTCGTACTCGGCGTCGGCGCGGGCTCGTTCGGCGTGACCGGCGGGGCGTTCGCGGGCGCGCTGCTGTCGTTCGGGGCCCTGCTGCTCCTGCTGCGCAGAACCGGCCTCGACTCGGCCCGGATCGTGCTGACGGGCGTGGTGGTGGCCGAACTGTTCGCCGCGCTGACCGCGCTCGTGCTGACCGCGTCCGCGGACGCCGAGTCCACCCGGGCGATCACCCACTGGCTGCTCGGCTCGATGGCCTCCACGCGCTGGGACGCGGTGCTCGTGTGCGCGGGCGCGTGCGCGGCGGGGCTCGCGCTCTTCCGGCTGTACGCCACCGCGCTGGACGCCTTCGCCTTCGGCAGCGACACCGCCGCCTCGCTCGGCATCGACGTGCGGGCGGTGCGGCGTGTGCTGCTGCTGACGACAGCGGTACTGACCGCGGTGGCAGTGGCTTCCGTCGGCGCCATCGGTTTTGTGGGGCTGATCGTGCCGCACGGTGTGCGGTTCGTCGTCGGACCGCTGCACCGCTCGCTGCTGCCGTTCTCCGCCCTCGTCGGGGCCGTCTTCCTGGTGTGGACCGACGCCCTGGCCCGGATGGCCTTCGCCCCTCAGGAGGTGCCGGTCGGCGTGTTCACCGCCCTGCTCGGCGTCCCGCTGTTCCTGCTGGTGCTGCGCAAACGGGGTGAACTGTGAGAATCAGCGCCGAACATCTGACCTGGTCGGTGTCCGGCCGGGCCCTCGTCCACGACGTCACCCTGCAGGTCGCCGCGGGCGAGACGGTCGGGCTGATCGGTCCCAACGGCTCCGGCAAGTCCTCCCTGCTGCGCTGCCTGGCCGGCCTGCGGACACCGACGGCCGGCGCCGTACGGTACGACGACGAGCCCGTCACCGGCTGGAGCCCCCGGCGCCTCGCCCGGCACGTCGCCTTCGTCGAACAGGCCGCCGACACCGACACCGACCTGCGCGTTGCCGACGTCGTCGGGCTCGGCCGCACCCCGTTCCGCGACCGGTGGGGCGGCCCCGACGCCACCGACCGGGCCGTCGTCGCCGCCGCGCTCGCACGACTGGAGCTCACCGGGCTCGCCGACCGGCACTGGAAGTCGCTGTCCGGCGGCGAACGCCAGCGCACCCACATCGCCCGCGCGCTGGCCCAGCGCCCCTGGTGCGTCCTGCTGGACGAGCCGACCAACCACCTCGACATCAAGCACCAGTTGGAGCTGATGGAACTGCTGACCCGCACCGAGCAGACGGTGCTGGTCGCCCTGCACGACCTCGCCCTGGCCGCACGCTACTGCGACCGGCTCCTGCTCATGCAGCAGGGCAGGCTGGTCGCCGCGGGCCGGCCCGCGGACGTCCTGACCCCCGCACGGCTGGCCGCCGTCTTCGAGGTCGACGCCGGGATCGAGCACGACAGCCTCGGCAACCTCGCCCTCTCCTACCGCGGTCCGACGGTCCGGGAGGCCGACCCCCTCCCGGAGCCGCGATGAACCCCCGACGTGTCCCCGCTGCCCCATCCCCACCGATCCGAGGAATTCCCGTGAACCGCACGACGCCCCTGCACCGGCTCAGGACCGACCCGCACGACGACATCGGGCAGTGCCCGGCAACCACCTCCCCACCGGCGGCCGGCGACGTCCCCGACGCCGCACTGCCGAACGTCCGCACCCCTGCCGGAGGCCGGCTGTGAAGAACACCGACGAGCTGACCGCCGCAGTCCTGGCCGGCGAGTACGGTCCGCTGCCCGCCGGACTCGTGGCGACCAGCGTGTTCTGGATCCACCACGGGACCCGGCTGGCGGGCGGGGACACCACCTACCTCAACCAGTACGTCCTGGTCCGGTCGGGAGACTCCTTCGGCGGCTGCGCCTTCGAGGCGGGGGAGATCGCCCCGGAGACATGCCGCAACGCGTCCGGCACCCCGCTCGACACGCTGCTGCGCGACGCCCCCCGCCCCCTGCGGACCGCCGCGCTCGACGCCTACCTCTCCCGCGTCCGGCCGCACCAGGAGGCGGCGGAGGCCGAACCGGTCGTCCTGCCCGCCGGAACCCCCGAGACCCGGGCCCGGGCCCGGGACGCGGCCATCGCCGGGCTGCTCGACCTCCCCGGCGGCGCGAAGGTCGCGCTGATCGGCGTGGTCAACCCCCTCGTCGCGGCCATCCGCGAACGCGGCGGCACCCCCCTGCCCTGCGACTTCAACCTGCGCACCACCCAGTGGGGCGACCCGGTCACCGACGACATGCACGAGGTCCTCGACACAGCCGACGCCGTGGTCGCCACCGGCATGACCCTCGGCAACGGCTCGTTCGACACCGTTCTGACGCGGTGCCGCGAGCGGGGAGTGCCACTGGTGGTCTACGCGCAGTCCGGCAGCGCGGTGGCGCGGGCCTTCCTCGGCGCCGGGGTGACCGCGCTGTCCGCGGAACCGTTCCCCTTCTCGCAGTTCAGCGCCGACTCCACCACCCTCTACCGCTATCGCCACCGCGAGGCGGCGGGCGGATCATGACCACCACCCGCCCGGCCGGGCCCGCGGCCGGACCCCGGGACGTCGTCGGCACCGGACAGGCCGCCTGCCATCACGGCGAGATCCTCCAGGGCGTCTTCCTCGACGAACGGCGCCGGGCCTGCCACGCGCTGGTCACCCTGCCGATGAACGGCCCGGGTGCCCACGCCGCCTTCCTGCGCCGACCGGACGACGGCCCCGACGCGGTGTCGGTGACACCGCCCGGCCGCGCGAAGGCACGGGCAGCCGCCCTCCTCGCGGTGCGCGAGTGCGCCGCGCTCCGCGAGGAGGAACCCTGCGGCGGGGAACTGCGCCTCAGCGGCGACATCCCCGTCGGGCTCGGGATGGGATCCTCCACCAGCGACGTCATCGCGACCGTGCGGGCGGTCGCCGACTCCTACCGGTTGCGGCTCGCCCCCGGGACGATCGCCCGGCTGGCGGTGCGCGCGGAGGGCGCCTGCGACCCGCTGATGCTCGGCTCGGGCCCGCTGCTCTTCGCCCAGCGCCAGGGCCGCGTCCTCGAAGCCCTGGGCACCGCCCTGCCGCCCGCCGTGGTGGTCGGCTGCGCGCTGGGCGGCGGCGCGCCGGTCGACACCCTGTCCCTGCCCGCGCGCACCGCCGACGACCGCGAACTGGCCCGCTACGAGCGGCTGCGCCGCATGCTGCGCACCGCCGTGGCGGACGCCGATCCCGCGCTGCTCGGACGGGTCAGTACCGCGAGCGCCCGGCTCGGCCAACGCACACTGCACCACCCGGAGTTCGAGACGCTCACCGCGATCGCCGACCGGACGGGCGCCACCGGCGTGCAGATCGCCCACAGCGGCAACGTCGCCGGCCTCCTCTTCGACCCCCGCACCCCCGGCCTGGACCGCAGGATGCGCCGCTGCGCCCGCGCCCTGCACAGCGACGGCATGACGCCCACCGTCACCTTCACCACCGACGCGAGCGCCGGCCCCGCCACCGGCCTCACCACTGACGTCACCACCGACCCGGCCCCCACCTCCAGGAGCGAGGACCCCTCCCATGGACGACCACATCTCCGAGGCCGTCGGCCGACCGGACCTGATACACCTCGACGACGGCCTCGTCTGCCTGCGCTTTGAGACCATGAAGGTCGTCTCCGCGCTGGCAGCCGTCCGCCACCTCGTGGACACCGGCGCCGTACGGCGCGGGGACACCCTCATCGACAGCTCCAGCGGCATCTACGCCTACGCCCTCGCCCTGGCCTGCCACCGCTACGGCATGCGCTGCCACATCGTCGGCTCCACCACCGTCGACCACACCCTGCGCACCCAGCTCGCCGTCCTCGGCGCGCGCCTGGAGCAGATGGAGCCGTGCCCCGACCTCAAGCTCGACCAGAAGCGCCGCGTCGCGCGCATCCGGGAGATCCTGCGCGACCACCCCGACCACCACTGGATGCGCCAGTACCACGACGACATCCACTACCTCGGCTACGCGGCCGTCGCCGAACGGATCCGGACCGAGACCGGCGCCCGGACCCTGCGCCTCGTCGGAGGCGTGGGCTCCGGAGCCTCCACCGGCGCCCTGGCCCGGTACCTGCGGAGCAGCCCGCTGGAGGTGGAACTCGTCGGCGTCCAGCCGTACGGGAGCGTCACCTTCGGCAGCGAGCACGTATCCGACCCGGAGATCATCATCGCCGGGGTGGGCAGCTCCATCCCCTTCGGCAACGTACGCCACGACCTCTACGACACCATCCACTGGCTCGCCTTCGACGCCGCCCGCGCCGGCAGCGTCGACCTGCTGCGCAGGCACGCCGTCTTCGCCGGCCTGTCCACCGGCGCCGCCTACCTCGCCGCCCGCTGGGAACACCGCCTCGACCCCGCACGGCCGGTCGTCTTCATCGCCGCCGACACCGGCCACCGGTACGTCGAGACGGTCTTCGCGCGCCACCACGAGGCGGCCTCCGTCGACGACCTGTCCCCGCTGACCGTCGCGCGCCCGGACGACCTCGCCCTGCCCTGGTCCCGCATGGACTGGAACCGCTCCTCCGCTCCTCCGGCCGCGATCCCCGGCGACCCGCTCCACCCGCAGGACTGATCGCCCGCACCGGCAGCCGCCGTGCGCCCCCGGCACCGCGCCCGCCACGCCCCCCCGCCCGGTGCGCGGCAAAGACCCGCGCACCGGGCGGGAACCGGAGCGGCACCCGGTCCGACTGTTGGACCGGGTGGCGAGGGTTCACCCGCGGACGAGTGGATCCAGGAGAGAGTGATGCGTTCTCGCGTATGGGGCGGCACCGCGGCAGCGGTACTGGGCGCCCTGCTCGTGGCAGGCTGCGGCGGCGACGGCGGCGGCACCGCGAACCGGGCCGCGGGAGGAGCGGACGCGGCCGGCCACCCGGTCACGGTGACCGACTGCCAGGGTGCCCGGACCACGTTCCGCAAGCCGCCGGAGAAGATCGTCACCAGCAACGCCGCCGCCCTGGAACTGCTGCTGCGCCTCGGCGTGGGGGACAAGGTGATCGGCACCGGCTTCCCGCCCGGCAAGGGCACCCTCCCGGCCGGCCTCGACGCGCAGGCGCAGCAGGTGAAGGTGCTCAGCAAGACAGTCATCCCCAAGGAGAAGCTGCTCGGCTCCGGCGCCGGCCTCTACATCGACACCTTCGCCGCCATGAAGATGGGCGGCGGAATGGGCGACGCGCCGACGGACAAGGAGTTCGAGGCGGCGGGAATCAAGCACATATACCTCAAGTCGACCGCGTGCGCGGCCCGGCGCTCCTCCCCGATGACCGACCTGTCCGCCGTCGAGGACGACATCACCGCACTCGGCAAGGTCACCGGAACCGGCGCCCGCGCGGAGGAACTCGTCCGGGGGATGCGGAAGAAGGTGGACGCCGTACAGAAAGCGGTCGGCTCCACCCCCGAGCGCAAGCGGCCCACGTACTTCCTCTTCGACTACGACGCGGGCACCAAGCAGCCCACCGCCGTCTGCAACAGGCAGGTCGCCAACGCGGTGATCACCCGGGCCGGGGCCCGCAACATCTTCGCCGACTGCGACGGCGCCTTCAAGAAGGTCGGCTGGGAGGACGTCATCTCCCGGAACCCGGACTGGATCCAGCTCGCGGTACGCAACCGCGGCAGCGAAGCGGCCGACGAGAAGGCGTTCGACGAGACCCGGGAGTGGCTGGAGACCAACTCCGCCACCAAGGGCCTGACCGCCGTCGAGAAGGGCCGCTTCCTGCGGATCCACTCCGAGCGGACCACCATCGCCGGGGTCACGAACGCCGACACCGTCGAGAAGATCGCCAAGACCCTGCACCCGGGGAAGGTCGACTGACGTTGCTCGACACTCCGGCACGCACCCCGCGCACGGACGCCGCGCCCGCCCGGGCCCGGCGCACCGTCCCCGCCTGGCCACTGGCGCTGCTCCTCGCGGGGGCGCTGCTGGCCGCCCTCACGGCCGCGGCCGCCTGGGGCTCCACGTCGATCCCGCCCGGCGAGGTGTGGAGCGTGGTGTGGCGCCGGGCCACCGGCGAGCCCCCCAGGCCCGGCACCGACGACCTGATCGTCTGGCAACTGCGGCTGCCCCGCGCCCTGCTGGCGGCCCTGGTCGGCGCCGGGCTCGGCCTGGTCGGCACGGCGATGCAGGCCCTGGTCCGCAACCCGCTGGCCGACCCCTACTTCCTGGGGGTCTCCAACGGCGCCTCGCTCGGCGCGGTCGCCGCCCTCGTGCTCGGCCTCGGCAGCGGTGGGGCACTCGGACTCGGGCTCTCGGGCGCGGCCTTCGCCGGCGCGCTGGCGACCTTCGCGCTCGTGTGGGCCGTGGCACGGCGCGGCGGCGGATTCGCCCCGCTGCGCCTGGTGCTGGCGGGCGTGGCGATCGGGCAGTTCCTCTCCGGCTTCACCAGCTACCTGGTGCTGCAGGCCGGGGACGAACAGCAGACGCACGGCGTGCTGTTCTGGCTGATGGGCAGCCTCAGCGGCGCGAACTGGCCGCTGCTCGCCGTGCCCGCGCTTGCCGTCCCGGCTGCAATGCTGCTGCTCCAGGCCCGCGCCCGCGGGCTGAACGCGCTGCTGATGGGCGACGAGACAGCCGCCGGGCTCGGTGTCGACGTGGTACGGCTGCGCCGGGAGATGTTCGCGCTCACGAGTCTGCTCACCGGCGTCCTGGTGGCGGTCTCCGGGGCCATCGCGTTCGTCGCGCTGATGGTGCCGCACGCCTGCCGGCTGGTCGTCGGCGGCGACCACCGCCGGCTGCTGCCGGTCTCGGCGCTCTTCGGCGCGCTGCTCCTGGTCGTGGTCGACATCGTGTGCCGCACCGCGATGGACACCCAGGAACTGCCGGTCGGGGTCGTCACCTCGCTGATCGGCGCCCCGACGCTGCTGTATCTGCTGGACCGGCGGTTGGGGAGCGGAAGTTGAGCGCCGTGCCCGGCGAACCGGGGGAGCGCTCGACGACGGAACGGGGGAGCGACGGATGAAGATCGACATCGAGGACCTGAGCGTCGCCTACCAGGGGCACACGGTCGTCGCCGGGGCCTGCCTGCTGGCCGCGTCCGGCGAGATCACCGGCCTGGTCGGCCCGAACGGCAGCGGCAAGTCCACCCTGTTGCGCACCGTCTACCGGCATCTGAAGCCGGTCGCCGGGCGGGTGCTGCTCGACGGCACCGACGTGCGCGCGCTGAGCGCCGCCCGCTCCGCGCGGCACGTCGCGGCGCTGCCGCAGGAGCGGGGCGGCGATTTCGAACTGACCGTGCGCGAGGTCGTCGCCATGGGCCGCACGCCCTACAAACGCGCCTTCGCAGGGGAGGACGCCGCCGACCGGGAGCTGGTCTCCCGCGCCCTCGCCGACGTGGAGATGACCGACCAGGCGGAGCGGCGGTTCTCCGAGCTGTCCGGCGGCGAGCGGCAACGTGTGCTGCTGGCCCGCGCCTTCGCCCAGCAGCCGGACGTCCTGGTGCTGGACGAGCCGACGAACCACCTCGACGTCCGGCACCAGGTCGAACTCCTCGGCCTGCTGCGCGAGCGGCGCCGCAGCACACTGATCTCCCTGCACGACCTCAACGCAGCCGCCGCCGTCTGCGACCGGCTGCACGTCCTGCACGACGGTCGGGTGGTGGCCTCCGGCCCGCCCCGCACGGTCCTCACCCCGGCACTGCTGGCAGAGGTGTTCGGGGTGCGCGCTGCGGTCGTGGAGCACCCGCTGACCGGGGACCCGCTGATCGCCTTCGACCACCGGCGCCCCCTCGCGGGGGCGCAGCGGGACGGTTCGGACCGGTCGGAGCAGGCCGACCTGCCGGGAGAGGCGGAGCTGCCGGGCCCGCCGGACGATGCCCAGGGCGGGCGGTCGGCCGTGCGCGCCGCCCCGCGCACGCCCGTGCGGCGCCGGTCGTGACGCGGGCCCTCTGCCCGCCGAGGCACGCTCCGGCGCCTGCGGGCCGCCCCGGAACTCATCCGCCCCGTCCGCCGACTTCTGGAACGAGGCCGCCGACCCGGGCGGCCCGTGAACGGGGAGGGCTCGGGTGACGGACCGTGCAGCGCGCTCGGAGCGGACCGGCGGCAAGGCCGCGCACCGGCCCGGCGACCGGGACCACTGGCTGCTGGTGGCGGTGGCGGGCGTGCTGTCGTTCGTGGCGATGCTCGACATGAACATCGTGAACGTGGCCCTCGCGGACATCTCCGCAGCACTGGAGGTGTCCGACCGCACAGCACAGTGGGCGGTCCTCGGCTACCAGCTTCCGGTCGTCGCGCTCCTGCTCCCGGCCGGCCGCTGGCTCGACCAGGAGGGCATCCGGACGGCGCTGCCCGCCGCGACCGCGGGGTTCGCAGTGTGCAGCGCACTGGCCGCCGCCGCGCCCTCGGCGGGCTGGCTGATCGCCGCCCGGTTCGCCCAGGGCGGCTGCGCCGCGGTGCTGTTCGTGCTGATGCCGGTGCTGGCGCTGCGGTCGGTGCGGCCCGCGCTGCGCGGCCGGGCGATGAGCGTGCCCGCGACCCTGGGCCCCCTCGGCGCCGTGACCGGTCCGGCGGTCGGCGGGCTGCTGCTCGACCAGTGGGGCTGGCGGTGGATCTTCCTGGTCAAGATCCCGTTCTGTCTGCTCGTGCTGCTGGTGGTGCGCGGGCCGTCGCTGCTGCACGGACGGCCGCCGGCCTGGGAGAGTGTGCTGCCCCGGGCCGGCCGGCTGCGGGCCCCGGACCGGCGCTCGCTCGGTGACGCGGCGCTCGTCGCGGTAGGAGTGACGATCCTGCTCCTGGCCCTGACCCTCGCCTCGGACAGCTCCGCTTGGCTCGTGCTCACCCTCGCCGCCGCGCCCCCGCTGTACCGGTGGCTGCGCGGACCGGGCGGCCGCCCCGTGCTTCAGCTGCTGCGTACGGCGCCGATGGCGCACACGCTCGGAGCGGTCCTGACGCTGGCGCTCGGCTTCGCCGCCGCGCGCTACGTCCTGGCCCTGCACCTGCAGCGGGACACCGGAGCGAGCGCCACCACGACCGGACTGACGGTGCTCGCCTTCCCGCTCGGCATGGCACTGGCCGGACCCCTCGGCGGGCGCCTCGCCGACCGGTTCCGGGCCCGTGCCGTGGCCGTCGCCGGAGCCGCCCTCACCGCCTGCGGTCTGCTGCTGCTCGTCCCGCTGGACGACGGCTGGTCGCCGGCCGACATCGCGTGGCGGCTCGTACTGGCGGGCGCCGGTATGGGCCTGAACGGCGGGCCCACCCAGGCCCTGGCCATGGGAGCCGCGCCGCCGGACCGCGCGGCCACGGTCGGATCGACCGTCCAGCTCTCGCGGATGCTCGGCTTCACCCTCGGTCCCGCCCTGGCCACCGCCACCTGGGGGCTCGCCGGAGCGGGCTCGGGTGTCCGGGCCGGGATCGTGCTCGCGGGCTGCGCCGCCTGCCTCGCCGTGCCACTGCTCGGCCGCGGCGCCCGCGCGCCCACCGATCCGGCGCCGGTGCCGGCGCCGGACGGCGCGGCTCGTGAGGCGGAGCCGGCCGCGCGCCGCTGAACCGTCCTCCTCCCCACCGGCCGGGGCATCCGCGGGCACAACCGCGTCCCGGGCCCCGGCGCCTGCTGCGCACTTCCCGTCCCCGAGGTGAAGCCGCCCGCCACGCACCCCGTACCCGACCTGCTCCGGCAAGGGCCGCCGACTCCGGCCGGAGCGCACCCGATCCCAGCCCGCCCCCGATTCCCCCAGCCCGACCTCGCCCTCCGAGGAGCAGCACCCATGTCCTTCCCCGACCCGCCGGCCCCCGCGGACGACGGCTCCCGCGAGCCGCTGCCGGACCCCGTCCCGCTGCTGGGCTGCCCCTACAAGGCCGATCCCTACCCCCTCTACGCCCGGATGCGCGAGGCGGGCCCGGTGCATCGCGTCCTCTTCCCCAGCGGCGTCCGGGCCTGGCTCGTCACCGGCTATCAGGCCGCGCACTCGGCACTCGACGACGACCGCCTCGGCAAGAACCACGACCGGGGCAACAACCGCTGGCGGGCCAGAGCCTCGATCATGCCCGAGCCCCAGCACTCCCAGCTCCAAGTGCATCTGCTGCACCAGGACCCGCCCGAGCACACCCGGATGCGACGCTTCGTCACGGACGCCTTCACCCCGCGGCGCACCGCACAGCTCCGGCCCCGCTTCCAGGAGCTGGCCGACACGCTCGTCGACCGGCTCCCGGCAACCGGACCGGCCGACCTCGTGGCCGGATTCGCGGCCCACTTCCCCTTCCAGGTGCTCGCCGAGACCATCGGGCTCCCGCCGGAACTGGCCGCCCGCTTCGACCGGGACTGGGGCAAGGTCGTCCAGCCCGTCGGACCGACCGACCCCGGGCGCCCGCAGTACGAGGCCCGGCTGCACGGGCTGCAGTGCTACATCGCCGAGATCGCCGCCCACAAGCGCGCGCACGGGGAGGACGACCTGCTCAGCCGTCTCGTCGCGGCCGGCGACCGCGAGGAGCTGTCGCCGGAGGAACTGAACTCGATGATCTTCCAGCTCCTGGTGGCCGGCCAGGAACCGGTCACCAACCAGATCACCACCGCACTGATCAGCCTCTTCCGGCATCCGGACGCGCTCGCGCGGCTGCGCGACGACCCCGCGCTGCTGCCCCGGGCCGTGGAGGAACTGCTGCGCTACGACAGCGCCTTCGAGCTGACCACCTGGCGCTTCCTCGACCAGGACAGCGACCTGCACGGCACCGAGGTCCCGGCCGGGGACTCGGTGATCGTCTCGCTCTGCGCCGCCAACCGCGACCCGCGCCGCTTCCCCGATCCGGACACCCTCGACCTCGAACGCACCCCCAACCCCCACCTCGCCTTCGGACACGGCATCCACTACTGCCCCGGCGCGGCACTCGCGCGCACCGAACTCCAGATCGCCCTGGGCACCCTGTTGGCGAGGCTCCCCGGCCTGCGCCTGGCCGTCGACGACACGGAACTCGACTGGACCCCGGCCGTCCTGGGCCGCGGCACCCTCAGCCTGCCCGTCAGCTACGACCACCGCCGGGACTGACCCGACCCCCTCCGCCCGTGCCCTCCCGCCCTGACGGGATAGCCCCGACGCACCGCGGCCCGGACCGATCGCCCCTCACCCGTCCCGATACCGCCGCCGCCCGGCGCACCCCCAGCGCCGAGGCGCCATGCGGCCATGCCCGCACGTCCGCCCCCGACCGTCACGGAGAACACACCATGCCTTCGACGACCCGCACCGGCACTCTCGCGCCCGGCACCGATGCCCGCGGCACTCTCGCGCCCGGCACCGATGCCCGCGGCGTCAGCGCGACCGGCAACGGCTCCACCGGCACCGCCGCGACCGGCCTAGAAGAGACCGGCGCGACCAGCACCAGCGCGGAGATCCTCGAACTGCTCCTGCCCCACTGCCGCACGACCGACAGCGCGCCCGCCCGCATCGCGGCGTTCCCGCACCACCTGCGGCGGATCGACGGCTTCGTCCGCGCCCGGGAACCCGTCGTCTTCACCCTTCCGGGCTTCCCCTGCAAGTCGCCCAACCCCGCCAAGGTCCTCGGCCCGCTCCCGGACCAGGGGGAACGCCTCTCCCTCGGCTTCCTCGACGCACTGTGCGCGGACATCGCGCGGATCCACGCACCCGGTGCCCGCGTGATCATCTGCTCCGACGGCCATGTCTTCGGAGATCTCATCCGCGTGCCGGACGCGCACATAGACGCCTACGCGGACGAACTCCGCCGCCTGATCGGCGCCCTGTCCCTCGGGCACCTCTCCGTCTTCGACCTGCGCGACGTCCTCGGCGCCATGCCGCACGAGGCCAAGCGGGCCCATGTGCACCGGCGCTACGCCCCGTCGCTGGACGAGCTGCGCACCCAGGTGCGCTCCGCGGACCACACCCTCCCGCTCTACCGGGGCATCACCCGGTTCCTCGTCGAGGACACCGCCGAATTCACCGGCACCCGCTCGGCCCTCCAGCGCGAGTGCCGCCGACGCGCCTACGGCGTCATCCAGCGCAGCCGTGCCTGGGGCGAGCTGATCGCCGCATGCCACCCCCGTGCCGTACGGCTGTCCATCCACCCCCAGCCGTACGGCACGCCCAAGTTCGGCATCCGGCTCCTCGACGCGCCCGACGCCTGGACCACCCCCTGGCACTCGGCCGCCCTGCGCCGCACCGACGGCACCTGGACCCTCCTGCCCCGCGCCCGAGCCGAGCGCCTCGGCCGACTCGTACACCGCGAGGGCAGACCGAGCCACTTCGAGGAGAGCGACCCGCGCCCGGGGTGAAGCCCAGTCCAGCGATCGCCCCGGTGACGGCGGCACCGCGCCGCGGCCGACCCGCCGTGCACACGCGGATGTCGGAGGGGAGGACTACCGTGGCGGCCATGATCGACGTCGAGGTGCGCAGCGCGATACCGGGCCCGCCCGGGGACCGCCCGCCGACGGTACGGGTACGGCTGGACGGTGACCGGGCGACGGCGCGGGAGCTGATCCGGCGGGCGGTCGAGGAGCAGATCCGGGAGCTGCGCACCGACGCGGCCCGCAGTCGGCGCGCCCTCGACCGTCAGTACCTGTCCGAGGCCGACATCCGGACCCAGGCCGCCACCGGCGTGATCAGGATGCCGCGGCAGCCGGCCGACCCGGACGTCCCCGAGCAGGTGTCGCGGGCACACCGGGCCTTCGTCCGGGGCACGTTCGCGGTGTTCGTCGGCGGACGGCAGATCGCGGACCTCGACGAGGAGATCACCCCCCGGCCCGGCGAGCCGGTGGTCTTCCTGCGGCTGGTCGCACTGGCGGGAGGCTGAGCACAGTGGAGCGTTCCCCCTCCGAGGGCGACCCCGGCATACCGGAGGACTACCGCGGCGTGGTCCGCGAGCAGCGCGAGGCGCTGTGGCGGCTGGTGGATCGGGCGGGGGCCGCAGCGCGGGCCGACGACCTGGCGGGCCTGCGGGACCTCGCCGAGGAGATCCGCTCCCGGATCGAGCAGGGCGACGACCGGGCCCTCGGCAATCTCACCCCTCACCTGGCCGACATCGTCGCCGAACTCGACGTGCTGTACGACACCGCTTACCCCGCCGACTGCGAGGACGACGTCACCGCACTGCTGGCCGCGCCGTGGCCGACGGCACACCGCAAGGCACTCCTCGCCACCTTCCTCGGCTGCGACGTACGGCACCGGTTGCAATTGGACGAGGTGGCGGAGCGGGCCGTCGCCGCCACCGACACCCGGCTGCTGCGGGTCCTGATCCGCACCCCGCTCGGCACCCTGCGGCGGGAGACCGTCGTGCGGATCCTCGGCGCCCTGCACCGGGCCGGGGCCCTGGACGCGGACCTGGTCGAACGGGCCGTCACCGACGACCGCTACCTCGCCCTCGCCCTCGCCGGAGGCCGCTCACCGGCCGGCGAGGCGACCGACCCACCGGCGGCCTTCGTGGACGCGGTACGGACCCACCTCGACGCGCTGACGTGGCGGCTCGTCTCCGCACCGGCACCGGCCGACTGGGACGAGCTGCCCAAGGGGCCGGCCCCGCGCGGACTGCGCTTCGTCCGGGCGGCCCTGGCCTGGCAGGGCGACCCCCGGGTGGCCCGCCACCTGGGCGCGGCGGAACTGACCGGCGAGGAACGCGCCGCCCTCCTGGACCTGCTGCGGGACCGGTCGCCAAAGGAGCAGCGCCGGGTGTTCGGGTGGCGGCGGCGCGCAGGGGACGCCGACGCGCTGCTCCCGCTGTTCGGCCTGGGAGGGGCCGGGCCGCTGTTGCGTCTGATCCGGGCGATGCCGGACGGCGTCACCCGCCAGGACCGGGCCGCTCTCCTCGCCGCGGTCGAGGAGGCCGGGCCGGACACCGCGCGCCGCCTGTTGGAGCACGAACCGAACGAACTGGTCTCCGCGGTTCTGGGCGAGAACCGGGCCCAGGTGCTCAAGCGTGTCAGGCACCACTCGCTGCACGGTATCGCCGCGTTCGGAATGCTGCCTCTCGCCGCGGACGAGACGGTGCTCGACCGCTATCTGGCACTGCGCGCCTCCGCGAAGAAAGGCGCCAAGCTGGGCCCGAACCGCAGACACAGCCACGCCGCCGCGATCGCCGTCGCACTCGACCATCTGGCCCAGGTGGCGGGCGCACCGGACGCCGACCGCCTCGAATGGGACTGCGAGGCGCGGCTCGCCGCCGAGACCCCCACCGAGGCGGAAGCCGGCCCCTACCGGATCGCGCTGCGGTTCGACGGCGCCGACCCGGCCCTGACGGTCAGCCGGGCGGGCAGGACACTGAAGTCGGTGCCGGCCGCCGTCCGCGCCGACCCCGGCTACCAGGAACTGCGCGCGCACCAGAACCGGTTGCGGGAGCAGGCCCGCCGGATGCGGACCGGGCTGGTGGAGCGGCTGGTCGCCACCGCCGGGACGCTGGCGCCCGACGAACTGGAGCGGCTGCGCTCGCTGCCCGCCGGCGCGGCGATGCTGCCCGCGCTGCTCTGGCGGGACCGGGCAGGCACGATCGGCCTGCTGGACGAGGTCGACACCACCGGTCCCGTCACCGCCGTCCACCCCGTCGACCTGCACGAACGGCGGCTGCTCGGCCACTGGCAGAAGCAACTGGTACGGCGCCGGCTCCGCCAGCCGGTCAAACAGGCGTTCCGCGAGCTGTATCTGCTCACCCCGGCGGAGCGCGAGGCAGGCGACGTTTCCTGGCGGTTCGCCGGCCAGACGGTCGACGGCAAGGTGGCGGGGCAGCTGCTGTCCGGCCGGGGCTGGTCCACCCACGGCGAGTACGACGACCACCAGGCGACCCGCACCGTCGGTGGCGGCCTCGTGGCGGCGCTGGAGTGCGAGTTGAGCGGCTACTTCGGGATGGGCGAGGTCCGCGTCGGCGGGCTCCGCTTCCTGACCGGCGGACAGCGCGCCCCCGGCTTCCGCGACGCCCCGGCCGGGGCGGACGGCGCCGGCACCACCCCGGTGCCGCTGGCCGACGTACCGCCGGTGGCGTTCTCCGAGGCCATGCGGGACCTGGACCTGGTGGTGTCGGTCGCCGGCACCGAGCCGGAGGCGTACCCGTCCCCGGCACAGGCTGTGGGCCGGGCACAACTGCTCGCGGCGCTCGTCGCCGACCTGGGCCTGGACCGGGTCGCAGTCGAAGGGCACACGGCCGTCGTCCGCGGTACCCGGGCCCTCTACCGGGTACATCTGACCAGCGGCAGCATCCACGTCGAACCGGTCGGCCACCTGTGCGTCGTGCCCGCCTCGTTCGGCACCACGGCACACCGCCGGCTCTTCCTCCCGTTCGCCGACGAGGACCGGATGACGAGCATCATCCTCAGCAAAGTGCTCCTTCTCGCCGAGGACGAGCAGATCACCGACCCCTCGATCCTCACCCAGCTCGACGCCCTCACGGCCGCGGCCGGGCCCGGCTCCTGACGTGGCCGGCCGCTACCGTTGGCCGGCTCACGGGGTGTCCCGGCGGTGCCGGCCGGGCCGCGGCTGCTGTTGCGGATGGCCGCCCTGCCCGGCAGGCGGCGCGAGCCCGGCCGGCTGGTGTGCGCCCTGCCGGTGCGACTGCCGGGAGGCGAGCCGTGCGGGCTGCGGCCGGCCGTCGGGCACGAGGCACGTCGATTCGGCCTGCGCCGCCGCGCCGCTGCCGGATATCCCGCCGGGCCACCAGTTCCACCGGCCGAGCGCCGTCATCAGCGCGGGCAGCACATAGATCCGGATGATCGCGGCGTCCAGCAGGATGGCCGCCGCGAGCCCCACGCCCAACTGCTTGAACTCGACCATGCTCAGCGTGCCGAAGATGGCGAACACCCCGACCATGACGATCGCCGCGCTGGTCACCACTCCCGCCGAGCGCGTGATGCCCGCGCGGATCGCGGCCCGCACCGTGGCGCCCTCGGACGCGGCTTCGCGGATCCGGCTGACCACGAAGACGTGGTAGTCCATCGACAGCCCGAACAGCACGACGAACAGGAAGAGCGGCAACCACGAGACGACCGCGCCCGAGCTGGTGAAGGCGAGCAGGCCCTCCGCCCAGGCGTGCTGGAAGACGGCGACCAGGACACCGAACGAGGCAGCGGCGGAGAGCAGGTTCAGCAGGATCGCGGAGAGCGCCACAGCGAGCGAACGGAAGATCAGCACCATGGTGACGAAGGTCAGCAGCAGGACGAAGCCCACCACCCAGGGCAGCCGCGCCTCCAGATGCCCGGTGAAGTCCACGCCCTGTGCCACCTTGCCGCCGACCGCGCTCTCCGCGTCGGGCACGTCGTTCACGGCCTGCGGCACCCAGCCGCGCAGCACGTCCAGGGACTCGCGGGCGCCGTCGCTCTCGGGCCGGTGGGGCGTGCCGATGTCGACGGTGTGCACTCGGCGGTCAGCCGACTCCTCGATCGTCGGAGTCGAGTCGTGTGCGAACAGCCCGTCGTCCGCGGTGCGCTCCAGCAACGCCTCCAACGCGGCCTTCACCTCCTCGGCCCGGCCGGCGGGTGCCCGGACGGCGACCTGGTGCACAGTGCCCTTGCTGGGGAAGGCCTCGGTCAGCCGGTCCATGGCCCGCACCACCGGGATGTCGCGGGAGAGGTCGTCGGAGCCCGGCTGCTTCAGCTTCATCCCGAGGGCCGGCGCGGCGAGCAGCAGCAGCGCGCCCACCGACACCACCAGCGTGGTCAACGGCCTGGACAGCGCCGGGCGCAGCAGCGCGGGCCACACCCGCGACTCGCCGGGCCGCAGGGTCAGCCGCCACAGCACCGGCACCTTGGGCTTGTCGACCCAGCGGCCGAGCTTGGCGAGCAGGGCGGGCAGCACGGTCAGCGAGGCAAGCACGGCCACGGCGACGACGATGATCGAACCGGTGGCCAGCGACGCGAAGGTCGCCTCGTCGGCCAGATAGAGCCCCGCCATCGCCACGATCACCGTGGTGCCGGACACCACCACGGTGTGCCCGGAGGTCTCCGCCGCGATCTCGATCGCGTCCACGTGGGACTTCCCCGCACGGCGTTCCTCGCGCTCCCGCTTGAGGTAGAAGAGCGAATAGTCCACGCCCACGGCCATGCCCATGAGCAGGATGACGTTGCTGACCGCGCTGGTCTCGGGCAATACGTGAGAGGCGAGCGAGGAGAGCCCGATGGCGGCGCCGACGCAGGAGAGTGCCAGCACCACGGGCACGCCCGCCGCGGTGATCGCACCGAAGACGACGAGCAGGATCAGCAGCGTCAGCGGAAGGCTGATCAGTTCGGCCCGCTCGAAGTCCTCGCCGAGGGTCTCCGACAGACCCTTCGCCGTGGAGCCGGTGCCCACCTCGTCGACCCGCAGGCCCTCGTGACCGTCCTCGACGGCCGCGCCGGCTTCGAGCAGGGGCCCGACCCGCCGGTCGGCGTTCTCCGTGTCGCCTTTCATAGTGACGGGGACCAGCAGCGCCTTGCCGTTCGGCGAGAGGACCGGATCACCGACGCTCTCCACTTCGGCGAGCGCCGTCATCCTCCGTACCACCTCCGCTGCCGCCGCCTGTCCGGCGGTCCGGTCCAGCTCTCCGCCGTCCTCGGCGGTGATCAGTACGTTCTCCTCGGGCTTCTCGGGGAAATCCCCGGAGTGCACGATTCTTCCCGCCCGGCCCGACTCGCCCACCCCCGACTCCTCGTCGCTGATCGCATTGGTGCCGGCCGCTCCCCCCAGGAAGAGGCACACGGCGACGAACGCGACCCACAGGCCGATGGCGGACCAGGGATGTGCGGCGCTCCATCGTGCGATCCGCACCGTTGCCGGTTTCTTCGGCACGTCTTTCCTTCCGGTAGGGCGAGCCCGACGCGGGAAGCCGGTCGGGCCTCGGGGGCAGAGAGCTGGATCGGATTCGGTGAACGGGAATTCCGGTCAGGAGACCCGTCAGCCGCCGGCGCGACGTCCGCCGCTTCCGGCCCTCACCAGGCGGAGAACGGCGAAGCCGAGAACGGCGAGCGCGGTGGCGGCCAGGACCGCCGTGGAGTAGGTCCCGGCGAGGTCGGTCACCTGGTGCCAGCGCTCGCCGAGCAGGTAACCGGCGAGGACGAAGAGCGCGTTCCACAAGGCGCTGCCGGCCGTGGTCAGGGCCAGGAAGAGCGGAAGGCGCATCCGTTCGATGCCTGCGGGGACGGAGATCATGCTGCGGAAGAGGGGAATCATCCGTCCGAAGAAGACGGCCTTGGTGCCGTGCCGTGCGAACCACGCCTCGGCGCGGTGGATGTCGGAGACCTTCACCAGAGGGATCCGGGCCGCCAACGCCACCATGCGCTCCCGGCCGAGAAGGGCTCCGAGCGCGTAGAGGGCCAGCGCGCCGGCGACCGAGCCGGCGGTCGTCCACCACAGCACCGCGGCCAGCGAGAGATCCCCCCGGGCGGCGGCGAATCCGGCGAGCGGCAGGATGACTTCGCTCGGCAGCGGCGGGAAGAGGTTCTCCAGGGCGATGGCCACGCCCGCGCCCACGGCGCCCAGGGATTCCGTCAGATCGGCGGCCCACCCGGCGACGCCGCCGGCCGGCAGCTGAGAAGCAGCATTGATGATCACGCCGTCGACGGTAGAAAGCGCAGGGGCGGGCCGGTATGCGGACCGCCGCACGGCCGGCTGGGGAAACGCACAGCGGAAGGGTGTGGTTTTCCGCAGTCCCCAGGGGCACTCGGTGCGGCTAGCGTGAGGGCTATGCGCACATTGAGACGCCGGTGGTTCCGGGTGACCGTAGGGGTTCTCTGCGGTGCGCTGTCAGCGGTGGCCGAACTGGTCCTCGTTCTCGCGGGCGGTCTGTGGTCGCTCGCCGTGTCGGGCGGGCGCACCGGTACCGGCCCGCCGCGCGGGGTGGCGGTCACAGCCGGACGGCTGGCCGGCTGGGAGCGCCGACGGATGGCCGCCTGGTACGGAACCGACCCGGCCGTGCCCGCCGGCGGGAGCGCCGCCTTCGCCTATCTCGCGGCGCGGTGCGGCGTCGGGCTGCTGGGCGGCGTCGTCCTGCTGGCCGCGGCCGTCGGTGCCGGCTACGCCTCGTTCCTGGCATGGGGCTGGTTCGTCCTCGCGGAGATCGAGTATCCCGCGACTGTGCTGCTGTCCGCTCTCGGCGGGCTGTTCCTGCTCTTCCTGTGCGCCCAGGGCCTGCACGGGGTGGCGTCGCTGGACGCACACCTCGCCCGGCGCTTCGCCGGCGGGAGCGAACACGAAGTCCTGCAACGCCGTATCGGTGAACTGGCCGCCAGCCGCGCCGGGGTGGTCGAGGCCGTGCACGACGAACGGAGACGGATCGAACGCGATCTGCACGACGGTGTACAGCAGCGTCTCGTGGCGCTCGGCATGCTGCTGGGCCGGGCACGCCGCGACACGGACCCGGCCAGGGCCCGGGAACTGGTGCTCCAGGCGCACGCCGAGTCCCAGCAGGCGCTGACACAACTCCGGGAGGTCGCCTGGCGCGTGTACCCCGCGGTACTGGACGAGGACGGGTTGCCCGAGGCGCTGGAGACCGTCGCCGCGCGTGCGGGAATCCCGGTGCGGCTCTCCGCGCGCGTGGGTGACGGCCTGCCCCGGACCGTACGGACGGTGGCGTACTTCGTGGTGGCCGAGTGCGTCACCAACGCGGTCAAGCATTCCAGGGCTTCGTACACGTCGGTGCACGTCGAGCAGCGGGGTGATGTGCTGGATGTGCGCGTGGAGGACGACGGCCGCGGCGGCGCCGATCCTTCGGGCGGCGGTCTGCTCGGCCTGGCCCGGCGCGTGGCCGCCCTCGACGGGCACCTCACCGTCCACAGCCCCGCCGGCGGCCCGACCCGCATCACCGCGGAGCTGCCGTGCGACTGATGATCGCGGAGGACTCGACACTGCTGCGCGAGGGGCTGGTGCGGCTCTTGGCCGACGAGGGGCACGAGATCACCGCCTCGGTCGGCACCGCGACCGAACTGCTGGCCGCGGTGGAGAGCGGACCACCCGACACGGTGATCCTCGATGTCCGAATGCCCCCCACCCACACCGACGAAGGGCTGCGGGCCGCCCTGGAGATCCGGCGCCGCCGGCCGGGAACCGGCGTCCTCATCCTGTCGCAGTACGTCGAGCACCGCTACGCGACCGAGCTGTTGACCACCGATGCCACCGGCGTGGGCTACCTGCTCAAGGACCGGGTCGTCCAGGTCGACGAGTTCCTGGACGCACTGGAACGCGTCGGCTCCGGCCGAACCGCCTTCGACTCCGAGGTGGTGCGGCAACTCCTCGCCCGCAGCAGCCATTCCGACCCTCTGCAAAGGCTCACGCCGCGGGAGAGCGAAGTCCTGGCCGCCATGGCACAGGGGCACACGAACGCGGCCATCGCCGCCCAGTTGTACGTCTCGCAGAGCGCGGTCGAGAAACACGTCAACGCCATCTTCGACAAACTCGACCTCGACCGCTCCACTGCCTACAGCCGCCGAGTCCTGGCAGTGCTGCGCTATCTCGGGTCGTGACAGCCGCGACCCCGGCCGCCATGGGCGCGGTGCGCGGCGACCCGCATTCCGTGGCCGTCGATCCAGGGGGAAGGGAAACAAGGGGAATCATGAGCAGTGACGTGTGGGAATCCGGAGCCCCAGGGGTGCTGAGGCTCCCCTCGGGACGAATGATCAGGGGACGGGGCCTGCGGCACGACCTGCCGGCCGGCCCGACACCGGCACTCACCGTGCACCTCACCGGCCGGCGGCCGCCTGAGCCGTCCTGGGAGTCCCTGTGGGTTCCCTGGCGCGACTTCTGGCTCCCCACCGACCCCGATACCGCGCTGCGCACACTCCGCCTCGCTCACCGGCGGGCCGCGAGTGAACGTGTCGAGGTGTGTTGCGGCGGAGGAGTCGGACGGACCGGAACGGCCCTGTCGGCGATGTGCGTCTTCGAGGGCCTGAACCCCGAGGAAGCCGTCACCTGGGTACGGGAGGAGTACCACGCCCGCGCGGTCGAGGTGCCCTGGCAACGACGGTTCATCCGCCGTGCCCTGGCGCCCCGGGTGCCCGACCCGCAGGAGCCGTGACCGTCCCCTTCCCGCCACACCGGAGGCCGCTCGCCGGATGACGCCGGGCCGGGGGCCGGCTCCCCACTCGGAGGAAGACGGGCGAGCCGGACCGACTCCCGCGGCGGGCCTCGGTGGGGCCGGCCCGGCGCGCTGCGGCGCCGACCGCCGGCCGGCCCTTGAGCGGGCGCCCCCGGCAGGACTCGAATCTGCGGCCAAGCGGTTGGAACCTGTGAGGTGTCCTGGACGAACATGTGCGCCGCGCGGTATCGGTATGGCTCAGAGTCGGGCCGGAGGCCGAGGAACGGGCGGTGAACAGACTGCGGGACGACCTTTCCTCGGGCCGGTGGGCCGGCGTAACCGCGACCTCGTCGCCCTCGAGGCGGCAGAGCTCGGCCTCTGCCTGCTCGTGGCCTGAACCCTCGTGCGTGAGAACGCCGCCGCAGGGGAATTGACCCGCCGGAATCAGTGGACATCGCCCCGGCGGTCGCCCGAAAGCACGGGCTATGCCCTGCTGACACCTTGACCATGGCCGACCGCACGTCTCCTGCTGGGCTCGAAGCTTCCACCGTGGGAGAGTCACTGCCAGAAGCATTCGTCGATCACGATTTGCGGGTCGGTGGTGCGGGGTGTGAAGTGGTACCTCAGCCAGCCGCGACCGTGATCGAAGTAGAGGATGTGTTCGCCGCTGGGCCGGGTCGACTGGACGGGTTCGACGCTCATGCCCGGAGGCAGGTCCCGGTCGCTGTCAATGCCCCGGAAATACGGGTCTGCGGCGGTCACGAGTTCGGCGCGGGCGGCATCCACCAGGGCGCGGGCCCGGTCGGGGAGGGTGTTCCTGTTGTCCTCGGATTCCGTGGTCCAGTCGGCCTGCCAGGGTGGCCCCATGAAGTCGTCTGTCACTCGCCGGGTTCCGCCTTCGCGGCTTTCCGGCGGACGCGCCCGGCTTCCTCGATCATCGCCTTGGCGCGCGCGTAGTCGCTCTCCTGGGTGGCTTCGTCTTCCAGGCGGTGGACCATGGCTTCGAGTTCGGGGTTACGGGCGAGGGCGTACTCGCCCCACCAGCGGGCCATGAAGGCGGGGACGGGGGCAAGGTCGTAGGCGTCGGCGATGTCACGACGCCAATGGCGGTCGAAGTCCACGAGGAGTTGCGGCGCATGCTGGGCGATGGCGGCGCGCAGCGCTTTCGGAGTCCGCTCGGGCATGGGCGGGACCGTCATCCCGCCTTCGAGGGGTGCGGTGGACATGAGCGGTGGGGGTTCCCTTCGGCTCGCCGGTCAGGCGGCAGTGTGGAGCGAGGACGGCACGGTGGTTGTCGGCTGCGACGGTTGTGGCGTCCTTCCGGCCCGGTTGCTGCGGACCGCGTTGCGGATCTTGGCGATACGGTCGCGTTTGACGCCGAGAAGGCATGCGACGTGTTCGACACGGCCGTAGGGGATCGGGTTGCCGGGCGTCCTGGTGGTGGCCACGCATACGAGTTCGGCGAGCTTTCTCCGCTCGCCACGTATGTCCTCCTCCAGCCGTCGGATCACTTGCTGCTGGCGGGCGATGGCCGTCAGCGCCGACGTCTTCAGATCACGTTCGTATCGCAGATCCTCAGCACTCACGTGTCTGAGGATGGCACATGGCCTCACGCTCAACAATCAATCCCCTGAGAATCCACTCTTGTGAAGACTGTCCCTACGCAGCGGGCTCGGTAGGCGTTCCGGCGTCTGCATGAGGTGCCCTCGTTCGGCCACATGGCCGCATGTCGGAACGTCGGGTGGCCATGTGGCCGAGCCTCGACGCAAGAGCTCATGACGCCACCGCGGCCCCGCCACGGTGGCGCAGGCGGCAGGGACGCCGAACGTCTGCGCTCGACCTGCAAGCAACCCTGCCCGGCGCAGACGCCGAGCCCACGGCCGTGCGCAGCCAGCGCTTGGTCCATGAGCGGTGTGCTTCCGGGCATGGAAGAGACTCACCAGCGTTTCGCAGGTGAGAGGCTATGGGCGCCCCCGGCAGGACTCGAACCTGCGGCCAAGCGCTTAGAAGGCGCCTGCTCTATCCACTGAGCTACGGGGGCCGTCCTCCGTCGCGGGTGGGCGGGCTCGCCGCCCCCCGTGACCGGCGGTGTCAAGGATAGGGGGCCTGGCGGCTCGTCCTGTTCGCTCCACGGCCGCGACGCTATGTGGAGGTTCCGTGAAGCGGTCCCGATAATCGCAGGCGGGTGCGATTCACGCAGCGGTTTTGGCCGTGTGGGTTGCGGGTGTTGCGTAGTCGTTATGGGGGCGGCTGGGTGGCAGGTGGGCCATGCGGGGTGAACGGGTTCAAAAGTGGTCTTTCACGACTGAAACTACACATTTTCCTCGCTCGCAACCGTGGATAAGCTTCAAAACTGCCGCAAAATTGGGCATTCTGCCCTATGTGGCGATCTTGGACGTACGGCTTGAACTGCTCGACGCGCTCACCGCACTCCGTGAGCGCGTCGCAGCCGCGCGCTTTCCTCTCCCGCTGCCGGGCGCCGAGCGCGCCCGGCAGTCCCGGGACGAGCTGCTGGCCCAGCTCGACGACTACCTCGTCCCGCGCGTACGCACCCCCGAGGCGCCGCTCCTCGCGGTGATCGGCGGTTCGACCGGGGCGGGCAAGTCGACGCTGGTCAACTCCCTCGTGGGGCGCAAGGTCAGCGAGGCGGGCGTACTGCGGCCCACGACCCGCACACCCGTGCTGGTCTGTCATCCGGACGACCGGGGCTGGTTCGTCGGACAGCGGGTGCTGCCCCGCCTGGACCGGGCCTGGACCCCCCGGCAGGACCCGCCCGGGACGCCCGCCGCGCCCGGCATGGGCACCGCTCCCGGCGCCTTCGGCGGACCGGGCGCCCCGGGCCCGCACGACACGCCCGGCAGCTCCGGCGATCCGGCCGGTGCCGCGGAGAGCGGCGACCGGTTCGCCGGCCGGCCGGCCGACCGTGCCACCGACTGGGACAGCGCCTGGGCCACCGACTGGGACCCCCGCCGGAGCCCGGGCCGGGACGCCGCAGTCGGTGCGGAGTGGGAGTACGAGTGGGACACCGACCCGGACCAGCCGCCGCGCGTCCTCCGAGTCGAGACCGACAGCGGCCTGCCTCCCGGCCTCGCCCTGCTCGACGCGCCCGATATCGACTCCCTCGTCGCGCACAACCGGGACCTGGCCGCCGAACTGGTCTGCGCCGCCGACATCTGGGTGCTCGTCACCACCGCCGCGCGCTACGGCGACGCCATCCCCTGGCACCTGCTGCGCACCGCCAAGGAGTACGACGTCACCCTCGCCACCGTCCTCGACCGGGTGCCGCACCAGATGGCCGCCGAGGTCACGGCGCAGTACGGGCTGCTCCTCGACCGGGCGGGACTCGGGAGGATCCCCTGCTTCACCATCCCGGAACTGCCCGAATCGGCGGGCGGATCCGGGCTGCTGCCCGTCTCCGCCGTCAGCGGACTGCGCGACTGGCTGGAGGAGCACGCCCAGGACGCCGACGCCCGGTACGCAGCCGCCAGCCGCACCGCCGACGGGACGCTCGCCTCGCTGCGTCCCCGCATCACGGCCCTGGCCGGCTCCTCCGCAGCGCAGCACGCGGCAGCCGAGCGACTCACCCGGTACATCGAGAACGCCTACGGGACCGCCGGAGAGCGGCTGCGCACCCGCATCGCCGACGGAGAACTGTTGGCGGGCGACGTCGCCGAGCACTGGCGCAGCTTCCCCACCGACAGCGACGGCGGAGAACTGTTCGACGCCTTCGCCGAGGGCCTGACCGCACTCCTGTCCGGCGCGGTAGCCGCCGCCGACGAACGGATCGCCGAACTGCGCCGAGGCGTACCGGGCCTGGAGGGCTGCGGCCGGCTCCTCCCCGGCGGCCAGAGCGAACGCGACGAGGCCGTCGGCCGGATCGGCGTGATGGTGCGCAGATGGCGCCGCTGCGTCGAGGAGCTGGCCGAGGAGGAGACCCGTGCGGCAGGCCGCGCCTCGTGCGGCGAGGAGGACGCCGAGCACGTCGCCGGCCTGCTGGCCGCCTCCCTGCTCGGCGGTGTGCGGGTCGCGGGCGCCGACGACGCACTCGAGGACCTGCTCGGCGAGGAAGCCGCCCACGAACTGCGCGAGCAGTGCGCGGAGCTGCTGGAGCACTGCGTGCGGCGCGTCCTGGACGGGGAGCGCGACCTGCGCCTCCTCCCCTTGGCGGAGCTCGACGCCGGTCCCGGACCGCAGATGGAACTGATCGCCGCGTTCTCGGTGCTCCACAAGCTCACCAGAACGCACGGGCTCCACGAGCCGCACCAGTTGCGGGAACTTCACCGGCCGCAGCAGCCGGAGGGCGCAGCGGGCGGCCCTCAGGAGCAGAGCAGGACGGACGTGACCGCCCGCGAATTCCCGCCGACGCGTGCACCGCTCGGTACGGAGAACGGCGCGCGCGGTCTGCAGAGCGCGCACATGGAGAGGTGACAGCAGTGACATCCACCGATGCCACCAACCCCGGAGCGGGCGAGCCGCCCGAGCGCTGGTCCGGCAGTTGGCCCGACGGCTGGAGCAGCCCGCACAGCGAGCCCGTCAAAGGGCAACTGGAGCTGAGCCTGGACGAGCAGCAGCCGCCGCCCCAGGAGCCCCCTGCGCGGAGCGGCCCGGACGGACCCGAGGGCCACGGGCACGTCGCGGCGGCGGAACTGCCGCGCCAGCAGTCGGAGGCTTCGGTCGACGGCCCGTCCGAGGGAGGACGCGTGCCGGGCCGGCCGGAAGGACTGGACGAACCGGGAGGGCCGGACGCGCCGGTCGGGCCGGGCGGGCCGGGCGGGCCGGGTGAAGCGGACGGGGCCGGTGGGCCCGGTGCGCATGGCGTGGTCGGCGGGCCTGGCCGTTCGGTGGAACGGGGAGAACAGAGGGTTTCTGATCCTCGGGAAGCCGTGACTGCCTCGGTGGCGCAGGCGCAGGCGCAGGCGGCCCCGGCGGCCCCGGCCCCCGAGGCAGCGGCCACAGAGCACCGTCCTGGCCACGACTGCCATGACCTGCCCGGTGACAGCGGCAGCGCGCACCGCGAGGACGAGCCGCAGGACGCACACGTCTATGCCGCCGGACCGGATTGCGGATGGGACGACGGCGTCATCGCCCGCCGGGCACGCGCGGAACGTGCCGCCCCGCCGGTCGCGCAGGCCGAGGCCCCCGCCCCCGCCCCGCCCGTAGCGCCTGCGCCCCCGGTCCAGCAGGCCCAGCAGGCCCAGCAGAATCAGCAGGCCCAGCAGAATCAGCAGGCTCAGCAAACCCAACAGACGCGACAGGTCCAGCAGGTCCAGCAGGTTCAGTCGACTGAGCCGGGCCGCCCGGCCGGAGCCACCCAGCCCGCCGGAGCGGCCGAGTCGACCGGGCGCGCGGCGTCGGCCGGAGCCGCCGAGTCGGCCCAACCCGTCGCGCGGCCCGAGCCCTCCGCGCCGCCCGGCCATTCCGCCCGGCCCGAGCGTGCCGTCGAACCGGAGACCGGTCCGCGGGCTCCCAACCCCCGCAGCCACGCCTCCGCGACCGAGACTCCGTCCCGCGGGGCGGAGCACCCCCGGCCGGGATTCGCCGCGCCCCCGCCCTGGCGCGGCACGCCCTGGCCGGAGCCCCCGCGCGCCACCGACCCCGGCACTGCTCCCGAAACCCACCCGGCCGACGCCGAGCGGGCGCCCGCAGCGGCAGCAGTGGAGCCCGCTCGTGCCCTACCGGAGCCCGCCCCTGCCGTACCGGACACGCCGCCCTCCTCGGCGGCGCAGGCGCCCCGCGCGACCGCTGAGGACGTCTCCGCGCCCTCGCGCGCGCGGCCGGAATCCCCCGGCCCCGCACCTGAGGAGCACCCACACCGGTACCCGCTCCGGCCGCACCCGGAGCCGGACGGTGCCGCGGCGGCCGCCGCGCCCCGCGGCGGCCTCGGGGACTCCACCCGGCGTGTCGAAGGGAACTGTGCCCAGGATCGCGCCGGAAGCGCTCTCCGCGACGTCGGAGTCGCAGGAGGTGCCGCGCGACGGGACGCCGACACGGCTCCCGTCCGGACCACCGGGAACGAGCAGCGCGACCGGAGTGACCGGAACGAAGTCAGCCGGGACCTCCGCAGGGACATCCGCCGGGACCCGCGCTGCGACGCGGGGGAGAGCGTCCTGCGCCAGCGGCTCGGCGCCCTGCGCGAGCTCATCGGGCTGTCGCGCACCCGGTTGGACGCCGACGTGCTCGCCGAGGCGGGCACCGTGCTGGACGAGGCGGCGACCCGCAGAGGGCTGCCCCGCTCCTACACGACCGTCGCTCTGGCGGGCGCGACAGGCAGCGGAAAGTCGTCCCTGTTCAACGCACTCACCGGCGGCCGGCTCTCCGAGGTGGGGATGCGCCGCCCCACCACCGCCGCTCCGGTGGCCTGCACCTGGGAAGCGGGACGCTACAGCGACGGCAGCCCCGACGGGCTCCTCGACAGGCTCGGCATCCCGCAGCACGCACGCCACCGCACGCACGACGGCACGCTGAGCGGCCTCGTCCTCGTCGACCTGCCCGACCACGACTCCGCCGCCCCGGGCCACCGCGAGCAGGTGGACCGGATGCTTGAACTGGTCGACGCGGTGGTGTGGGTGGTGGACCCGGAGAAGTACGCGGACGCGCTGCTGCACGAGGACTACCTGCGCCGCCTCGCCGGGCACGCCGAGGTCACCTTCGTCGTCCTCAACCAGACCGACCGGCTCACCCGCGACTCCGTGGACGCCGTGCTGGACGATCTGCGGCGACTGTTGGACGAGGACGGCATGGCACTGGGCGAGCACGGCGAACCGGGCGCCGTCGTGCTGTCCGCCTCGGCACTGACACACGAGGGCATCGACGTGCTGCGGGAGGAACTCGGCGAGTTCGTCGCGCAGCAACGTGCCGCGGTCCTGCGGCTGACCGCCGACCTGGACGGTGCCATGGACCGGCTGCGTCCCGTCTACACCGAGCCGGGGCCGGGCGCCGAGGGCGGCCCCGTCGGGTTGAGCGAGCGCGCCCGCGAGGACTTCGAGGACCGGCTCGCCGTCGCCGTGGGCGCCGCGGCGGCGGGCCAGGCCGCGGAGCGGGCGTGGCTGCGGCAGGCCGAGCACTCCTCGGCCATCCCCTGGGTACGCGCGCTGCGCTGGTACGCCTCCAGGCCGACTGCGGAGCGCGGCGAGTGGTCCGGGGCGGCGGCCGAGGAACAGCCGGACGGTCCCACCCCCGGTGCCGGCTTCTGCCGCGACACCCTCCAGCAGCCTCTGGCCGCACGGCCGGTGGTCGCCCAGGCCGTGCGGGAGCTGGCGGACGCGGCTGCGAGCGGTCTGCCCGATGCCTGGGGGCACACCGTCCGCGAGTCGGCCCGCCGCGGGGCCGCCGGGCTTCCAGAGGCGTTGGACGAGGTCATGGAAGCCTGCTCCGCCGGGCCGGACGCGGAGCGGACCGCCGCCATCACGGCGTCGCTGACGGACTTCCCCTGCGGAGCGGAGACGCCTCAGGCGGCCAAGCCCGCATCCGCCACGGCAGCGGCCGTGCCCGGTCAGCAGTCCGCCCCCGGCGCTCCGGGCCCCCGCGGCGCGAGCGACCCCGGCCGCGCCCGCGGCCCGGAGCTCCGCGGTGGCGCTCCTGCTGACGGTCCGGCTGATGGTCCGGACGTCGGCTCCGGGGTGCCGGGAGCACCGGCCTCCCCGGCACTCGACAGGGCACCTGAGAGGACGGCAGAGGCACCCGGCGGACCCGTGCGCGACCTGGGCGGGCCGTCGCGGAACATCGCCGGGCCGTCCCCGGAGACGGGCGGGACGTCGCCGGACGCGAACCGGACCGCGGGGTCCGGGCCACGCGTGCCGCGTCCGACCTGGCACACCGCCGCCTTCGCCGGGCAGTGGCTGCTGTTCGCCCTCCAGGTGGCCGGAGCCGGCTGGGTGGCCGTCGTCGCCCTCGTCGCCCACGGGCTCGACCGCACCGCACTGCTGCCCTGTGTTCTCCTCGCGGCCGCCACCTTCGCCGGCCCGGGGCTCGCCTGGGCGTGTCGCCGCGCCGCACGGGGGCCGGCCCGGACCTACGGGCTGGAGGAGGAGCGGCGCCTGCGCCAGTTGGCGGCCTGCTGCGGAGGGACGAGGGTGCTGGAGCCGGTGGCCGCCGAACTGCTGCGCTACCGCCAGGTGCGGGAGCAGTACGCCATCGCCGCCGGTGCGGTCGACTCGGCCGCGGAGGAGCGGCCGTCGGACGCCTGGATCGGTTCGCGGGGCGCTGCGGCCGTCGGAGCCCAGGGCGGTGCTGCCGCTGCTGGAGGCCCGGCCGGCGGCGTGGACGGCGGCGTGGAAGGTCCTGGAGCGGGAGCGGGAGCGTTCGCGGGCGGCCCGCGAGCCTCGTTCGGAACCGGCGAGCAGGGCGGTCCGAGTGGTTCCCGTGGCCCGGGCGGCCTCGGTGGCCCCGCCGCGTCGGAGGCCGCGGGCCGGGAGGCCGGTGCCGGTGCCGGCACCGCGGGGTCACCCACCGGTGTGACCGAGTTGTGCACAACTTCCGAGTAATCCACAGCTGAGAGCCTCTTTCCCCACGCCCGCCGTTCTCCCCCCACTCTGGAATCCGCACGACGGCGCCGAGGGCGGCAACCTGCGGCGGCCCCGACGGGACCGCGGCATGCCGGTCGCCCCGGGGCCGCCGCGCTCGGGCACCCGCCGGGGCTCCGCCGGGCCGCCGCCGTCCTCGTACGGCGGCCCCGGCGTTGTCCACCGGCGGCAATCGGCAGCGACCAGGGGGAGACGCACATGAACGAGACCTATGTGACGGTGACCGGCAACGTGGCGACGAAGGTCGACCACTGGACCTCGCCGTCCGGACTTCCGGTCGCCAGGTTCCGGCTGGCCAGTACGGTCAGGCGGTTCGACAAGCAGAACCAGCGCTGGGCGGACGCCTCCACCAGCTTCTACACGGTCTGGGCCTGGCGAGGGCTCGCCGGACATCTGGCCTCCTCCGTCGCCCGCGGTGAACCCGTCATCGTCCGCGGCCAGTTGCGCGTCGTGGAGGACGAACGGGACGGACGCCGGTATCTCTCGGCCGAGTTGCTCGCGACGACGGTGGGGCACGATCTGACGCGCGGCACCTCGGCGTTCGTGCGGACGCCCCGCGCGAACCCGGAGTCCACCCGTGGCCCCGCCCCGGCCTGGCCTCCGGTGGCCGCAGCAGGACCACCGCCCTTCGGGGCGCCGGGTGACGGGGCGGACACACCGGGTTCCGGTCCCGTGCCGGAAGAGGCCATGCCAGATGGTGAACTCCTGCCCGGGGCGCTGACGGAGGGCGGTGTTCCGGGTCAGCGCGGCGCGTCGTGATCGTCCCGGTCCGTCGGATTCGGCGATAACGATTCCGAGTCGGAATGTGTGGCCACCGTGAATTGTGGGGATCGCGTGGCGTTTGGCTCCTTACCATCCCACGCGTACTGACCAGGGGGTTCAGAGCTTTGCGGTGGGCCGGCGGCTCGCGGACGACGCGGCCGGGGGAGAGTCCGCCAAGAGGGGAAGACCATGACTTCTGTACGGGCGCGGGCGGCCCGTCGGCTCACCGTCGTCGCGGCGGCCACCGCGCTGTGCGCGATAGGCCCGGCGGGTGCCGCCGGATCGGCGGTCGCGGCTCCGGCGAGGGCCGGGGCCACCGCCGGAGCCGGCGCGGGCGGGGCGTTCGCCGACGGAGGGCCCGAGCAGCGCAGCGGAGCGGTGGCCGCGCTCGACGGCCTCCGCACGCACGACCGGGCGGTCGTCGCCGCCGACGGCGAGAAGCAGACGGTCGGCGCCGGGCTCTTCGAGATGTCCGTGGACGGGGGCGGCACACTGCAGACATACGGACTCGACGTGCTCAACCCGACACAGGAGCAGTCGCGTTACGCCGAGGGAGAGTGGAAGACCTCGTCGCTGTCCGGCAACCGCAACGCGGGGAAGATCCGCTGGATAGTCGAGCACTCCTATCCGCGACGCAACGATCTCCAGGCGCTGTCGAAGTCCGCGGGCGCCGAGCGGCTCACCCCGCAGACCGCGGCGGCGGGCACCCAGGTGGCGATCTGGCGGCTGGCCGAGAACGGCGCGAGCGGGATTCCGAAGGGTGAGGGGAGGGGGGAGGGGCCCCCGAAGCCGCCCGACATCACCGCCACCGACCCCGCCGCCCAGCAGCTCGCCGACCATCTCGTGAAGAAGGCCCGGTCGATGCCCGAACCGGGTGCCTCCCTCACCTTCGACAAGGCGGAGGTCTCCGGCCGTACCGTCGAGCGTCCCGGCCCGGTGACCGTGCGCACCAACGCCGCCGCCGTGAGCGTGGCGCCCGGACCGCACGCCGCCTCCCAGGGGATGCGGATCGTCGACCGGGAAGGGAAGCGGGTCCGTACGGCGCGCGATGGCACAAAGCTCTACTTCGAGCTGCCCGAGGGCGTGGAGGCCGGCAAGGGTTCGCTGACCGCGCAGGTCGCCACGAAGGTGCCGCTGGGCCGGGTGTTCACCGGCTCCGGTGAGCGCGGCCGGGGGCAGGCGCAGATCCTGGCCGGGTCGAGCCAGTCCACCGTCTCCGCCACCGCCACGGTCAACTGGGCCGAGCGCGGGCCTGCTCCCGCCACCACGGCGAGGGAGAACTGCGCCGACTCCGGGGTGGACATCACCGTCTCCAACGGCGGCGACTCCTCCTTCCCGCTGCGGGTCGGCAAGCAGCGCGAGGACATCGCGGGAGGCGAGCACGGCACCGTGACCGTCCCGGTGGCGGAGGACCAGCCGTACCGGATCCCGGTGCGCGGACCGCACGGGTACCGGAAGACGTTCAGCGGCGTTCTCGACTGCACGACGGCCGCCGCAGGCGGCGGGGTGGCCCGGCAGAACGCGCCCGCGACGGTCGAGCGGCCGGCGACCGTGGGTGGTGGCAGTGTCCCGGCATCGGACGGTGACCTGGCGGAGACCGGCGGCGGTGGCGGCACCCGCTTGTTCGCCGCCGTGGCCATCGCGCTGCTGGCCGTGGGAGTGACCACGCTCCGGATCGTGCGTCGCCGAGGCTGAGACGGCCCCCAGGCTGCGGCCTCGGCGCTTCCCGGCCTCGGGCCTCGCTGCCAGGCCGCCTCCCGGCCTGTGGGCCCTGGAAGCGGCCAGGGCCCGGAAGCGGCCAGGCCCCCGAAGCGGCCAGGCCCCGAAGCGGCCAGGGCCCCGAAGCGTCCAGAGCCCGGCCACGAGCAGGGCGCGGACCCGGCCAGGGCCTGTACACGAGCACGGACCCGGAAGCGGGCCAGCCGTGAGCGCGGTCCCCGCCCGGTCCCGGACGCGGGTGCCCCGGCGCCGTCCCCTCCTGCCCTCCCCGGGCCCGGGGAGGGTGCGTCCGGCGTGTCCGGGGTGGGTGCGTCCGGCCGGATCCGGTGCGCTGCGCGGTGCCGGGCGCAGGTGCGGTTTCCGGCCCGGGGCCCGGGTGCGGCAAGATGGGAGCGTATGCCTTAGCTGGAGCGGCCGCACCTCAACCTGCGGCCCGCTGCCGCATGACGACCCGCGCGGCCTGGCCGCGTACGACTACCTACAGATTGCCGGACGGTTCCTCTTGGCTGAGTACATCTACACCATGCGCAAGGCGCGCAAGGCGCACGGCGACAAGGTGATCCTCGACGACGTCACCTTGAGCTTCCTGCCCGGCGCGAAGATCGGTGTCGTGGGCCCCAACGGCGCGGGCAAGTCCACCGTGCTCAAGATTATGGCGGGTCTGGAGCAGCCCTCCAACGGTGACGCGATGCTGTCGCCCGGCTACACCGTGGGCATCCTGCTGCAGGAGCCGCCGCTGGACGAGTCCAAGACGGTGCTGGAGAACGTCCAGGACGGTGTCGCGGAGACCAAGCAGCAGCTCGACCGGTTCAACCAGATCGCCGAGCAGATGGCGACCGAGTACACCGACGAGCTGATGGAGGAGATGGGCAAGCTCCAGGAGAAGCTCGACCACGCGAACGCCTGGGATCTGGACGCGCAGCTCGAGCAGGCCATGGACGCGCTGGGCTGCCCGCCCGGCGACTGGCCGGTCACCAACCTCTCCGGTGGCGAGAAGCGCCGCGTCGCGCTCTGCAAGCTGCTGCTGGAGCAGCCCGACCTGCTGCTGCTGGACGAGCCGACCAACCACCTGGACGCCGAGTCGGTGCAGTGGCTGGAGCAGCACCTGGCCAAGTACCCGGGCACCGTCGTGGCCATCACCCACGACCGCTACTTCCTGGACAACGTGGCCGGCTGGATCATGGAGCTGGACCGCGGCCGTGCCATCGGCTACGAGGGCAACTACTCCACGTACCTGGAGAAGAAGCAGTCCCGCCTCAAGGTGGAGGGCCAGAAGGACGCCAAGCGGCAGAAGCGCCTCAAGGAGGAGCTGGAGTGGGTCCGCTCCAACGCCAAGGGGCGGCAGGCCAAGTCGCGGGCGCGGCTGACCCGGTACGAGGAGATGGCCGCCGAGGCGGAGAAGACCCGGAAGCTGGACTTCGAGGAGATCCAGATCCCGCCGGGGCCGCGCCTGGGCAACGTGGTCGTCGAGGTGGAGAACCTCAGCAAGGCGTTCGGCGACAAGGTGCTCATCGACGACCTGTCCTTCACGCTGCCGCGGAACGGGATCGTGGGCGTGATCGGCCCGAACGGTGCGGGCAAGACCACGCTGTTCAAGATGATCCAGGGGCTGGAGGAGGCCGACTCCGGTTCGATCAAGGTCGGTGACACGGTCAAGATCTCCTACGTGGACCAGAGCCGCTCGAACATCGACGCGAAGAAGACGCTGTGGGCGGTCGTCTCCGACGAGCTGGACTACATCAACGTCGGCCAGGTCGAGATGCCGTCGCGCGCCTATGTGAGCGCGTTCGGGTTCAAGGGCCCGGACCAGCAGAAGCCCGCGGGTGTGCTCTCCGGCGGTGAGCGCAACCGGCTGAACCTGGCGCTCACCCTCAAGCAGGGCGGCAACCTGCTGCTGCTGGACGAGCCGACCAACGACCTGGACGTGGAGACGCTCTCCTCGCTGGAGAACGCGCTGCTGGACTTCCCGGGCTGTGCGGTGGTCGTCTCCCACGACCGCTGGTTCCTGGACCGGGTGGCCACCCACATCCTCGCCTACGAGGGCGAGAGCAAGTGGTTCTGGTTCGAGGGCAACTTCGAGTCCTACGAGAAGAACAAGATCGAGCGGCTGGGGCCGGACGCGGCGCGTCCGCACCGGGCGACCTACAAGAAGCTCACCCGGAGCTGAACGCGTGCGGCACAGCTACCGGTGTCCGCTGCGCTGGTCGGACATGGACGCCTTCGGGCACGTCAACAACGCCGTCTACCTCCGCTATCTGGAGGAGGCCCGGATCGACTTCCTGACCCGGGCGGCGCGGGAGGCGGACCCGGAGGCGTTCACGGGCGGCACCGTCGTGGCGCGGCACGAGGTCGACTATCTGCGGCAGTTGGTCCACCAGGCGGATCCGGTCACGGTGGAGACGTGGGTGGTGAAGCTGACCGCGGCGTCGGTGACGTTCGGCTACGAGATCAGGGACCCGGAGTCCGCGGGCGGCCCGTTCGTCCGGGCACGGACGGTCGTGGTGCCGTACAACCTGAAGGAGGGCTATCCGCGGCGGCTGTCGGCCGCCGAGCGCTCCTTCCTGGAGGGGTACATCGATGACAGCCACAGCGGCTGACCGGCTGGTCTTCGCCGACCCCGGGGAGGCGGCGGGACTCGCCGCCTTCCTGGAGCGGCTGGTGCGCTGGGAGAAGAACGCCGCGGTGCGCATCCAGGCGGGCGGTGGGGTGGCCGGGGTGTTCGCCAGGCCCGCCCGCTTCGAGGTGCTGGCCGTGCGCACCGGGCGGTTGCTGGAGCCGGTGGAGCTCGATGTGACGGTGGCCGCCGGTGAACTGCTGGAGCTCGTCGAGGAGGACCGGGAGGCCGTCGCCGTTCCGAAGGCCGTGACCGGTCCGTCCTGGGCGGGTGTGCTGCCGCCGCGCGGCGGCTGGCAGGAGTTCGCCCGGGTGCCGGTGGACGCGGTGGGATCGGTGGCGGCCGCCGCTGTCGGCGAGTTCCGGGAGCGGGCCGAGAAGCTGCCGCCCGAGCGCCGGGGCAGACAGACCCTGGACGCCCTCGCGGAGGAGATCTGGTCCCGGCCGCTGGGGCGTACGCAGTTGCCGCTGCGCGCCGCACACGCGGCGCACGCGCTCGGCTTCCTGCGCGGGACGGACCCGGCGGCGCTGCTGGAGTCCGGGGCGTGGCTACGGCTGCGGACGGTCTACGGGTCTGTGGCCGTGCGCCGCCGGGAGCGTCCCGGAGCGGGCGGCGGGCTGAGCGTCACCCCTGTATGAGCCCTACGGCCGGGTGCGGGGTGACCGTCGGCTCGGGCCGCCCGGGGGGAAGCCCGCCGGGGAAGCGTGCAGAACGCCGCCGGGGAAGCGTGCAGAACGTTCGGCGACGTTCGGAAAAGGGCCCACCCGCACCGCGCGGGTGGGCCCCGGCCATGACCACCCCCGAGAGCGCATGCGACAGAGCGTGCGCAGCCGTACACCGGGACCCGCCCGCTGCGGGCCCGCCGTGCCCACGGCGCACCGCCACGCGCGCCGCCCTTCCAGCGGATGGGTCCCAGCCAGGGCGGGTGCCGGCGGCGGCGCCCCGGCAGGGCCGTCCCGGTGCCGGTCAGTCCGCGGCGTTGATCAGTGAGCCGGCGGCGTAGACGAGGTAGTCCCAGAGCTTGGCCTCCAGCGGGGCGGGCAGCTCCAGGCTGTCGACGGCGTCGCGCATGTGCCGCAGCCAGGCGTCGTGTGCGGCCCGGTTCACCGTGAAGGGCGCGTGCCGCATCCGCAGCCGGGGGTGACCCCGCGCGTCACTGTAGGTGCGGGGGCCGCCCCAGTACTGCATCAGGAAGAGCGCAAGCCGCTCCTCGGCCGGTCCCAGGTCCTCCTCCGGATACATGGGCCGCAGCAGGGGGTCTTCGGCGACTCCCTGGTAGAAGCGGTGCACCAGCCGTCGAAACGTCTCTTCGCCGCCGACCTGTTCGTAGAAGGTCTGCGTTTCCAGACTGCCGCGCGGAATCTCCATCACCCGTCCATGGTCGCAGACGGCCCGGAGGAGGTCCGCGGACCTAGGACCGGTCCTCCGAGCGCCCTCCTCCGGACCCCGCATCACACCGCCTCCGGCCCGGCGCGCCTTCGGCCCGCAACCGGCCCGGCCAGGCACCGCCCCGCAGTCGGGCACCGCCTCGCAGTCGGGCACCGCCCGGCAGCCGGGCACCGGTGCGGGGGGCGGACACCGCAGTCGACTACCGACCCCGCTGCCGGGCCCCGGCCCCGGCCCCGGTCAGGCGGCGTCCCAGCGGAAGACCCGGGCGGCGATCGCCGTCAGCACCGCGGCGAACAGCAGCAGTCCGCCCATGACGGGCAGCGCGGTGCCCCAGCTCTCCCCGCGGGTGAGGACGTCCTGCATGGCCGAGGCCAGGTGCTTGAGCGGCAGGAACTCACTGACCGCGCGGATCCATCCCGGTGCGTTGTCCAGCGGGAAGAAGGCGCCGGAGAGGAACGCCATGGGCAGGATGACCAGCTGCGCCATCCCGTTGGCCGCCTCCTCGGTCTTGGCGAAGGAGCCGACCAGCAGTCCGATGGACATGAAGGCCAGCGTGCCGCAGACCACCAGCGGCAGGCACAGCCACCAGTCGCCGGTGAGTTCCAGCCCGTAGTAGGGCAGCGAGGCGACCGCCAGGAAGATCGCCGTCTGCGCGAAGGCGGTCATCAGGTTGACGCCGATCCGGGCGCCGACCACGCTGCGCGCACCGATCGGGGCGAGCCACAGGCGGCGCAGGATGCGCTTCCGGCGCCAGCTCACCAGGTTGAAGGCGGAGCCGAAGACGCCGCCCATCGCCACCGCCCAGCCCAGCAGCCCCGGCGTGAGGTACTGGATCGGTTTGGTGGCCTCGTCCTCGACGGTGTCGGTCTGCAGCGCGAAGGCGGGCGGCTGCCCGGTCGCCCGCTGGTTGGCCTGCTGGACGATGCTGTTGAGCACTCCCCGTACGGTGCCCGAGCGCACCTGGTCGGCCGCCGAGTAGCGCAGTTCCACCTTGCCGTCCCGCTGGAAGACGGCCGCGTCGGCGTCGCCCTTGCGGACCTTCTCCAGGGCCTCGCGGCGGGCCGCGGCAGAACCGTCCGTCTTCTCGATCTCCAGGATGTCCCGCAGCCCGGCGCGCTGCTTGTCGGGCATGCCGTCGAGCACCTTGACGCTGCCGACCTGCACGATGTCGGACTTGCCGACCCCTTGGTCCTTGAACAGCGCGCCGAAGAGCATCAGGAACATCAGCGGGAAGATCAGTGTGAAGAAGACCGCCGCACGGTCGCGGGCCAGCCCGCGTGCCATCGCCAGCGACAGATTGAGGAACGCTCTCACTCCCGGTACTCCCGCCCCGTCAACTGGAGGAAGACGTCCTCCAGGGTGTCGACTTCCAACTCCTGCACGAGCGAGCGCGGCGGCCCCACCCGCAGCACCTTTCCGTGGTCCATGACGGCGACCCGGTCGCACAGTGTCTCGGCCTCGTCCATGTAGTGCGTGGTGAGCACCACGGTGCGGCCTGAGGAGTTGATGGTGCGCAGCAGGTCCCACAGGTTGCGCCGGGCCTGCGGGTCCAGGCCGGTGGTGGGCTCGTCCAGGAAGACCAGCTCCGGGTCGTGCACCAGGGCGCAGGCGATGGACAGCCGCTGCGCCTGGCCGCCGGAGAGCTTGTCCTCCCGGGTGTTCGCCTTCTCGGCGAGTCCCACGGTCTCCAGCATCCGGTCGGCGTGCGACTCCTCGATGCCGTAGAGCGCGGCGAAGGTGCGTATCTGCTCCCGGGCGGTCAGTCGCTCGAAGAACGCGGACGCCTGGAGCTGCACGCCTATTCGGCGCAGCAGCGCAGGGTCGCGGGGCCAGGAGGGGGATCCCAGCAGGTGCGCGGTTCCCTCGTCGGGTTCGCGGAGCCCTTCCAGGAGTTCCATGGTGGTCGTCTTGCCGGCTCCGTTCGGCCCGAGGATGCCGTAGAACTCGCCGCGCTGCACTTCGAGGGAGACACCGTCGACGGCCTGCGTCTCCCCGTAACGTTTGCGCAGCCCGTCGGCTGTGATCGCGTTGGACATGAGCGGAGGCTAATGGCTGAATCCCGTATTCCGGTCTCGCGCGGTCATCTGTTCCGTCTCGCCTGGCCATCGGTCGGATCACGCAGCGGCGACGCCCGGGTGCGGCCGGGCCACCCGGGCCCCCGCACACGTGGCACGCCCCCGTCCCAGGAAGCCGGGAACCGGGCGGCCCGCGGGGTGCGTGAGGGAGGGCAGGAGCGGGCGCGGCGGCAGCGCTCGACCGGCGGAGGCGCCGGCCGGGGGAACGCGCCCCGCCAGGTGTCGGGGGATGTGCCCGGACCGGGCATTCGGTCGCGATCCGAACAAGATCCCGGCCAAGTCCCTGTCACCGCTGCCCGCGGCAGCCATACTGCTGGCCTGGACACCACGGCCGGAGCGTCCCGACGCTCGCGGTCCCGGGCGGGGGAGCCGGGGGCTGCGCGGAACGGAGCGGAGGGAACGCACGCGGCAGGGTGTCTGCCAGCAACCGAGGGGGAGGGCTCCAGCCGTGACTCAGCAGCCGACCGTGCCACCGGCCCCGCCGCCGCTGTCCGGGGCGCCGCCGGACGGGCCCGGGGCGGGAGCGGACCGGGCCCCCGCGGGCGGCGGGCCGCTGGCCGCGGCGCCGCCGCCTCCGCGCCGCACGGCCTGGTCCGAGGGGGTGCGGCGACTGCGCACGGCCGCCACCACCGAGCCGGGCAGGCTGCGGGCGATCGGCGCGGCCCTGGTCGTGCTCGTGCTGCTGTTCGGGGCCGTGTCGGCGTGGCAGGTCTCCGACCGGGTGGCGGCGGCGGACGCCGTGGTCGACCACAGCCAGCCGCTGAGCGCGGACGCCGCGCACATCTACCGCTCGCTGGCCGATGCCGACACCTCGGCCTCCAGCGGCTTCCTCGCGGGCGGTGACGAGCCCCGCTCGGAGCGCCGACGCTACGAGAAGGACATCCGGGAGGCGTCCGAACTGCTCGCCGAGGCGGCGGCCGCCTCCGGAGGGTCGCCGACCGCGGAGCGGCAGATCGCCGTCCTCAACCGCGGACTGCCGGTCTACACGGGCCTGGTGGAGTCCGCGCGCGCCGACAACCGGCAGGGCCTGCCGCTGGGCGGCGCCTATCTGCGGTACGCCAACGAGAAGATGCGCGGCGAACTGCTGCCCGCCGCCCGCAAGCTGTACACGGCCGAGACCGAGCAGTTGGGCGGCGACTACACGGACGCCGAGAGTCGGCCGCTGCTCGGGCTCGGCACCGGCGTGCTGGCTCTCGCCGCGCTGGGCTGGGCGCAGCGCCGCAACTATCGCCGTACGAACCGGGTCTTCGACCGTGGTCTGCTCGGCGCGACCGCCGCCGTGCTGGCGCTGCTGGTGTGGCTCGGGGCGGGGCACATGCTGGCGCGCGCGGGTCTGGACGAGTCCGACACCAAGGGCGCGCGTTCGCTGCAGGCTCTCAACGAGGCGTGGATAGGCACCCTCCAGGCGCGCGGTGACGAGAACATGACGCTGGTCGCGCGCGGTGGCGGCGCGGCGTACGAGAAGAGCTACCGCAAGCAGATGTCCGCGGTCGCGGGCACTGGTGAACGGCGCGCCGAGGGCGGGCTGCTGGGGGAGGCCCGCCGGGTCGCGGACGACCGCAGCGGCGGTGACGCGGTGCGGGACGCGCAGCGGGCCGTGCGGACCTGGCAGGAGCGGCACCGGCAGGCGCGGGCCGAGGACGACGGCGGCCACTACGAGGACGCGGTCGCCCGGGTGATCGGTGCCGAGGACAGCACGCGGGAGAGCTTCGACGCGGCGGACGCGAGCCTGGGCCGGGCCGCGGCGCACGAGCAGCGCCAGTTCGAGGAGGCCGCCGCGGCGGGCCGTGGCCGGTTCGGCGGGCTGCTGGTGGGAGCGCTGCTGCTGGCCGTGCTCGGGGCGGTGGGCACGGTGTTGGGCGTCGGGCGGCGGCTCGCGGAGTACAGGTGAGGAAGGGGGACGCCATGTCGGCGACGGGAGCGACGGGAGCGGATGCATCGGACGCGCCGGAGGCCAGGGGCGCGGCGGACGCAGCGGGTGCCACAGGTGCCACAGGTGCCACAGGTGCCACAGGTGCCGCGGACGCGACGCGCGCCGCGGACACACACGCCGCCGCACGCGATGCGGCCGCCGGCGCCGCGGCGGGCCGGAGCCCCGGCGACAGGCCCGAGCCGGGCCGCCGGAGCGAGCGGGTGCCCGCACGGGGGCGGCCGGGCGGCGCCTCCCGCAGGCCGTGGGCGGTCGCCGCGGGCGGGCTGGCGGCCGCGGCGGCGGTACTGGTCCCCGCGGTCGCGGGCACCGGAGCCCCGAGCGGCTCCTCGGCTGACCGCGGAGCGGTGCGCTCGGGTCCGGGTGCCGCGCTGGGGCGGCCCGCCTCCGCCACCGAGCCCGGGGCCGAGCCGCGGCCGGAGAAGTGCGCGGACGGCAGCAATCCCGCCGAGAGCCTCAAGCCGTCCGGCGCCTCCGGGAAGGCGGTCGAGCGGATCGAGAAGAAGGACAAGCTGGTTGTCGGTGTCGACCAGAACAGCTATCTGTGGGGCTACCGGGACCCGGCCACCGGCACCATCGAGGGCTTCGACATCGACCTGGTCAAGGCCATCGCGCGGGATCTGCTGGGGAAGGACGGAGCCGACCGGATCGTCTACCGCACCATCCCCACCGACCAGCGTGTCCCTGCCATCCAGAGCGGTGATGTGGACATGGTCGTGCGGACGATGACCATCAACTGCTCCCGGCGCGCGCAGGTCGCCTTCTCCACCGCGTACTTCCAGGCGGGCCAGCAGTTGGTCGTGCCCAAGAAGCACGCGCGCGTCAAGGGCTTCGACAGCAGCATGCGCGGCAAACACGTGTGCTACGCCTCGGGTTCCACGGCGGAGAAGATGATGAAGACCCCCGCGTACGCGGGACTGGGCGCGCGCCCGGTCGTCGTGCCCAACCAGCTCGACTGCCTGGTGCGGATGCAGCTCGGCGAGGCGGACGCGACGGTCACCGACAGCGCCCTGGGCGCGGGGCAGGCCGCGCAGGACCCCTCGGTCGAACTCGTGGGG
Organism: Streptomyces sp. NPDC006925; assembly: GCF_042869575.1. Taxonomy (NCBI): domain Bacteria; kingdom Bacillati; phylum Actinomycetota; class Actinomycetes; order Kitasatosporales; family Streptomycetaceae; genus Streptomyces; species Streptomyces sp. NPDC006925. Next base: position 45,985 of record NZ_JBIAGB010000021.1, read on the forward strand.
GAGCCGGAGACGCTGGAGCCGTACGGCGTCGCGATGAACCTGGAGGACGAGGATCTGGTCCGCAGGGTCAACAAGGTGCTGGAGGACTACCGCAAGCACAAGTGGAAGTCTTCCTACGACCGCTGGCTGGCCGACGACATGATGGGTACGGAAGGGAAGAAGCCCGCACCGCCCGAGCCGCTCTACCGCGACTGAACCGGACGCGGCGGTCGCACTGCGGACATGGCCGCCGAGGCGGCTGCCGAAGTGGCCGTTGCGTACCGGTTCGTGGGAACGGGTCCGTGAGTACGAGTCGAACAGCGAGGTGATCGATGGGGTCCGCGGGAGCCGCCGGAGAGGTGATGAGCCGGGAGGAGACCGACCGGGTGCTGGAGCGGCTCGACGCCGAGCACGAGGCGGTGGAGTCCTCCTTGCTGGCGCTCCAGGACCACGCCGGGCGCAGGCTCCTGGAGGGCGCCGAGCTCGCCGGGACGACCGCGCACCGCTGGGCCCGGGCCGAGGCCGCCATCACCGCGCTGTGGAACGGGTTCGAGGTCTACGCGCGCACTTTGCGCCAGGCCCGCGAACTGCGGGAGCGCCGCCGCTGGCCCAGCCGTGACGACCTGGTCGAGCTGACCCGGCTGCTGCGCGGCACCCTCACCGTCCCCGGCGCGGGGTTGCCCGGTACCGAGGGGGCAAGCCTGTCCGGGGCGCAGAAGCTGGCCGAGGAGGTGACCCTCGGGCAGCTCGTCGAGCGGATGAACGGGTGGTACGCGCAGGCACTCGACGTGGTGGCGGCGGCCGATTCCGTGTGGTCCGCGCTGCCGGCGCGGATCGACATGCTCGCTGCCGAACTGGGCCGCGTGCGCTCCCTGGCGCACTCGGTGGGCGTGCGCCCCGGTGAGCACCCGTCCGCCGACGATCTGGAACGCATCACCGGCGAACTCACCGTGCTGCGCCAGGAGGTCGTCCGGGATCCGCTCGCCTTCTGGACACCCACCGGAGGCAGCGGCGCGCCGGGCGGCGGCAGACCGGACACCACCCGCTACGACAGTGCCGCCCGCGCGCTGGAGGAGGTACGGCGTGAGATCGACGCCGTGCTCGCCGTGCGGCAGGACGCCGAACAGCGGCTGATGAAACTGCGCGACCTGCTCACCCGCGCCGACCGCACACTCGCCGAGGCTCGCGCGGCACGCGGCGAGGTGCTGGCCAAGATCGCCGCCTCCGAGGTGCCCGCCGTCAGCGGACCGCCCGCGGCGCTGCACAGCCGGCTCGCCGAAGCCGTCGGGCACCGCAGGTACGCGCAGTGGCACCGGCTCTCACCGCTGCTGGAGGAGCTGGAGGTGAGTGCCGAGGACGAGTTGCAGCGGGCCCGCGCCCAACTCTCCGCCGTCACCGCGCCACTGGCCGTGCGGGCGGAACTGCGCGGCCGCCTGGACGCGTACAAGGCAAAGGTGGCCCAGCACGGTCTCGCCGAGGACAGCCTGCTCATCGAGCGCTACGACACGGCGCGCCGGATGCTGTGGAGCGCCCCCTGCGACCTGCGGGCCGCGGAGGACGCCGTACTGCGCTACCAGCGGGCCGCACAGGAGGCACTGCAGCACCGGCGGCAGACCCGGGACGCCGCGGGCGGAGCGATGAACATGGGGGCAGAGTGAGCGAGCAGACGAGCGCACCGGAGCGGCCGTGCCAGCGGCCGCAGTGCGACGGCGTGTACGAGGACATGGGAGGAGGCGAGCTGTATTGCGGCACCTGCGGGCTCGCCCCCGTGGTGGCACCCGGCGGAATGCTGGGCGCTGCGCCCACCGGGATGACCGGCCCGGCGCGGCACAGCCGCTCCTCCGGCTCCGCGCGCTCGGGCTCCGCGCGGACCTCCTCCCGCGGCTCGGCGCGCTCGCGCTCCTCGCGCCGTTCGGTCTCCGGGCGGCTCTCCCGCGCGCTGTCCGGGCGCGGCACCGAGCGCTCGGTCTCCGTCCGCAGCTCCAGCACCTCCGCCAAGAGTTCCGGGCGGAGCAGGCTGGGCGCCGGACTGGTGCAGATCCCGCAGGTGCCCCGGCCGGATCCGGCCGGGGTCGTCCTGGCGGACCCGGAGGTGCCCGAGCGCAAGCGCTTCTGCAGCAACGGGGAGTGCGGCGCGGCGGTGGGGCGGGTGCGCGGCGACCGGCCCGGCCGCACGGAGGGGTTCTGCACCAAGTGCGGCCACCCCTACTCGTTCGTGCCCAAGCTGCGTCCCGGCGACATCGTGCACGGCCAGTACGAGGTCGCGGGCTGCCTGGCGCACGGCGGACTCGGCTGGGTCTACCTGGCCGTCGACCGGGCCGTCTCGGACCGCTGGGTGGTCCTCAAGGGCCTGCTGGACACCGGTGACCAGGACGCGATGGCGGCGGCGATCGCCGAGCGCCGCTTCCTGGCGGAGATCGAGCACTCCAACATCGTCCGCATCTACAACTTCGTCGAGCACCTCGACCAGCGCACCGGCAGCCTCGACGGCTACATCGTGATGGAGTACGTCGGCGGCAGCTCCCTCAAGCAGATCGCCAACGACCGCCGCACCCCGGCGGGGAAGCGCGACCCGCTGCCCGTGGAGCAGGCGTGCGCCTACGGCATCGAGGCCCTGGAGGCCCTGGGGCATCTGCACAGCCGCAACCTGCTCTACTGCGACTTCAAGGTGGACAACGCGATACAGCAGGACGACCAGCTCAAGCTGATCGACCTGGGCGCGGTGCGCCGCATGGACGACGACGAGAGCGCCATCTACGGCACCGTCGGGTATCAGGCGCCCGAAGTCGCCGAGGAGGGTCCCTCGGTCGCCTCGGACCTGTACACCGTGGCGCGCACCCTCGCCGTCCTGACCTTCGATTTCCAGGGCTACACCAACGTCTACGTCGACAGCCTGCCCAACCCGGAGAACATCGGGGTCTTCCAGCGGTACGAGTCCTTCTACCGGTTTTTGGTGCGGGCGACCGACCCCGACCCGCGCCGCAGGTTCGCCTCCGCGCAGGAGATGGCCGACCAGCTTCTGGGGGTGCTCCGGGAGGTCGTGGCGCTGCAGACCGGGAAGCCGCGCCCCGCCCTGTCCACCCTCTTCGGTCCGGAACCGCGGGTCGTGGACACCGAGCTGTTCGCGCCGCAGTCCGGCGACGCCTCCCTGCTGGGGGCGCGCGATCCGGCGGCGGGGAAGCGCCGCGCCCGGCGGGCCGCGCTCGCGGGAGCGGGCCGTTCCGCGGCGTCCGGGGGCGCGCCCACCGCTCCGGAGGTGCCGCAGGCGGCGGGCGGCATCGCCGCGCCGCCCGCCCCCGCCGGAGCGCCGGAGGTGCCGGCCGCCCGTACCGCGCCGCCCGCGCCGCTCGCCTCGTTCCCCCAGCCCGGGGGCGAGAGCCCGGCCGCCGCCCCCGGGGGCGGCGTCGCGCTGGCCCCGTTCCGTACCCGGCTGACGGCGCTGGCGCTGCCCGTCCCGCGCGTCGACGCCGCCGACCCCAACGCGGGCTTCCTCGCCGGGCTGTCGGCTTCCTCCCCCGCCGAGCTGCTCACCGCGCTGGACGGGGCGCCGGCCGACTCGCCGGAGGTGCGGCTGCGTACTCTGCGCGCCCTCCTGGAGAGCGACGCGGGCCAGGAGGGCGCCGGGGCCGCACTCGACGCGCTGGACGCCCTGGAGGCCCGGCATGCCGACGACTGGCGGGTCGTGTGGTACCGCGGCCTGGCGGCGCTGGCGACCGGCGACCGGGAGACCGCTGCGCTCTCCTTCGACGCGGTCTACGACGCGTTCCCCGGCGAGCCCGCGCCCAAGCTGGCCCTGGGCTGCTGCGCGGAGGTGCTCGGCCAGTCGGACAACGCGGCGGAGTACTACCGGCTGGTGTGGACGACCGATCCGTCGTATGTGAGCGCCGCGTTCGGGCTGGCCCGGGTGCGGCTGGCGACCGGCGACCGGCCGGGCGCCGTCCAGGTGCTGGAGTCGGTGCCGGAGTCCTCCATCCACTACACCGCCGCGCGCATCGCGGCGGTACGCGCCCGGCTGCGGCAGCGCTCGCCGCACGAGCCGCTGCTGGAGGAACTGCGCGCGGCCGCGCAGCAGGTGGCCGATCTCCAGCACGTCGGACTGGACGAGGTGCGCCGCCACGAGCTGACCTGCGAGGTACTCGGGTGCGCACTCGACTGGCTGCTGTGCCAGGCTGTTCCCGCCCGGGGGGCTGCTTCCTCCGGGCCCGCGCCTGCGGGTGCGCCGGGAGCACCGCCGGGTGCCGGGGTACGGCTGTTGGACAGCCCGCTCACCGAAGAGGGGCTGCGCTTCGGCCTGGAGCGCTCCTACCGGCTGCTCGCCCGGCACGCGCAGAGCGGAACCGCGAGGATCGAACTGGTGGAGCGGGCCAACCGTTTCCGCCCCAGGACGTGGGTGTGACCATGCCTCAGTTGGACCAACTCTCCGCCTGCCCGAGCTGTGCGGAACCGCTCGAGGAGGGCGACCGCTTCTGCGGCGCCTGCGGTGCGGACCTGGCAGCCGCCGTGCAGGGCCTCGCAGCCGGCCGCGGCACCCCTCCGGCGCCGCGGCGGGAACCCACGCTTCCGGACGGCCTCCCGGCGGCCGCACCGCCCGGCCAGGACGTCCCGCCGCCGCCTCAGGTGCCACCGCCCCCCGCGGCTCCGCCGCAGGCCGGACCCGGCCAGGCGCCTCCCGCGGCACCGGATGGGCCCGCGGGAGGCCCGGCCGGCTCGGGCCCGGTGCCCCCGGTCCCGAGCGTGCCGCCGCCCCCGCCGCCGCCCCCTCCGGCGCCGACCGGTCCTGACGCCGCGCAGCCGTCCGCTGCCGGAGCGCACGGGGCGGCCCCCGCGCCGCCCGGGAGCGCCCCGGCCGCCCCGTCCGCCGCGCCGGTGGCACCCGCCGCACCGGACCCGCGCGGCGAGCCGGACGCGGCGCGCTCCGCCGCGGCGGCCTCCGATCCGCGTACGGCCGCCGCCGCGCCGCAGTCCTCCGGGCCGGTCTGCGTGGCCTGCGGCACCGGGACGATCGACAGTGACGGCTACTGCGAGCACTGCGGCCACAAGCAGCCCCGGGAACGCGACCACATGGAGTCCGCGCTCGGCACCGTCGCGGCCGCCAGCGACCGGGGGCTGCGGCACCACCGCAACGAGGACTACTTCGCCATCGCCGAGGCCGCCACGCCGGAGGGCGCGACCGCGACGCTCGCCGTCGTCTGCGACGGCGTCTCCTCGGCCACCCGCCCCGACGAGGCGTCGGCGGCGGCGGCCGAGGCCGCGGGTGCCTCGCTGCGCCGGGAGGTGCCGGCGGGCCGCCATCCGCAGCAGGCCATGCACGACGCGCTGGTGGCCGCTTCGGAGGCGGTCAACGCGCTGGCCGCCGACACCCCGGTCGAGCCGTCCAAGAACGCTCCGGCCTGCACCGTCGTCGGCGCGGTCAGCGTGGAGGGCGTCGTGACCGTCGGCTGGATCGGCGACAGCCGCGTCTACTGGGTGCCCGACGACCGCGCCTCGGCCCCCGCGCGGCTGACCGAGGACGACTCCTGGGCGGCCCAGATGGTCGCCGCGGGTCTGATGAACGAGGCCGAGGCCTACGCCGACCCGCGGGCGCACGCGATCACCGGCTGGCTCGGCGCGGACGCCTACGAGATCGACCCGCACACCTGCTCGTTCAAACCCGAACAGCCCGGTGTCGTGGTGGTGTGCACCGACGGGCTGTGGAACTACGCGGAGTCGGCGGGGGAGATGGCCGCGGCCGTACCGGCCGACGCCTCGGCACGCCCCTTGCAGGCCGCGCAGCACCTGGTCGGCTATGCGCTGGACGGTGGTGGGCACGACAACGTGACGGTGGCCGTGCTGCCGTTCCCCGTGCCGTCGGGAGGGGCGGGCTCGGCCTGAACCGAGCGTGCTGCGGGGGGCCTTCGGACGCCGCTGTGCGGTGCCGGGGGCGACGGGAGCGCTGTCCGGGGGGAAGTACCGCACGTGCCACCGCGCTTCCGCCCCGCCCCGTTGTCCACTTGTCACTGGAGAGCAAACAGGAGCGGAACAGATGGCCAACTTCGCGAAGTCCAACGCGCCGCGCTTCTCGGTGGACGTCTACCAGAACGCGTATCTGCCCGAAGGTGCCCAAGAGGTCAACGCCGTGGTCACCGTCACCTCCACGGGGGGTGGTACGACCGGCGGCATACCGCTGCCGGTGACCGGGCCGGGTCGGGTTCCGGCTGCGGAGGGGGCCGACGCGGCGGTCGTCATCATGCTCGACTGCTCCGGCTCGATGGACTACCCGCCCACCAAGATGCGCAACGCGCGCGACGCCACCGCCGCCGCGATCGACACGCTCCGCGACGGTGTCTCCTTCGCCGTCGTGGCGGGCACCCACAGGGCGAAGGAGGTGTTTCCCGGCGGTGGCGCGCTCGCCGTCGCCGACGCCACCACCCGGGCCCAGGCCAAGGACGCGCTGCGCGGCCTGTCGGCGGGCGGCGGCACCGCGATCGGCACCTGGCTGCGGCTGGCCGACCGACTGCTGAGCGCCGCCGACGTCACCATCCGGCACGGCATCCTGCTCACCGACGGGCGCAACGAGCACGAGGAACCCGCCGCGCTGCGCGCGGCGCTGGAGGCGTGCGCGGGCCACTTCACCTGCGACGCACGGGGAGTGGGCACCGACTGGGAGGTCCAGGAGGTCACCGGGATCGCCTCGGCGCTGCTCGGTACCGCCGACATCGTGGCCGATCCGGACGGGCTGGCGGCGGACTTCACCAGGATGATGGAGAGCGCCATGGGCAAGGAGGTCGCCGACGTGGCGCTCCGGCTGTGGACACCGCAGGGCTCCCGGATCGCGTTCGTCAAACAGGTGGCCCCCACGGTCGAGGAGTTGACCGGCCGCCGCACGGAGGCCGGTCCGCGCGCCGGTGACTACCCGACCGGGTCCTGGGGGGACGAGTCGCGCGACTACCACGTCTGTGTGGAGGTGCCGGCCGCCGGGATCGGCCAGGAGATGCTCGCCGCGCGGGTCTCGCTGGTGCTGCCCGCGCCGGACGGCGGTACCGCGCAGACACTCGGGCAGGCGCTGGTGCGGGCGGTGTGGACGGACGACCTGGCGGCCACCACCTCCATCAACCCGCAGGTGGCGCACTACACAGGGCAGGCCGAACTGGCCCAGGTGATCCGTACGGGTCTCGATCTCCGAAAGGCGGGGGACGAAGCGGGCGCAACGGCCAAACTGGGGCGAGCAGTGCAGTTGGCGAACGCGTCGGGGAACACGGATACTGCGAAACTGCTTTCGAAGGTGGTCGACGTGGTGGATGCCGCGACGGGTACTGTTCGACTGAAGACGAAGGTCGCCGAGGCCGACGAGATGACGCTGGAGACGCGGTCCACCAAGACGGTCCGCGTGAAGCGCTAGCGTCCCGGCCGCGGCGCCTCCGCACGACCGGCGTGACCCGCACCAGCAGGTACCGACGAGCAGGAGCACGGAGGGGGAGGCACCACCATGCCGACTTGCCCGAACGGCCACCAGTCAGCGGCCGACGACTGGTGCGAGGTCTGCGGCCACCGCATGGCCGAAGCGCCGGGGTCGCCCGCCGGTGCCGCACCGCCGCCTCCTCAGCCGCCCGCCCCGGGCGGCTACGGCTACCCGGGCCCGCCCGGTCCGCCGCCCGCGCCCGGCCCGCCCCCGCCCGGACAGGGCTACGGCTACCCGGGACCCGGCTCGGGTCCGTCCGAGCCGTGCCCCCAGTGCGGGACGCCGCGCGAGTCCCAGGCGCCCTTCTGCGAGGAGTGCCGCTACAACTTCCTGACCCACTCGCCGACCACCTATGTCCCGCCGGGCCAGCAGCCGCAGGCAGCCCGTCCCGGTTTCCCGCCCCCCTCCGGGCCGGGCGCCCCGGACCCGGGAGCCCCGGGCCCCGGCATGGGCGGCCCCGGTGCGCCCCCGCCCCCCGGCCCCGGCGGTCCCGCCTTCGGCGGTCCGGGTGGCCCCGGTGGTCCCGAGGCCCCCGGCCCGTCCGGTCCGCCCGGATTCGACGGCCCGGGTCCGCAGGGCCCCGGCGCCGGGCCGGGTCACCCGGGTGAGCCCGGTGCGCCGGGCATGCCCGGCGCACCCGGCCAGGGCCCCGGACACGGCTACGGGACGGACGGCCGCGGCGAGCAGCAGGCCCCCGGCGGGCCCGGAGCACCCGCGCCCGGCCCGGTCGGCCCCGGCGGCTTCCCCGGCCCGGGCCAGCAGCCCTACCCGGGCCGACAGCCCTATCCCCCTGCTCCTCCCGCGGACCCGTACGGCGGTCCGCATGCTCAGCCCGCGGGCGGCGACTGGGAGCTGTCCCCGCCCGGCCCCGCCGAGCAGCAGACGGCAGCACCGCCGACACCCCCGGCGACCCCGCAGGCGCCCGGCGGACATCCCGGGCCGCCTCCGGCCCCGCCCGGCCTACCGGCCCAGCACGGCCCCGGCCCGGGCTCCCCGCAGCAGGGCGGGCCCGCGGAGTACGGCGGTCAGCCCGCCCCGGACCACGGCATCCCGGACCACGGCATCCCGGACCACGGCGGGCCGGACCATGCTGCGCAGGGCGGCGGAGTGCCGCAGGGCGGCGGTGCGTGGACGGCGATGATCGGCCCGGACCGTACGTACTTCATGGCGATGATGCAGCGCAGCGGCCCCGAGGCGGCGGCGCTCAACCTTCCCGCGTACTCCCCGGAGCAGCAGCTGCCGCTCACCGGCCCGCAGGTCACCATCGGCCGCCGCCGCGCGTCCACGGGGGAGGCCCCGGACATCGATCTGGGCCGCTCCCCCGAGGACCCCGGGGTCTCGCATCAGCACGCGGTGCTGGTGCAGCAGCCCGACGGCAGCTGGTCCGTCGTCGACCAGGACTCCACCAACGGCACCACCATCAACGGCGCCGAGGAACCGGTCCAGCCGTTCGTGCCCGTCCCCCTCAAGGAGGGCGACCGGGTCCATGTGGGCGCGTGGACGACGATCACGCTCGTGCGCCGGTAGTCCCGGTAGTCCCGAACGGCAGTCCCGGCCGCAGGGGGGGGCGTGAGGGTGCGCCCCCACGCCCCCTGCGGCGGTCCGGCATGCCCGGCGGCGGTCGTGTCCCCCGGCGCCGGGCACTCTCCCGGCGGCCGGGGGCGCGGCGCCGGGCCGGTCCGGGCCGCCGCCCGCCGGTACTGCTTCTTCGGTGAGGGCCTCCGGGGCCTCCGGGAACGATCCGCGGGGTCTACTTCTCCAGGGAGGGCGACGGCAGGGACTGCAGGGCGAGTGAGGGCTCGTCGACGATCCGGATGCCGCGCTCGTCCAGCGCCTTCTTCACCCGCCAGCGCAGCTCCCGCTCCGCCGCCAGGTTCTTCTCGGGCATGGTCTTGACCGAGACACGCACCACCATGGAGTCGAGCGTCACCTCGTCCAGGCCGAGCACCTGCACGGGCTCCCACAGGATCTCGTCCCAGGGGCGCTCCCTGCTCATCTCCTCGCCCACCGCGACGATCACGGCCCGGACCTCCTCCAAGTCCTCCTCGGCGCGTACCCGGACGTCCAGGGCCGCCATGGACCAGCCCTGGCTGAGGTTGCCGATGCGCTTGATCTCGCCGTTGCGGATGTACCAGATCTCGCCCGCGTCCCCGCGCAGCTGCGTCACCCGCAGTCCGATCTCCAGGACGACCCCGGACGCCTCTCCGGCGTCCACCCGGTCGCCGACCCCGTACTGGTCCTCCAGCAGCATGAACATCCCCGCCAGGACGTCCGTCACCAGGTTGCGGGCGCCGAAGCCCAGTGCTACGCCCGCCACGCCGGCGCTGGCCAGCAGCGGCGCGGGGTTGATGCCCAGCCCGGAGAGCACCGTCAGGGCCGCGGTGCCCATGATCACGAAGGAGGCGACGCTGCGCAGGATGGAGCCGATCGCCTGGGACCGCTGCTTGCGCCGCTCGCCGCTCACCAGCAGCCCGCGCAGCGCCTTGCCGCTGTCGCTGATCTCGGACCTGCGGTTCATCCGGGTTATCAGCTGGGTGATCGCGCGCCGGACCAGGTAGCGCAGCACCACTGCGACGACGCAGACGAACACGATGCGCACCCCGGAGGCGAGCCAGTCCGACCAGTGCTCCTGGACCCATCCGGCCGCCTCTCCCGCGCTGTCCTGGGCGTCCTCCAGGGACTTCGGCGGCTGGGGGCCGTCCGGCGGGGGCGATGCGCTGAGCAGCCAGTACACAGGTCGACCTTCCGTGCGTGTCACCTCGGCAAGGCACCCGTACGAATGCCGGCACCACACTAACGGCGCAGGGGCTTCACATCTGGTGCCACCGAGCAGTATGGGGCCAGGCGTTCGGGCGGGGAGGCCGTTCCGGCCGGGAGGCGGCCGGTGTGGTCCAAAACACGCACATCTCCTTTCCCGGTCGTGGTGGCGCAGTGACCAGGGCACGGGACACACTGAGGGGAGATCGTCCCGGCGCGAGCCACGCGCCGCCGACGTACAAGGAGGCACCGTGCCGCATGTCCTGGTCCTCAACGCGTCGTACGAGCCGCTCGGCGTCGTACCGCTCCGCCGCGCGCTCGTACTCGTCCTCAACGGAAAGGCGATCAGCCTCGAGGACTCCGGCGCCCTGATGCACAGCGCCACCCACGTCATACCCGCCCCCAGCGTCGTCCGTCTCAAGCGGTTCGTGAGGGTGCCCTTTCGCGGCAGTGTCCCCCTCACCCGCCGTGCGCTGTTCGCCAGGGACGGCGGCCGCTGCGCCTACTGCGGTGGCATCGCAACCAGCGTCGACCACGTCATCCCCCGCAGCAGGGGAGGGGCGCACGCCTGGGAGAACGTCGTGGCGGCCTGCCGCCGCTGCAACCATGTGAAAGCCGACCGCCAGGTCGCCGAGCTGGGCTGGCGGTTGCGTCACCAACCGGCCCCGCCCTCCGGCCTCGCCTGGCGCATCATCGGCACGGGGCACAGGGACCCACGGTGGCTCCCCTACCTCCAGCCGTACGGCGCGGATGACGATCTCGCCCGGATCGACGGCAGATCCACTGCCTGAGACCCGGGCTTTGTCGTGCCGCCCCCGCCCCGCGGGTGCGGCCTTCGTACGTCCCGGAGACGTCCCGGAGGGGGGTGCCGCCCCGCGGCGCCCCCTGGCTCCCGGGCGCTACCCGCCGCCCTTGTCGCCGTCTCGCCGTGCGTGCTTGGCCCGGCCCGAGGAGTCCACGGCGTAGACCTCCATCGACCACAGCGAGATCCCGAAGCGCGTCGCCCGCTTGTCGCCCACCACCCGGACGAAGCGGGTGTCCTTGGGCGAGTCCATCCGGACCGACTCCTTCCCGCCTTCGCCGTCCCGCACCGTGGCCGCGGTGCGCCAGTGCTTGCCGTCGGGGGAGACCTGGATCCGGTAGCGCGCCGCGTAGGCGTCCTGCCAGCGCAGGACGACCTGCCCCACGCGGGCGCGTTCGGCCAGTTCGACCTGCACCCACGCGCCGTCCTCGGCGGGGGAGGACCAGCGCGTGCCGCGCTTGCCGTCCGCGACCGCGGCGGCCGGGAAGTCCTTCGTCTCGTCCCCGGAGGAGGTCGCGCGGGCCTCGCGTGCGAGGTCCGGCCCGGAGGTGCGCGGGTAGGCCCGTACGGTGAGCGTGCGGCGCTCCCCGCCGAAGGAGACCGGGATGCGGTAACTGCCCGTACCGACCGAGCTGTCGGCGCTGATCCGCAGCGGCACATCCACCGTGCTGCCCCGCCGCACGGTGGTGCGCGACGGGGTGCGCACGGTGAAGCCCTTGGGGGCGTGCACGGTGACCTTGTCCCGCACGTCGGTGGGCCGGTTGCCGCTCAGCCGCGCCGTGACGCGGGTGGTGCCGCCGCCGATCGCGGCGTCCACCGTGGTGCGCGGCAGCGACAAGGAGGCTTCGGGGGTGTCGGCGTACCAGGGGGTGATCTCGTGGACGACGGGCGGTTTCGCGTCCTGGCTCCACACCAGCCGCACCGCGTCGGCCTTCGCGTCCTGCCCCCCGGTGGCCAGATGCGTCCAGCCGCTCTTGGAGAGCGCCCCCAGCCGCTGCCAGCCCTTGCCGGGCACATGTGCCTCGACTGTGCCCCGGGTGCCCGAGTCCGGGCCGGTCAGCACCGTGACGGCGCGCAGCGGGCGGGGCTCGGGCAGCCGCACCGTCAGCGCGTCCCGCGCCGGACGGCCGCCGCCCCCGCCGTTCCCGTCGCCGGCGGCTGGTTCGGCCGCGGCGGCCGGCGGGACGAGCATGGGCGGCTGCTCGGGTGTGAAGGTGGCGGTGGCCGGGGGCACCGCGGCGCGGTAGGACGTGCCCGGATCACCGTCGGCGGCGGCGGAGAGCGGGTGGTCGGGAGCGCCCTCCGGGCTGCCGCTCACCGTCGGCCGGGTACCACTGTCGTCGCCCTTGTCGGTCCGTCCGGAGCCGGACTTCCCCTTCGACCCGGGCCGGCCGCCGCTCCAGCTCTCGGACAGCTTCAGCGCCTTGTCCGTGAAGTCCGCGAGCACGCCCTTGCCGACCGTGACCTTGCTCCCGCGGCTCTCGGCGCGCAGCCGCCGTACCTCCAACTGCGCCTTCCAGGCCGCCGCTCCGTCGCCGCCGAGCTGTGCGACCAGCATGTCGACCGACCGCTCGCCCGCGGCGCCGAGCCGCGAGAGCTGGGTCAGCCACGGCTTCACCTCCCGGCCGAGCCCTTCGGGCACCTTCGAGGGGGCCGTGCGCATGGTCGTGAAGGCGTCGCGGAGCTCTTCGGCGGCCCGGTCCAGCCCGGAGCCCGGCCCGTTCCCGTACTCCCGCCAGAAGTTCTCCAGCAGCGGGCGCACATAGGCGGACTCGTCGCTGCCGAGCATCGAGGAGGCGTCGTTGCCCGCCAGCGCGTGCACGGCGGCGCGGGCGTCGGCGGAGCTGCCGCGGCCGCCCGCCAGTTCGTCCACCGCGGCTCGCCAGGACTCCTTGGGCCGGTAGCCGCGCGGGTTCCAGGCGTAGTCGGCGGCCGTGAACAGCGGGATGCGGGAGGCCCGCGGCTGCTTCATCGCGTTGGTCAGCAGCGCGGCGGAACCGGAGGCGACGGCGGGTTCGCGGCCCCGGTAGGGGCCCAGGAAGATCCGGTCCGAGGCGAAGTCGTTGACCGGGTAGTTGTCCATCGTCACCAGGCGGTGCCGTGGGAAGGCACTGCGAGCGCGGGCGAGTTCGGCGCCGCTGATGGTGCGCGGCACCACCCCCACCCCGCTCCAGCCGATCTCCACACGGTCGTCGAGCTTCTCGGCGAGCGCGGCCCGGTACTCGGTGCGGCCCTTCTGGTAGAACTCCGTCGGCACCACGGACAGCGGTGCGGCGTCCGGGTGGCGGGTGGCCAGATGGTCGGCCACGGCATTGGCCAGCTCGGCCTGGGCGCGGGCCGCGGCTGCGGGGCCGGAGCCGTAGGTGTCGGCGTCCTGGTCGCAGTGCCACTCGGTGTAGCTGACGTCCTCGAAGCGCAGTTGGAAGGCGTCCACACCCAGCGCGCGCATGGCGTCCAGTTTGCGCAGCAGCGCCTTGCGGTCCTCGGGGGAGGAGAAGCACAGTCCCTGGCCGGGTGAGACCGCCCAGCCGAGGGTGACGTGGTTGCGCCCGGCGCGGTCGGCCAGCTCACGGAAATCGGCGCGCTGCGCCGCCGGATACGGGTCGCGCCAGCGCGGCGCCTGGCGGAAGGGGTCGTCCCCCGGCGCGTACAGGTAGCGGTTCTGCTTGGTGCGGCCCATGAAGTCCAGTTGCGACAGCCGCTCCTGTTGGGTCCAGGGCTGGCCGTAGAAGCCTTCTGTCGTGCCGCGTACCGACGCGGTCGGCCAGTCGCGTACGGAGACGCCGGGGAAGCCGTGCTGTCCCTCATGTTCGGTGGCGAGCTGCCGGAGCGTCTGCGCGGCGTGGAAGAGGCCCGCGCCGTCCGTCCCCTCCAGCGCCACGGTGTCGTGCCCGTCGGCCCGGCCCGCGGCCAGCCGGTACCCGCCCGCGGGCAGGTCGCCGCGGGCGGGGGCGCGCAGGGCGCGCAGGGCGGCGCCGGCCGACTCGGTGCCCACCCGTACGACGAGGCCGCCGGAGGCGGCGGAGCGGTCGCTGCCGCCCGCCTGCCGCTCGTGCAGCGTGCGCACTCCGGCCGCGCGCAGCGTCGCGCGGACGGTGCGCAGGGCGTGCGGGTCCGCGTCCTCGTCCGCGATCAGCGTGGCCGCTGTGGAGACGGGGACGAATCCGCCCTGGGCGTGCATCTTCTGCGGACGCGGCCAGACCGGGGGCAGGCCGTCCCGGGTGCTCTCGTCGTCCCGGCTCCCGGCGGAAGGGCCGTCCGGTGCGGCCGGGGCGGCCGCCTGTGCGGCGGGTGCACCGGTGAGCAGGCCGGAGACGACCGCCGCGGCGAGCGCGGCGGCGCTCATCCTGGCCCTGCCGCCCGGTGCCTGGCGCGGGACGGTGCCCGTGCCGGGCCCGGAGACCCTCGGGCCGCCCTGGCCGCGCGCTGTCCCCACCGCTTCCTCCCGATGTCCGACCGGAACCCCTCCGCCGAGCGGGCACGGGCCCGGCGCACGCGCGCCTGCCGTCCGTACCGCTGCAGCCTCCGCCAGCACCATAGAGGTGAGCGCCGCGCCGCGCTCACCTCGGGAGGCCACAGATGTGCCACAAACCGGGTGCCAGCGGATTCTACGGTCCGCCGACCGCCCCGGCACCGGCCGCGTGCCCGGTCACCGCACCGGGCCAGGCCGGGCACCGCATCCGCGGCCGGGCCGCAAATCCTCGCCGGGGTGCCCGTTTTGTCCGCTGGATCTCCTTCCCCGGCGGATTGCTGTCGCTGATTCGCCGCGGGAACGCGCGTGAGCTGGGACACGTTTCTTCTTCGGACACGTCTGCGCGCCCGTCTACTGGGTAGGGCGAGTCCTGACCATCCATTCGTCAACGAACGGAGGCCCCCGGTGGCCGCGTCCGCTGAACTCCTGATCTCCGCCCTGACTCCGCTTCCCCAACAGCGCGCACTCTCCAAACGAGGGCACGAGCCGGTAGACCTGTCCGGTGTGTCCGACCCCGACTCCGGACTCGACGGCTCGTGCATCTGCGGCTGCGCGGACGCTCCACTCACCAGTGAGCCCCCGCTCGCCGACGTCGCCCCGCTGACCAGCGAGCCCCCGCTCGCGGAGGCGCCGCTGACCAGTGAACCCGCCGGGGTCGGATTCGGCACGGAGCCCGCAGAGATCTGATCGCGTGGCCCGCCGCGGCGCACGGAGCCGCGCTCTCCTGCCGGAGCGCACCGGACCGCGGGGTCCGGGTGCCCGGGAGGCGGCCCCTCCGTGCTCGCGGCTCTGGGCGTCGCCGCCCGCTGCCGCTCCGCCGCGCACCGGCCGTCCCGGGCCGGAGTGCCGGGCGTCGGCCCGTCGCCGATGTCACCCCCTGTCGCCGTGTCGCGCCCCTTGTCGCCGCGTCGCGCTCCGGCGTGCGCCCGGAGTCGTCCGCTCCTCAACGGAATGCCCGCGCCGCCTCATCGCACCCTCCGCGCCCCCGCACCCCGGCCCCGGGCAGGGTGGCTGCCCGCAGGAGCACCCCGGCGCGCGACCCGTTCACCCGTCCGATATCTTGGCTGTGTGAGCGACAAGGTCAAGAAGAACGCACTGCGCGCAGGCACGGTCACCGTCGGCGCGGCACTGGTGCCGCTGCTGTCGTCCCCCGCCTTCGCGCTCACCCGCGACGACGGCGACCAGCCGGGCTCCGGCCTGAGCGTCCTCGACACCCTGGGGCTGTACGTCGCCGCGCCCCTCGTGCTCTTCCTGGTCATCGCCGGTCTGGTGACGCTGAGCGACAAGCGCGGGAAGAAGAGCTGACTCCGTAGGGTCCCGGTCCGGCGCGCCGCGCCCCGCCCTATCGGCAGTCGAACTGCCGTGCTTTAGTGCGAGGTTGTCCGGGTTCGGTGACAGCTCTGTCACACACGTTGGCACTCCGTCGGCTGTGGGGAATTGCCCACACCATGACGCACGATGTACCACTCCCGCCCCGTACCGGACTGCCCACCAGTGAAGAGCGGCTGCGGGCCGCGCTCCGGTACGCACAGGGCGGCACCGAGCCGTTCGGTCCGCCCGGCCGCGCGATGATCACCGGTCTGGCCGCGCTCGCGCTGCACTGCTTCGCCGCCGCACCCTCCCTGCTGGATCTCGACCGGATCGACGTGCTGGTCCCGGAGCTGGGCGAGCCTCTCGGACCGGGCACCAGGGTGCCGCTCCCCGCGGGCTGCGCCTACACCTCGGCGCATCTGGTGCGGACCCGGATCGTGCCCGAACCGGAGGAGATCACCGGGCTGCCCGTGGCCCCCGTGCCGCGGGCGCTGGCCGACGCGGTGGCCCAGCTGGCCGACGCCGACGAGGTGCGCGGCCTGCTGACCGAGGCGGTGCGCGGCGGGCACTGCGAGCCGCAGCCGGTGGTGCGCGAACTCACCAGGGCCCGGCTGCTCGGCCTGCCGCACGTCGCCGACGCCGTGGAGAGCCTGCTGGCCGAGGGACGGGCACTGACCGAGGGCCTGCTGTACGGAATGGTCTTCGGCCAGGGGCTGCCCGACCCCTGCTGGAACGTCGAACTGCGGGTGCCCGGCGGTCCGCACCTCGGTGCCGTCGACGCCTACTGGCCGGACCAGGCCGTCGCTGTGGAGATCGATGCACGTTCCCCCCGGGCCGGTGCGGAGGCGGCCTGGGACGCGTGCACCCACAAGCGGGAATCCCTGGAGCAGTTCGGGGTCACCGTCGTCCACGTCACCCCGGAGAAGCTGCGCGAGACCCCCGCCCAGCAGGCTGCCGTGGTCCGGACGGCGCTGATGGCCGCCGCGGAGCAGCCGCCCGCCGAGTACGTGGCGGTCCTGCCGCGCTGAGCCGCCGGGGTCAGTCGCAGTACTCGGCCTCGACCAGGTCGCGGGCGCCGTCCGACCAGTCGCCGTTGAGGTTGACGGCGATCGTGTGGGTGCCGTCCGGCGTGGTGTAGGCCGCCGTGCTGGAGCCGTGGATGGTGCCGTCGTGGCCCCAGACCGTGACCCCGCAGGAGAGGGTGCGCTCGGTCAGTCCCAGCCCGTAGCGGTCGGTCGCGTCCGCTCTGCGGGTCGTCCGCATCCGGGCCGCCTCCTGCGGCGGCAGCAGCCGGCCGGTGGCCAGGGCGCGGACGAAGCGCACCAGGTCGCCGGTCGAGGAGATCATCTCGCCGGACGCCCCGGCCAGCGAGGGGTTGAGCGCGGTGACGTCCCGGACCGGCGGGTCGGCGCCCGGCGCGAACAGCGTGGAGTACTCCTTGCCGTGCTGCCCCGGGATGCGCGTCGAGGTGCCGGGCAGCGAGGTGTCGCGCAGCTTCAGGGGACGCAGCACCCGGCGTTCGATCTCCGTCGCATAGGAGTGCCCGGTGGCGCGCTCGATGACCATCCCGGCCAGCAGGTAGTTGGTGTTGGAGTAGCTCCAGCCGGTGCCGGGGCGGAACAGCGGCGGCCGGGACAGGGCGCGCCGCACCAGTTCCCCGGCGCTGTGCGTGCGCATTCGCACCTCCGGGAAGCGCGGACTGAAGTAGGCCGAGCGCAGGGACGGATCCTCGGTGTAGTCGGGGATGCCGCTGGTGTGGGCGAGGAGTTGACGCACGGTGACGGCGCGCTCCGGTCCGCCCACCGCCGCGCCGTACCGGCCCAGCCGCACGTCCGGCAGCCAGCGGCCGACCGGATCGTCGAGCCCGAGCGTGCCCTCCGCCTCCAGTTGCAGCAGTACCGTCGCCACGAACGGCTTGGTCAGGCTGCCGATCCGGAACCGGTCGCCGGCCCGCCGCGGGCGGCCGGTGGCGTAGTCGGCGGTGCCGGCGCCGCCGTTCCACACCCCGGCCCCGTCCGCCACCTGCGCCAGCACTCCCGGAGCGTCGCCCCGCGCCACCAGCTCCTCCATCGCCGCGCGGGTGCGGGTGTGCCCCAGATCGGCCGCGGTGGAGGAGCTGACCATCAGTCCGAAGGCGGTCACGGTGGAGATCAGCCCGCTCAGGAGGCGCCGCGGCAGGTGCATGGACGGCGACTCTAGTGAGCCGGGCGACTGGTGTGCCAGACGGCGAGGACGACCAGGACGCACCCGGCGAACTGGGTCGCGGTGGGTCGTTCACCGAGGAAGACGACACCGAGGACGAGCGCCAGCACCGGTTGCAACAGCAGCAGCGCGGCGCTGGTCACCGGCGCCAGCCGGGCCAGCGCGGGCCCCATCAGCACGAGCGCCAGCACCTGCCCGAACAGCGACATCACCGTCAGCCAGCCCAGCGGGCCCCAGCCGGGCGCCGGGTCGATCCCCGTCCACAGCGCTCCCAGCACCCCGGAGGTGACGCCGGCGGCCAGCGTGGAGACGCACACCGGGTGGAGGGTGTGCGCCCCGCCGCCGCCCAGCCGGGTCAGGAACAGGTATCCGGCGAACGCCACTCCGGCGCCCGCCCCGTAGAGCACCCCGGAGACCGGGCTGCTGCCGGGCTCGGGATGCCCGATGGCGCCGCTGGCCAGCGCGACGCCGAGCAGCAGCACGGGCAGGGTGCGCCAGTAGCGTGCGCCGGGCCGGGTGCGGGTGACGGCCAGGGCCAGCAGCGGGAAGACCGCGATCTGGATGTTGAGCAGTACGGTCGCGATGGAGGAGCCCACGTCGTGGATGCTCTGCGCCCAGAAGACGAAGTCGACGCCCAGCAGTGCGCCCGCCACCAGGTCGAACCGCTGGGCGCGGACCGGTCGGGGGCCCAGCCGCCGCCGTTCCAGCAGGGCGAGAGGCACCAGTGCGACCAGGGCCAGCCCGCAGCGCAGGAAGGCAGCGGTGCCGGCGTTGACCCCGGACAGCTTCACGAACATCGCGGAGGCGGAGATGCACGCCGACGCCGCCACCGCCAGCGGCACCGGTGCGGCGTCGGCCAGTCGGCCGCGCGGTGCGGCCTGCTGCGTCCTCTCTTCGGTGCCGGTCATGGCCGTCACTCTGCCTGCCGCGACTGCCAAGGAAAAGCGACGATTCGTTGGCAGTATCGGTGAGCGTTGCTGATGAATCCCCTCCGCACGGGTGCGCGTCCAAGGCCCGACCGCCCGACCGCCCGACCGCCCGACCGCCCGACCGCCCGACCGCCCGACCGCCCGACCGCCCCATCGATGAGGTTCCCCGCATGTTCAGCTCCGACCGGCTCCGCGCTCTCGACGCCGTCGCCGTGCACGGCTCGCTGGTGCGCGCCGCGGCCGCCCTGCACCTCACCCCCTCCGGCGTCTCCCAGCAACTGGCCAAGCTGGAGCGCGAGGCGGGCCACACCCTGCTGGAGCCGCAGGGCCGCGGCGTCCGCCTCACCCACGCGGGCCGGGTGCTGGCCGACCACGCGGCCCGCGTCGTCGCGCAGCTCTCCGCCGCCGAGAGGGATCTGGCCGACCTCGGGGACGAGATCATCGGACCCCTGCGGCTCGGCGGCGTCGGCAGTTGTCTGCGCGCCCTGCTGCCGGACGTGCTGGCCGCGCTCACCGAGGCGCACCCCCGGTTGCGGCCCACCGTGGTGGACGGCGAGGCCGTCGACATGGTGCCGCTGCTGCTCGCCGGTGAACTGGACCTGCTGCTGATCGAGAGCTGGCACAGCCGCCCCATGCCGCTGCCCGAGGGCGTGCGGGTCAAGCCGCTCGCCGTGGAGGAGGTACAGGTGGCGCTCCCGGCCCGGCATCCGCTGGCGGGCCGGGAGACGGTGGACCTGGCCGAGCTGGACGGTGTCGACTGGTCGAGCTGCCCGGTCGGCACCGAGCCCTACGAGGCGCTGGTCCAGGCGCTGCGGGCGCGCGGCGTCGAACCCCGGGTGCGCTACGCGGTCGGCGAGTACGCCACCCAGCTCGCCTTCGTGGCCCGCGGACTGACCGCGGCGCTGGTACCCGGCATGGGGCGGTGGCCCTGCCCGCCCGGGGTGCGCTTCGTGCCGGTCGAACCGGCGCTCCACCGCGAGGTGCGGGCGGCCTGGCGTGCCGGCGGCGACAGCCCCTCGGTCCGCGCCTGCCTGGCGGCACTCACCGCCGAGGAGTGGGACGGGGAGCCGGCCGGGGCTGCCGCGGACTGAGCCGCACGGTGCGGCTCAGTCCGCGGTCGGCGCGGTGCCCGGCGGGCACGGCTCGCCCCGCGGGTCACGGCTTGCGGAGCAGCAGTTCGGTGTTGCGGTCCTCCTCGTCCCCCTCCAGCCCCCTGCGGGTTCCGGGAGCGTTGAAGGCGAGCTCCCGGTAGAGGGAGGCCAGCCCGGTCTGCGACAGGTCGGTGAAGTCCGTACGGTGCGGCGCGGCGGATTCGATGAGGGTGGTGAACAGGGAGAGGGTGCCGTCCTTGTTGTCCACCAGCTCCAGGGTGCGCGCCAGTTGCGGGAAGTCGATGTGCGAGGCCGTGCTGACCTCCCAGAACGTGTCGTGCGGGGTGATCCTGTTGCGGTGGCTGTGCCCGTTGACCCAGGCCACCACGTGCGGGGTGTCGCGCAGCAGGGCCAGCAGTTCCGTGCCGCCCTCCGGCGTGGTGGTGCTGGTGTGGTGGCTGAAGACGAGCGCGTACATGTCGCGGTGCGCCGCCAGTTGCCGCCGCAGCCAGCTCAGCTGCGCCGCGCCTACCCGGCCCGTGTAGTGCCCGTCCCGGCGGGTGGTGTCCAGGCTGTAGCCCATCACGTCCGGGGCTATCCGGAAGGCGTAGTACAGGGTGCCCTCCTCCGCGTTCTCCTCCGTGTACCCGTGCCCGGCCGGTCCGCGACCCAGGGCCTGCGGCCGGGCGAGGGTGCGGACGTACTCCCGCGGGGTGACCGGGGCTCGCATGGGGTCCGGGGTGACCTTGCGCATGCGGCGCCGTTCGGCGCGCAGCATCTCCGTGAACAGCCGGCCCCCGGGGTCGTGGCCGCGCTCCATGGCACGCCACAGCCGGGCGCCCTGCTCCTCGGGCAGCCGCATCAGCTTCCGGTCGCCGGTGGCGAAGTCCGCGAAGAAGCCGCGCGCGTCGGCGGTGGCGAAGCAGCCGCCCGGCAGCGCGTCGTGGTTGCCGACCGTGGCGTACCAGGGCAGCGTCAGGCCGGGGCTGGCCACCTGCCGCCCGGCGGACCGCAGGAAGCCCCGCAACCGGGGGAAGCCGACGGCCTTGTCGCGGTCGCGCAGGTCCGAGTCCGGCTGCCAGAAGTCCGGCAGCCCGCAGTCCTGCACCCCCTCGTGGATCCGCGGGTCGCCGGTGTCGGGGGTGATCCGGCCGCCGCTCAGCACGGCGGTGAACCACTCCAACTCGGCACGCGAGTTGTTGTCGGTGTTGTCGCCCGTGGTCACCACGCAGGAGAGGGAGGCGCCGGTGGCCGGGCCGCCGGCCAGTGAGTTGACCCGCTCGACGAGCGAGACGGCACCGGCCACCGACAGGGATTCCTGCGGCCGCCAGGCGCTCGCGGTCTGCGCGCGCAGGTACTCGTAGCGCAGCGGATGCTGTACATCCACCAGATGCAGATCGGTGAACTGGACGAAGGACGCGAGCGGTACGGCCCGGGCGGCGCGCCGCGCACCGGCCCGCGCCAGTTCGGTGCGCACCACCCGGGCCCAGCCGGGCCCCGTCACCAGGCGCCGGAACGGGCCGTCCCCGGAGGGCACCGCGACCCCCGTGAGGGTGGTGCCGGTGTGCGGCGTGTCCACTGCGGCCCGGCCGCCGGGGACCCGGCGGTGCGCGCGGGTGCCGGAGGCGGGCGCGGCCGCGGGCGACGAGCCGGTCGCGGGGCCCAGCGCGGCGGCGGCCCCCGCCGAACCGGCGAGCACCAGCACCCGGCGCCTGCCGGGGCCGCGGGAGGGCGGTCGGCGGCGGGGCCCGCGGCCGGGGTGTGCGCCGTCAGGGCCGTCCGGGCCGGGCTCGGCGGCGCGGTCCCCGGGCGGGACGGTGGGCGAGGCGGCGGGGGAGTCGGGCGGGGCGGTGGGTGCGGAGCGGCTGCGAGGGGACATGCGGTCTCCCGGTGCGGAGGTTCGGCAGGGGCGGGGAGCCCCTCCTCCGGTGCATTGGCAGCCCGGATGACCCCCGTTTGAACAGCGTGGGAACGCCCGCCGCCGGGTGTCGCAACCGCGTGCAAGTATGGCTCCAGCACGACTGCGACGAGATCCGCGAGAGTGGGGAGACCAAACAAGTGCCTGGCACGAATCTGACGCGCGAGGAGGCCCAGGAGCGGGCCCGGCTGCTCACCGTGGACTCGTACGAGATCGACCTGGATCTGAGCGGTGCGCAGGAGGGCGGCACCTTCCGGTCGGTGACGACGGTCCGCTTCGAGACGGCCGCGGCGGGCGACACCTTCGCCGATCTGATCGCGCCCAGCGTGCACGAGGTCACCCTCAACGGCGAGGCCCTCGACCCGGCTGCCGTCTTCGCCGACTCGCGCATCGCCCTGCGCGGGCTGTCCCAGGGGCCGCAGGAGCTCCGGGTCGTCGCCGACTGCGCCTACACCAACACCGGCGAGGGCCTGCACCGCTTCGTGGACCCGGTCGACGGCCAGGCCTACCTCTACACCCAGTTCGAGGTGCCGGACGCGCGCCGAGTCTTCGCCACCTTCGAGCAGCCGGACCTGAAGGCCACCTTCCAGTTCACCGTCCGCGCCCCCGAGGGCTGGACGGTGATCTCCAATTCGCCCACCCCCGAGCCCCGGGACAACATCTGGAGCTTCGCACCCACCCCGCGGATCTCCACCTACATCACGGCGCTGATCACCGGTCCGTACCACTCGGTGCACAGCAGCTGGGAGGGGAAGGGAGCGGACGGCCGCAGCGTGCCGCTGGGCATCTACTGCCGCCCCTCGCTGGCCGAGTACCTGGACGCCGACGCGATCTTCGAGGTCACCCGGCAGGGCTTCGACTGGTTCCAGGAGAAGTTCGACTACCCGTACCCGTTCGAGAAGTACGACCAGCTCTTCGTGCCCGAGTTCAACGCGGGCGCCATGGAGAACGCGGGCGCCGTCACCATCCGGGACCAGTACGTCTTCCGCTCCAAGGTCACCGACGCCGCCTACGAGGGCCGCGCCGAGACCATCCTGCACGAACTGGCCCACATGTGGTTCGGCGACCTGGTCACCATGGAGTGGTGGAACGACCTGTGGCTGAACGAGTCGTTCGCCACCTACACCTCCATCGCCTGCCAGGCGCACGCTCCCGGCAGCCGCTGGCCGGACGCCTGGACGAGCTTCGCCAACCAGATGAAGACCTGGGCCTACCGCCAGGACCAGCTCCCCTCCACCCACCCGATCATGGCCCCGATCCGGGACCTGGACGACGTCCTGGTCAACTTCGACGGCATCACCTACGCCAAGGGCGCCTCCGTCCTCAAGCAGCTCGTCGCCTATGTCGGGATGGAGGAGTTCTTCCGCGGCGTCCGGGCCTACTTCCAGCGCCACCAGTGGGGCAACACCCGGCTGAGCGACCTCCTCGGCGCCCTGGAGGAGACCTCCGGGCGGGATCTGAAGACCTGGTCCCGGGCCTGGCTGGAGACCGCGGGCATCAACGTGCTGCGCCCCGAGCCGACCTGCGCACCGGACGGCACCCTCACGGCGCTGGCCATCCGCCAGGAGGCCCCCGCGCTGCCCGCCGGCGCCGAGGGCGAGCCGACCCTGCGCCCGCACCGTCTGGGCGTCGGCTTCTACGACCTGCTGGACGGCAAGCTGGTCCGCACCGACAGCGTCGAACTCGACGTCGACGGTGAGCTGACCCAGGTGCCGCTGCCCCGCAGCCGCAAGCGCCCCGATGTGCTGCTGCTCAACGACGGCGACCACACCTACGCCAAGGTCCGGCTGGACGAGGAGTCGCTGGCCAACGTCACCCGGCAGCTGGGCGACTTCTCCGATCCGCTGCCGCGCGCCCTGTGCTGGGCCTCCGCCTGGGACATGGCCCGCGACGCCGAGCTGTCCGCGAGCGCCTTCCTCGAGCTGGTGCTCTCCGGTATCGGCAAGGAGTCCGACATCGGCCTCGTGCAGTCCCTGCAGCGCCAGGTCAAGCTCGCCCTTGACCTGTACGCGGCGCCCGAGCACCGGGAGGCGGGGCTCACCCGCTGGGCCGAGGCGACCGACGAGCAGCTTCGCGCTGCCGCGCCGGGCAGCGACCACCAGTTGGCCTGGGCGCGTGCGTTCGCCGCCGCGGCCCGCACCGACGCGCAGCTCGACCTGCTGGCCGGGCTGCTGGACGGCAGCCGCACGGTCGAGGGCCTGGTCGTCGACACGGAGCTGCGCTGGGCGGTCCTGGAGCGGCTGGCTGCCACCGGCCGGGCCGACGAGGCCGAGATCGCCGCCGAGCTGGCGCGCGACGCCACTTCGGCGGGGGAGCGGCACGCCGCCGCCGCGCGCGCGGCGCGTCCCACCCCGGAGGCCAAGGCGGAGGCGTGGCGAGCCGTCGTGGAGGGCGACGAGCTGCCCAACGCGGTTCAGGAGGCCGTCATCTCCGGCTTCGTCCAGACCGACCAGCGCACCCTGCTGGAGCCCTGGACCGAGCGCTACTTCGCCGCCGTCAAGGATGTGTGGGAGCAGCGCAGCCACGAGATGGCCCAGCAGGTCGCTGTCGGTCTCTACCCCGTGCTGCAGGTCTCCCAGGAAACCCTGGACACCACCGACGCCTGGCTCGCCTCGGCGGAGCCGAGCGCGGCGCTGCGCCGCCTGGTGACCGAGTCCCGGTCCGGGGTCGAGCGGGCGCTGCGTGCCCAGGCCGCGGACCGGGCGGCGGGTGCCGCGGGCTGACGGCCCGGCGGCGCTGCCGCCGCACGCGCATCGGCCCCCGGTGGTGACCGGGGGCCGACGTGCGGGGGGTGGATCAGTTGCGGGTGCGGCTTACTTGAAGCCGACGTTCTCGAACGCGACGGACGCCACGCCGTTCGCCCACAGTTGCTCGACCTGCGCGCGCTCGGAGGCGTCGGGCTGGTCGTTGGTGCAGGACGTGCCGGGGCCGCCGCCCGACATCAGCTCGCTGCACGGCCCGGAGTAGTGGTCCGGCAGGCCGAGCACGTGACCGGTCTCGTGCGCGACGACGCGGTCGGAGTCGTACTGCTGGTTCTGGGCGTAGTCCAGGAAGATGTAGCCGCTGCCGTGGCCGTCGGTGTAGGCGTAGCTGCCGCGCGAGTCGTTGCCCTCGCGGTAGTCGAAGCTGGCGCCGCCGCCCTCGGCCAGCTTCACGTTCGAGACGGCCGAGTTCCACACCGCCGTGCTGTTGGCGATCTCGCTCCGGAACGAGGGCGCGCCGCTGGTGCTGTAGTTGATGGTGACCTGCTGGATGCCCGGCTTCTCGGCCTGCTTCTTGAAGGCTTCCTTGACGATGAACTTGAAGAACTTCTCGTTGCGCTGCTGGTTCTCGCCGGTGAAGCCCTGAGTGGTTGCGGAGGCTGCCGTCGAGGACGCCGCGGGACGGGAGGCGGCTGCGTCGTCCGCCGCGGAGGCGGGCACGGCGCCGAGGCCGAGTGCGACGGTCACGCCCAGGCCGAGCGCCGCCGAAAGAGCCGATCTGCGGTATTCCATGGGGGGTCTCTCCTTGGTTTCGGAGAAACCGGCGCCGCTCTGGGATGTTGGCGTGGGGGGCGCCGCCGGTCCCTCCGGACGGATTGCTGCTCCGGGAGAGTCTGTTCGAACGGACGGCGTTCCGGAATGATGCCAACTCCCGATAGGACCGGTGAATCCCCCCGCGCCGCACGGACGTTCGCGCACCGTTCACCGGTCCGGCGCTCTCTGGTGGGACCCGCGACCCGCCGATATGCTCCGCGGTGTGGAGCTCGAAGTGAGGCATCTTCGTGCAGTGTGTGCGATCGCCGACACCGGCAGCGTGCACAAGGCGGCCCGCCAGCTCGGTATGACGCAGCCTTCGCTGACGACCCAGCTCAGGCGCATCGAACAGGCCGTGGGCGGCCCGCTCTTCAACCGGGAGCGGACCGGCAGCAGGCCCACGCCGCTGGGCCGCACCGTCCTCACCCGCGCCCGGCCGATCGTCGCGCAGATGACGGAGCTGATCCGGGAGGCCAAGGACGCCGCCGGGCTCGGCCACGCGGATCCCGGGGCGCGGCTGCGGCTCGGCAGTACCGGCAGCAGGGCGGTCCCCGGCTGGCTGCGCCGCCTGCACCGCCGGCTGCCGGACACCGACATCACCTTCCAGACCGATGTCTCGGCGAACACGCTGTTGCAGATGGTCGCGGACAACCAGCTCGACGCCGCCTTCGTGCACGAGGTCGAGGGAGCCCCGCTGCGGGTCCCCGACGGCATCCGGCTGCGGGTCCTGGTGCGGCGCGAGCCCCAGTTCGTCGCCGTGCCCGCCACCCATCCGGCGGCGCGGACCGGGCGGGCCGTGGCCGTCGCGGAGCTCGCCGGGGAGAAGTGGATGGTCGACCCGTCGGTCGACGGCGACTGGGACGGGCTGCGCAGGGTGTTCGCGGCAGCGCGGATCGATCCGCGGGTGGTGTACGGCGACTATCTGTCCGCGGGCGATCTGGTAGCCGCGGGAGAGGTCGTCACCCCGTGCCAGCCCACCTCGCAGCCGCGGCCGGGCATGTCCATCGTCCCCCTGGCGGGGGATCCGCTCGGGGTGCGGCTGGTGGTGGCGCTGCGGGCCGGACGGCGCGCGGGCATCGAGGGGGACGGGGTCGTCGAGGATCTGCGCGCCTCCTACGAGGAGGTGGCGTTGGGCAGCCCCGCCTACGCGCGCTGGCTGGCCACCCGGCGCGACCCCGGGCTCCCCGTCGTGGCCTGAGACGTCCCGCCGGGCCGGTCCCGCCGCGGGCCGGTGCCGGGACCGGCCCGCGGAGCGGGGCTAGTACTGCAACCGCATGTGAAGCACCGACGAAAGGCGCCTCGTCCCTGTGACGGAAGTCGCTGGTGGCGGGGCACCTTTCGTGGTTCGTCCGGACCTCCTGCCGGGGTCGCTGCTCGATCGCGGGAAGCGAGCGTCTTGCCCCCCCCTTGATCACGCCGGTGTGCCTAGGTGCATGATGTGCCTGGGCATAGGGGGGACGCATGACGCAGACCACGCCGCCGAAACGGGGGCTGACACCGCCGGGGGCTCCGGGGAATCCGGGTGTGCCGCCGCAGGGGTTCACGCCCGTGCGGCCTCCGGACGGCGGGAACGCCGCGGTGTTCACCGTCGGGGCTGCGGCAATCGGGGCTGAGACCGTGATCGCCGCGCTGGTCGCCGTCCTGTACAGCTTGCAGTCCGAGTCCCACGGAGGCGAAGGCGGCCTGGGATGGCTGTTCGGCACCGTATTCGCGCTCGTGCTGCTGGCAGTCCTTTCGATGATCGCAGGGCTGGCCGGTTCGGCGATGACGGTGCTCCCCCTGGTCCTCCTCGGGCGTGCGGTGGCCCGCCGTACGGGGCGGCGCGACAGCTGGCGGCTCACCCTGGCCACCGTGGCGGTCGTTGCCGTCGCCCTGGCGCTGCTCATCGGCTCCTGCGTGCTCCTGGCCGGCTTCGGCGGCCCCGGCGACCTGCTCGTCTATCCCGTCCTTGCCCTCAGCCTCATCGTCGGGCTGGCACCCGCGACCCTGTGCGCCCGGGCGGCGGGGAACCCCGGAAAGCCCGGGGCCCGGTGGCGGGTGCTCGGGGGCGTGGCGCTGGGCGGTCTGGGGCTGCTCGCGGTGACGCTTGCGGTCGGGGCCGCGGCGTACAGCTCGGGGATCCTCAAGATCTACGAACCGCCCCGGCTCACTGAGGCCGACATGGTCGGCACCTGGACGGACGGCGACGGCGGAAGCCTCCGCTTCGAGGCGGACGGCAGGGTGACGGCGAAGGGCGTCAACGAGTACGAGGCCACGGGTGAGCAGTCCGGTACCTCCGACTGCACCGGGACATGGCAGCTGACCGCGAACGACGGCGTCGGTCGGCCGTTCGAGCTCAGCATCGCGGACTGCGAGAGCCTGTCCTCCGGCTGGGACATCGGCGGTACGGAGGAACACCCGACGGTCTTCACCTGGATCGGCGAGCCGGATTCGGGTGAGCGGTACATCCTTACGCGACAGCGGTGAGCCATCCGGTGCTGAGGTATCGGGCCTGGCCGGGTGGAGGTGTGCGGTCATGCCGCCCTCGATCCGTAGCCTCCACCGCCACACGGGTCCCAGCCGACTGCCCCGAAGCTACGGCGTAAGCACCACGCAGTACGCCAGGAACGTGGGAATCGATCTCCACCAACGTGGGACGGCCCGCTGCGGCAGTTCCCTCACCGCTCGTCAGCGACTTCCGTCGGTGCCCCCATGTGTGGGTCGTGGCCTCGGCGTGGGTAATGGCAGCGTCGGGCCCGGGCCTGACCGCGGCGCCGGAAGTGTGACCCAGACGGTGCTCGTTGCTGTGGCAGCGGGGCGTGACGACGACGTGCCCGATCATCCGGCGGATCTCGGGGACGCTGAGGGGTATGAGGTCCCGCTCGTCATTTCCGCTGCCCCTTTTGCGGCTTCTTGCGCGCGGATGGCCGTGAGGTGGGCGAGGACGGCCATGGCCAGGGTGATGTGCCGGTACCAGGCCCGGTAGAGCCGCACCTGGTAGTGGTCGAGCCCGCACTCGCCTTTCGCGGTCTGGAAGCACTCTTCCACCGCCCACCTCGCCCCGGCGGTCCTGACCAGGTCTTTCAACCGGGAAGTGACCGGCCCGTAGCAGACGTAGTAGGCGAGGTCAGCAGGATCGGCCAGGCTGCGGCGGGCAGGCACCCAGTGTCCGTACCCGTCCTCCCAGCACGGCCGGACGGCGACGCGGGCCCAGTGGTAGATCCGCTGGCCATGGGCTCCGGCCGGGATCCGCTTCCACGCCTGCTTCGGCAAGGCCGCGATCAGAGCGTCGACGCGGGCGTCCTGGCCGTCGGCGGTGATCACGGTGTCGTTGACCTTGGTGGCCGGCACATACGCGGCCCGCCGCTCTTCGAGCCAGGCGCGGAAGTGCTTGACCTGCGCGTACGCCTCGTCCGCGGTCACCCAGGCGAAGGGAACACAGGCATCGATGGCGCGTTGCAGCATCCACTTGAGATGCTCGATCTTCGTGGCGAACGGCACCGTGTCGTCGATCCCGGCCTTCCGGCAGCGGTCGCGGTCATCCGTCCAGGACTTCGGGACGTAGAGTTCCCGGTTGACCAGCACCCGCCCCTTGCCGGATGCGTAGGCGAGGAACGTGCCGATCCGGCAGTTCTCGGTGCGGCCGGCGGTGCCGGAATACTGCCGCTGGACCCCTGCTGACGCCCTTCTTCAGGAATCCGGTGTCGTCCCCGATGAGCACGCCGTCCTTGGCGCCGATGGTCTCCACGACGAAATCCCGGACATCGTCCCGGACCGCGTTCTCGTCCCACTCGGAGTGGTTGAGCAGGCGTTGCACACCGTCCGGGCGGAGCTGGCCGACCTGCTCGGCCAGCGTCCAACCGTTCTTCTTCCCCAACGGCGCAAGCAGGCCCGTCATGTAGTCCAGAGCCCGATCGCGTGGCTCCGACCTGCCAAAACGACGCCCGAAGCGGGCATGCAACCCCGCTGTGCCATCGGACCACGACTCGATCTGCTCAACCGTCAACGACTCATCACACAGTCCGACCAGCGAGCAACCCCGCCAACCGTCACGCCACATGCGGTTGCAGTACTAGGCGACGGCGTCGGCGCGCTGGGCGCGCAGCGCCCGGGCCAGATCGTCCCGGGCCTCGACGACCAGCCGCCGCAGCGCGGGTGCGGCATCCGGATGCCCGGTCAGCCACGCGTCCGCGGCGTCGAGGGTGGCCTGGTCGCCCTGCCCGGCGGGGAACAGGCCCCGCACGACGGCCATGCCGATCTCGATCGAGCGAGTGGCCCAGACCGTCTCCAGCATCTCGAAGTAGCGCGCGGTGTACGGCGCGGTCAGCTCGGCCTGGCCGGGCTGCGCGAAGCCGGAGATCGTCGCTTCGACCAGGGAGTTGGACAGCGCGTCGGACTCCACGACCGAGGCCCACGCCTGCGCCTTGACCGCGGCCGAGGGGCGGGCGGCCAGACAGCGGACCTGGTGCCGCTTGCCGGAGGCGGTGTCGTCCCGCGCCAGTTCGGCGTCGACTGCCTCCTCGTCGGCCAGGCCGGCGGCGGTCAGGGCGCCCAGGATGGTCCAGCGCAGCTCCTGGTCCACCGCCAGCCCGTCGATCCGGGCGGTGCCGGCCAGCAGCCCCTGCAACAGCCGCAGCTCCTCCTCGCGGGAGGCGACGGCGGTGAGGAATCGAGCCCAGGCCAACTGGTGTCCGCTGCCCGGCTCGGCCTGCCGCAGCCGGGTGACCGCGCACTCCGAGAGCAGCCGCCCGGCCTCGGGACGCCATTCGGGGGCCGTGTAGTGCTCCAGGGCCAGCTTCGCCTGGCCGTGCAGCATCTGCAGCACACCGATCTCGGTCTCCTGCCCGGCGAACCGCAACACGAGGTCGAGGAAGTCCCGGGCCGGCATCAGCCCGTCCCGGGTCAGGTTCCACACGGCGGACCAGCACAGCGCGCGGGCCAGCGAGTGCCCGGCGCCGGAGGGGCCGGGGGCGGGGTCGGTGAGTTCGCCGAGGTGCTCGCGCAGGGTCGCCAGGGACGCCTCGTCGAAGCGGATCTTGCAGTAGGTCAGGTCGTCGTCGTTGACCAGCACCAGATCCGGCCGCTGGGCACCGGCCAGTTCGGCGACCGGGGTGCGCGGGCCCGCGACGTCGACCTCGGCGCGCGCGTACCGCTCCAGGACGCCCCGCGCCGGGTCGCGCCGGTAGAGGCCCACCGCGACGCGGTGCGGGCGCAGCACGGGGTGCTCGGCGGAGGCGGCCTCCTGGAGCACGGCGAGTTCGGTGACCCGGCCGGCCGCGTCGTAGGTGAACTGCGGCGTGAGGGTGTTGACCCCGGCGGTCTGCAGCCACGCCTCGGACCACTCGGCCATGTCCCGGCCGGAGGTCTCCTCCAGCACGGACAGCAGGTCCGCCAGCCGGGTGTTGCCCCACTGGTGGCGCTTGAAGTAGCGCCGGGCGCCTTCCAGGAAGGCGTCCTTGCCGACGTAGGCGACGAGCTGTTTGAGGACGGAGGCGCCCTTGGCGTAGGTGATGCCGTCGAAGTTGAGCTTGGCGTCCTCCAGGTCCCGGATGTCGGCGGTGACCGGGTGGGTGGAGGGGAGCTGGTCGGCGCGGTAGGCCCAGGACTTGCGGCGGTTGGCGAAGGTGATCCAGCCGTCCCGGAAGCGGGTGGACTCCACCAGCGCGAAGGCGCCCATGAAGTCCGCGAAGGACTCCTTGAGCCACAGGTCGTCCCACCACTCCATGGTGACCAGGTCGCCGAACCACATGTGCGCCATCTCGTGCAGGATGACGTTGGCGCGGCCCTCGTAGGAGGCCTCGGTGACCCTGCCGCGGAAGACGAACTCCTCGCGGAAGGTCACGCAGCCCGGGTTCTCCATGGCGCCGATGTTGTACTCCGGCACGAACGCCTGGTCGTACTTGCCGAACGGGTACGGGTAGTCGAAGTGGTCGTGGAAGAAGTCCAGGCCCTGCTTGGTGACGGTGAAGATGTCCTGCGGGTCGAAGTAGCGTGCCAGCCCCTTGCGGCACAGGGCACCCAGCGGGATCTCCAGCTCGCTGCCGTCCTCGAGGGTGCGCCGGTAGGTGTCGGCGACGTAGTGGTAGGGGCCCGCGACGACGGCGGTGATGTACGTCGAGATGGACTCGGTGCGGGCGAACCGCCACAGGGCCGCGGCCCCGTCGTCCACCGGGCGCGGCTCGCCCTCCTGGGCGCCGTTGCTGAGCACCGTCCAGCCGGCGGGTGCGGTGACGGTGAAGTCGAAGGGCGCCTTGAGGTCGGGCTGCTCGAAGGTGGCGAAGACGCGGCGCGCGTCGGCCGGCTCGTACTGGGTGTAGAGGTATACCTGCCCGTCCTCGGGGTCGAGGAAGTGGTGCAGTCCCTCGCCGGTGCGGCTGTAGGCGCACTGCGCGTCGATCGTCACCTCGTTCGCGGCGCGCAGCCCGGACAGCGTCACGCGGGCACCGTCGAAGACCTCCTCGGCCCGGAGCGTCTCGCCGTTCAGGGTGACCGAATGGACGTGCGGGGCCACCAGGTCCACGAAGGTGGTGGCGCCCTCCTCGGCGCAGGCGAACCGGATGGTGGTGGTCGAGCGGAAGGTGCGGGGCCCGCTGGCGGGCGGCGGCTCGATGGCGGAGCGCAGGTCCAGCGCCACGTCGTACCCGCTCACGGTCAGCAGCGCCGCGCGCTCCCGGGCCTCCGTGCGGGTCAGGTTCTCTCCGGGCACGCCGCGCTTCCTCTCCGATCGGTCACGGTCCCGCCGCGTGGCACGGACCGCATGGTCGACAGCCTGTTCAGGATCGCATGCGGCGCCGGGCGGGCACACCCGGGAATGCCGTCGCCCGCCCGGTGCGTTGTCCGCGTTCGAGATCACCGTCACACCGCGGCCGCGGCCGCGGTGCAGCAGACCTTCGTCGCCGAGGAGAGGCCCATGCCCGAGAAGACGCCCGCCGATTTCTGGTTCGATCCGCTGTGCCCCTGGGCGTGGATGACCTCCCGCTGGATGCTGGAGGTCGAGAAGCTGCGGCCGATCGAGGTCCGCTGGCACGTGATGAGCCTTGCGGTGCTCAACGAGAAGCGGCTGGAGGAGCTGCCGGAGAACTACCGGGAGCTGATGGCCCGCGCCTGGGGTCCGGTGCGGGTGTGCGTGGCCGCCGAGCAGGAGCATGGCTCCGCGGTGCTGGGCCCGCTGTACACCGCGCTGGGCAACCGCGCCCACCCGGGCGGCCGGGAGCTGGACCGGGAGGTGATCCTGGAGGCGCTCGCCGAGGCGGGGCTGCCCGCCTCGCTGGCCGACGCCGCCGACTCGGACGCCTACGACGCGGCGCTGCGCGCCTCGCACGAGGAGGGCATCGGGCTGGTGGGCCAGGAGGTCGGCACCCCGGTCATCGCCGTGCCGGGTGCGGACGGCGGGCGGATCGCCTTCTTCGGCCCGGTGGTCACCCCGGCGCCCAAGGGCGAGGCCGCGGCCCGGCTGTGGGACGGCACGCTGATGGTGGCCTCGACGCCCGGCTTCTTCGAGATCAAGCGCACCCGCGACGTGGGCCCGCTCTTCGACTGACGGGCCCGCCCGGTGCGCGGCTCGCCGGTCCGTCCGGCGTGCGGGGCCCGCCCGCGCGGCCGGGGCGCCCGGTGCGCGGGTGTGGGCCCGGAAGTACGCGGGGCCCCTGCGTGTCACGTCCACACAGGGGCCCCGCCGTCCTCCGCCCCCGGGAAAGGTGAGAAGACGATCACGAGGGTGGAAGGCCTGCCGCAGGCGAGGGGTGTGCTCCTCGGCTACGGGGTGAGCAGCATGCTGTTGGCGCGCTCCTTCGCCGCGGTGTAGCGGGCCGCGACGTCCTGCCAGTTGACGACGCGCCACATGGCCTCGACGAAGTCCACCTTCTGGTTGCGGTACTGCAGGTAGAAGGCGTGTTCCCAGGCGTCGAAGACGAGCAGCGGCACCGAGCCCTGCCCGACGTTGCCCTGGTGGTCGTAGACCTGTTCGACGATGAGCCGTCCGGTGACCGGCTCGTAGGCGAGTACGCCCCAGCCCGAGCCCTGGGTGGTGGCCGCCGCCTTGGAGAGGTGGGCCTTGAACTTGGCGAAGCCGCCGAACGACTCGGCGATGGCGTCGGCCAGTTCGCCGGTGCCGTCCTTCTCCAGCGGTTCGCCGCCGCCGTCGCCGGTCATGTTCTGCCAGTAGATGCTGTGCAGGATGTGCCCGGACAGGTGGAAGGCGAGGTTCTTCTCCAGTCCGTTGACCGAGCCCCACTGGTCCTTGTCCCGGGCCTCCGCGAGCTGCTCCAGGGTGTCGTTGGCCCCCTTCACGTACCCGGCGTGGTGCTTGTCGTGGTGCAGCTCGATGATCTCGCCGCTGATGACCGGCTCCAGCGCGGAGTAGTCGTACGGCAGCTCCGGCAAGGTGTAGGTCGTGATCGACATGCTCTCGCCCCTCACTCGCTATTGCATAATACTTGCAAAAAGAAGCTAGCAGCAACAGATCCCGAAAGAGCGGAGCGCCCCCCGTGCGAGGGGGGCGCTCCGCTCTTTCGGATCGGCCGGAAGTCGTAGGTCCGGCGTGCGCTGAGGTGCTGTCAGGACCCGCGGGCGGGTCGGCCGTCCGCAGGCGCCGGGGTCTGCGGACGCCGGCGCTGCCGGAGGTACCCGGCCACGGCCAGCACCACCGTCAGACCCGCGGTGAACGCCAACTGGGTGCGGGTGTCGCCCTCGCGGAGCATCAGCAGCAGAATCGCGGCGATACCGGCGAGCGCCACGATGGTCAGCCCCGGGAACAGCCACATCCGCACCACCAGCTTCTCCGGGGCCTCCCGCTCCAGCCTGCGCCGGGTGCGGAACTGCGAGACGGCGATGAAGCCCCAGACCACGAGCGTCGCCGCGCCGACCATGTTCAGCAGCCACTGGAAGACCGTCTTCTCCCAGAAGAAGTTCAGCAGCACCGCCACGAAGCCGAAGAGGGACGAGGCGACCACCGCGTAGCGCGGTACCCCCTGGGCGCTCACCCGGTTGAGGAACGCGGGGCCCTCGCCCCGCTCCACCAGCGAGTACGACATCCGCGAAGCGCCGTAGATGTTGGCGTTCATCGCCGACAGCAGCGCGATGAGCACCACCACGTTCATGATCTGCGCGGCGGCCGGGATCCCGAGGTGATCCAGCACCGCGGTGTACGGACCGGAGAGCACGGACTCGTCCTGCCACGGGATCAGCGTGACGATCACCAGCATCGAGCCGACGTAGAACAGCGCGATCCGCCAGACCGCGGTGCGGACCGCCTTGGCGACACCCGAGACGGGCTTCTCCGACTCGGCGGCCGCGATCGTCACCGTCTCCAGACCGCCGAAGGCGAACACCGAGGCGAGCAGCCCCACGATCAGCCCCTCGGTGCCGGTCGGGAAGAAACCCCCGTCCCCGGTCAGATTGCCGGCGCCCGGCGAGTCGGTGCCCGGCAGCAGGCCGGCTATCGCGAGCCCGCCCAGCACCAGGAAGGCGCTGATGGCCAGAACCTTCACCGCGGCGAACCAGAACTCGTACTCGCCGAAGTTGCGCACCTGCGCCAGGTTGGTGGCGCAGAAGACGAGCATGAACAGCGCGACCCACATCCACTGCCCGGTCTCGGGCAGCCAGCCGGTCATGATCTTCGCCGCCGCGGTCGCCTCGGTGGCGATGGCCACGCACAGGAGCGTCCAGTAGATCCAGCCCGCGGTGAAACCCGCCCAAGGTCCTAGGGCCCGCTCCGCGTGGACCGAGAAGGAGCCGGAGGCCGGGCGGGCCGCCGACATCTCGCCCAGCATTCGCATGACGAGCATCACCAGCGCGCCGGAGGCGGCGTACGCGAGGACGATCGCGGGACCCGCGGCGGCGATGCCCGCGCCGGAGCCGACGAAGAGCCCCGCGCCGATGACGCCGCCCAGGGCGATCATCGACAGGTGGCGCTGCTTGAGGCCGTGCGCGAGGGCGCCGCCGGAGGGGCCGGAGCCCTCCGGCGGGCCGGAGGACGTGGCGGGTTCGCCGGGAGGGTGTGGCGCGTCGGAGGTCTCGGTGCGCGTCATCAGTGGCCGTTCCTGGAGTGTGTGAGGGTGAGCGGGGGACGGGGCGCTGCGCGTGGTCCCGCAGCCATCGGGGAGACTGGCGTTTCCACAGTGTTCGGGAGCCTGCCCCGGCACGGCAATAATCGTGCAGTGCTTTCCGCAATGCGGACAGTCCCCTTCGGCGGTGAACCGGGGCGAACCGGCCCTTCCGCGCCGCGCACTGTCAGCAAGCTCACGCCCCGCTCACGCTCGGCGCACGAGTGGATTCGGCTAGCGTCGACGCGCACGAGGCCGACGTTCTGCGCGCCCGTGCCTGCTTCTACCAGCTCGCACCAGACGGAGATGCCAGATGAGTGCCCTCACTTCCGCAGCCACACCGCGTCCGGGAGCCGTGCTCGCGGATCTGCTGCCCGCCTCCAGCTCAGCCCGCGCCCGGGTCCGGGACGTCGCACTCGTCCTCGGCGGCGCCGCGCTGACCGGCGCCGCCGCCCAGCTCGCGGTGCCGATCCCGGGCTCGCCCGTGCCGGTCACCGGCCAGACCTTCGCCGCGCTGCTGATCGGCGCCGGACTGGGCGCCGGGCGCGGTTTCCTGGCCCTGGCGCTGTACGCGGTGGCGGGCATGGCCGGGGTGCCGTGGTTCGCGCAGGCGTCCGCGGGGGTCGGGATGCCCTCGCTCGGCTATGTGTTCGGCATGGTGCTGGCCTCGCTCGCCGTGGGCGCCCTCGCCCGCCGCGGCGGTGACCGTGGCGTGCTGCGCACGGCCGGGACCATGGCGGTCGGCACGGCGATCATCTACGCGCTCGGTGTCCCCTACCTGGCGCTGTCCACCGGTATGTCGGCCGGTGAGGCGCTCTCCGCCGGGCTGGTGCCCTTCCTGCTCGGCGACGCCGTCAAGGCCGCACTGGCGATGGGCGCGCTGCCCGCGGCCTGGAAGCTGGCGGGCCGCCAGGACTGACGCCCGCGCCCGGCCCGGAGGCGGGCCGCGCATCCGCTGTGCCGAGGGGCCCGGCGCCGTCGCGGCGCCGGGCCCCTCGGTCCTGCTGCGGCCCCGCCTGCCGGGGTGCCGCCTGCCGGGGTGCCGCTCAGCGGCGGGTCGCCTGGCGGTCGGCCTCCCCGGCGGGCTTCGGCACCCGGGCGGCCGCGGCGGCGTCCGGCCCGGTGCCGTCCTCCCCGGAGGGAGCGCCGGTGCCGTCCTCCCCGGAGGGGCCGGGCAGCGGTTCGCCCCGCTGCCGGACGATCCGGTCCTTGACCAGCGAGGCCGCCAGCACCACGGCAGCGACGGCGAGCGACAGGATCATCTGGATCCGGCCGTCCTCGTCGGTGAACATGTAGCCGATCACGAAGACGATCAGGCCGATGGTCGCCCAGGTCAGATACGGGTACAGCCACATCCGCACGGTCAGCTTCTCCGGGGCCTCCCGCTCGATCCGGCGCCGCATCCGCAGCTGTGAGGCGCAGATGACCAGCCAGACGAAGAGGGCGACGGCGCCGGAGGAGTTCAGCAGGAACTCGAACACCGTGTCCTTGGCGATGTAGTTGAAGAAGACCGCGACGAACCCGAAGGCCACCGAGGCCAGGATCGCGGTGGTGGGCACACCGCGGCCGTTGGTGCGGCCGAAGGAGGCCGGCGCGTCCTTGCGCTCACCCAGCGAGAAGGCCATCCGCGACGCGGTGTACAGGCCCGAGTTCAGGCAGGAGAGCACGGCGGTCAGCACCACGACGTCCATGACGGTGCCCGCGTAGGGGATGTCCAGCGAGTTCAGCACGGCCACGTACGGGCCTTCGGAGGCGATCGCCTTCGAGTCCCAGGGCAGCAGCGAGACGATCACGAAGATCGAGCCGATGTAGAACAGCCCGATCCGCCAGATCACGCTGTTGACGGCCTTGCGCACGGCGTCGACCGGGTTCGGCGACTCGGCGGCGGCCAGGGTCACGATCTCGCTGCCCATGAACGAGAAGACCACCAGCAGCATGCCGGAGAGGATCGCTCCGGGCCCGTGGGGCAGGAATCCGCCGTGCCCGGTCAGGTTCTCCGTCCCCGCGAAGTGGTCGGCGGGCGGCAGGCCCGCGAAGGCGATCACCCCGACGACGATGAACGCGATGATCGCGACGACCTTGATCCCCGCGAACCAGAACTCGAACTCGCCGTAGGAGCCGACGGAGATCAGATTGGTGCCGGTCAGCACCAGCATCACCAGCAGGGCCCAGCCCCACTGCGGTACCGCGGGCGCCCAGCCTTCCAGGATCTCGGCGGCCGCGGTCGCCTCCACGGCGAGCACGACGGACCAGAAGAACCAGTACAGCCAGCCGATGGTGAACCCGGCCCAGCGGCCCAGTGCACGGTCGGCGTAGGTGGAGAACGACCCGGAGGTCGGCTGGGCGGCGGCCATCTCGCCCAGCATCCGCATCACCAGGACGACGAGCAGCCCGGCGAGCGCGTAGGAGAGCAGGATGCCGGGACCGGCGTCCGCGATACCGGCCTTGGAGCCGATGAAGAGTCCGGCGCCGATGACGCCGCCGATGGCGATCATGGACAGATGGCGGTTCTTGAGGCCCGCCTGGAGGCCGTCACCGTCCCCGGTACCGGGGACGGACGGGCTCTGTGGCGGCTCCCCCGACGTGCGCGGGGTGTGCTGGGAACTCATGGGGCAGCCGGCTCCTAATGAGGGTGGTGTGCAAACGAGCGCTCACATGTAACGGCCCGTACCGCCCCCTATGGAAGAGGTGAATCACGATTGTTGCCTACGGAACATCGGGAAAACCTCCCGTACGGCTGAGAAACACGTCCTGTTCCGCCGTCTGACCGTGTCCCGCGCCGCCGGACCGCGCCCTGGGCGGCCGATCGCCCGGCGAAGATGGCACACTCTCCGTCATGCGCGTCTACCTCGGCTCCGATCACGCCGGTTTCGAACTCAAGAACCACCTCGTCGAGTGGCTCCGCACGGCCGGCCACGAGCCCGTCGACTGCGGCCCCCACATCTACGACGCCGAGGACGACTACCCGCCCTTCTGCCTGCGCGCCGCGCAGCGCACCGCCGCGGACGGCGACGCGCTCGGCATCGTCATCGGCGGCTCCGGCAACGGCGAGCAGATGGCCGCCAACAAGGTCCCCGGCGCCCGCTGCGCCCTGGCCTGGAGCACCGAGACGGCCGCCCTGGCCCGCGAGCACAACGACGCCAACCTGGTCAGCGTGGGCGCCCGGATGCACACCACCGAGGAGGCCGTCTCCTTCGTGGAGACCTTCCTGAACACGCCCTTCTCCGAGGGCGAGCGGCACCGGCGCCGGATCGCGATGCTCGCCGACTTCGAGCGCAGCGGCGAGCTGCCGCCCGTGCCCGCGCACCACCCCCAGCCCTGAGCCGTGCCCGAGGGCCACACCATCCACCGGCTCGCCCGTGAGGTAGCGGACCGGTTCGCCGGACACCCGCTGGACGTCTCCAGCCCCCAGGGCAAGTTCGCCGACGGCGCCGCGCTGCTGGACGGCGCGGCGCCGTCGGCCACCGAGGCGCACGGCAAGCACCTGTTCCTGGGCTTCGGCCCGGTCGGCTGGGTCCACATCCATCTGGGCCTCTACGGCACCTTCCGGTTCGGCGAGGGCCCGCCCCCGGCACCCGTCGGGCAGATCAGGCTGCGGCTGGCCACCCGCCCCGGCGAGCGCCCCGCGGGCCCGCCGCACTACGCCGACCTGCGCGGGCCCACCCGCTGCGAACTGCTGACCGAACCGGAGAAGCAGGCGGTCGGCGACCGGCTCGGCCCCGACCCGCTGCGCCCCGCCTCCGACCCGGCAGCCGCCTGGGCACGGATCTCCCGCAGCCGCACCACCGTCGCCGCGCTGCTGATGGACCAGAAGATCGTCGCCGGCGTCGGCAACGTCTACCGCGCCGAGGTGCTCTTCCGGCACGGCATCGACCCCTACCGCGCCGGGCGGGACCTCACCCGCACCGAATGGGAAGCGCTGTGGGACGACCTCGTCGCGCTGATGACCGACGGCGTCCGCAAGAACCGCATCGACACCGTGCGCGACGAGCACACCCCCGAGGCCATGGGACGCCCGCCGCGGGTGGACGACCACGGCGGCGAGGTCTATGTCTACCGCCGGGCCGGGCTGCCCTGCCTGGTGTGCGGCAGCCCGGTCGCCACCGCGGAACTCGCGGCCCGCAACCTGTTCTGGTGCCCCTCCTGCCAGCGCCGGTGACCGGTCAGAACCCGTGCGGCAGCCACGGCTGCACGTCGCTCCCGAAAGCCGCTGCGGCTGCCGCGAGCGCGCCCGACCCCGGCCGCTGCTCCCGCACCAGCCCGGCTCCGGCCAGCGCCGCCAGCGAGGTCCCGCCCAGATAGGCGCGCCCCAGCTCCCGCACGGACAGCGACAGATCGGCCGCGTCCCGGGTCGGCTCGCACACCGCCCCCTTCGTGTCGCCCGACAGCCGCCAGCGGCCCGTGTTCCACGGGCAGAACGTGTCCTCGACCTCCAGCACCACCTCCACCGGGGCGGCGTAGCCGCGCGCGGCCAGTGCGGCGCCGACCTCCACCGGCCGCAGATACAGCGAGTCCCGGAACGCCGTCGCACAGCGGCGCGGATCGCTCACCAGCTGCAGCCAGGGGTCGTCCAGCGGCCGGTCGTCGGCGACCACGGAGGACGTCAGGTCGATGCCCCACAGAAAGCGCCACAGCGCGGCGTGCCCGGCCGGATCGAGCGCCTCCAGCTCCCGCAGCCGCACCTCGCCCTCCGCGGCGCCGGTCTGCGTCCAGCGCAGCCGGACCGCGTAGCGCGCGTACCCCACCGGCTCGCCGTCCCGCAGCACCACCACGCAGCGCAGCGGCGAGGCGCCGTCGCGGTTGCGCTCCGGGTCGCGCAGCGGCACCCGCTCCCACCCCGGGCGCCGCTCCAGCATCCCGGGACGGCGGGGCACCGCGCGGGCGTAGACGGACTCGCACTCCGCGAGCAGCGAAGCGGCCTCGTCCGACTGGCGCAGCCGCAGCCCCGCCGCCTCGTCCGCCGTCCCGGCGGGCAGCTCCAGCGCGACCCTCGCGGTGTCGATCCGCGCCGAGAGCGAGCGCGCCGCCTGGCCGTAGCCGAACCGGCCGTAGATCCCCGCCTCGGACGCCGTCAGCACCGCCAGCGGCTCCTGTCCGGCCTCCCGCACGTCGTCCAGCTGCCGTCGCATCATCGAGCGCAGCAGCCCCCGCCTGCGGTGGGTGGGCGCCACACTGACCATCGTCACCCCGGCCGCCGGGACGACCGCGCCACCGGGCACCGCCATCCGGAACGACAGCAACCCCGCCGTGGCCACCGGGCGTCCCTCGTCCCACACCCCGATCGAGCGCTCCGACTCGGTCAGCGAACGGTTCAGTTCCCGCTCCTCGGACGTCTCGTCCGCGGCGAACGCACTCTGCAGGGACGCGTACCAGGCGTCCCATTCGGACGGCTGGAGAACCTGCGGCTCAGTTGTCATACCGTCATCACTAGCAGGCAGTTCGAACGCGGGCGAACGTATTTGCCCGCTGGCGCGCCGCCCCCTGGGCGCGCGGCCCCCCGCGCACACCTCCCGGCCGCTGCCGGGAATCGACGGCTCGCCGACAGGGTGGCTAGGCTCCGTGAGCATGGCGGACCGCCGCGTGGGATTCTCAGCAGCCACGGCCCGGTTGCACCAGGCGCAGAAGACCTGGCACCGGGCCCGCACCACCCTGCGCAGGTCCGCCGTCGACTACTTCCGCGGCGGCGCCTCCGACTGGGTCGCACTGGTCGGTCTGCTGCTCACCGTCCCGGCCCTGGCCTGCGCCACCGTCCTCACCCCGCTGTGGTGCGCCCCCGAGGCGCTGGTGCTCCCGCTCATCGCGGGCGGCCTGCTGCTGCGGCCGGCCAGCCTGCTGGCGCTGTATGCCGCCGCCGCGGTCGCGCTCATGGTCGAGTCGCTGCTGCTGCCGCCCTGGGAGTCGGCCGACGGCGGGCGCGTGACGCCGGGCACCATCCTGGTGGTGGCGGCGGCCGGACTCTCCGGGCTGCTCATCGCGCAGTTCCGCAGCAGGGTGGGCGTGCCCTGGCGGCGCGGCGGCACCATGCTCTTCGACCTGCGCGAGCGCATCCGGGTGCAGAGCAAGTTGCCCAAGCTGCCGGCCGGCTGGCACCACGAGATGGCCCTGCGCCCGGCGGGCGGGCAGTCCTTCTCCGGGGACTTCGTCGTCGCCGCGCGCACCGGCCCGGGGCGCCGGACCCTGGAGCTGGTCCTCACCGACGTCTCGGGCAAGGGCATGGACGCCGCCTCCCGCGCCCTGCTGCTCTCCGGTGCCTTCGGCGGGCTGCTGGGTTCGCTTCCGCCGCACGCCTTCCTGCCCGCGGCGAACGGCTATCTGCTCCGCCAGTCGTGGGAGGAGGGCTTCGCCACCTCCGTCCACCTCGTCCTGGACCTGGACAGCGGCGACTACGAGTTGCTCTCGGCGGGGCACGTGCCGGCGATGCAGCTCAACGCCGGTTCGGG
This sequence comes from Streptomyces sp. NPDC006925, assembly GCF_042869575.1. Classification (NCBI taxonomy): domain Bacteria; kingdom Bacillati; phylum Actinomycetota; class Actinomycetes; order Kitasatosporales; family Streptomycetaceae; genus Streptomyces; species Streptomyces sp. NPDC006925. The sequence continues at coordinate 87,861 of NZ_JBIAGB010000021.1, forward strand.
CAAATGGGAGGAGAAGGCCGCCGAGGGGCCGCTGCTGGGCGTGTACGACGGTGCCGAGTTCGACCCGATCAAGGGGACGCTGCGGCGCGGGGACGTGCTGATGCTCTTCACCGACGGGCTGGTGGAGACCGCGGAGCGGGACCTCACCGAGGGCATGGACCGGCTCACCGGGGAGGCCGACCGCTATGTCGCCACGAGCTTCCACGGCGCGGCCTGGCATCTGATCGAGTCGGTGGCGCGCGATGTCAACGACGACCGGGCACTGTTGTTGATCTGCCGCGACTGACGGCGCCACGGCGCACCGACGCGGTCAACCAGCGCGGCGTCCGCTCACCCGCTGTCCGCATGTTCGACCCGTTGGCGGGCTCCTCGTCCAGCAGCGGGCCCCCTCGCGCGGGTTGCGGGAGGGGGCCGGGAAACGTGTCCGGACGGGGGCTACTTCTTGCGGTGCGAGGCGGGCGTCGTGCCCGACTCCCGCTTGCGGGCCATGGCCCCGGGGTCACGCTTGAAGAACCAGTCCATCTTCGGCTCGATCACGAACTTGAACAGCCGGGTCACCCACGGAGTGCACAGCACCGTCATCATCACGGCGGCCAGCAGGGTGATGACGACCCGGCTGAGCGGGTGGTCGACCCAGGCCATCTCGTACCAGTCGAACTGGCGCGAGCTCTGGATGAAGAAGATGTGCAGCAGGTAGGCGTACAGCGTGCCGGCGCCCAGCGCGGTGAACCACATCAGCCGCCGCGGCACCCAGGAGAGGAAGCAGGCCGTCATCACCAGGCCGCAGCCGAAGAGCGCCAGGTACATCACCGCACCCGCCCAGGACGGGACGCCCATGTCCTCGGCCGCCTTGTCGTGCAGGAACCAGGCCTTGGACATCCGGGGGACCGCCCAGTAGGCGAAGACCATCGCGCACAGCGTCACCGGCACCGCGAGGTAGCGCGCCTGCTTGCGCTTGACCAGCTTGAAGTGCTCGGGGCGCAGCTGGAGGCCGAGGACGAAGAACGGCAGGAACTGCGCCACCCGCATCAGGTTCAGATCGCCGCCGATGCTCGGCGTCACGCTGGCCGCCGCTCCGATGGCCAGCGCCACCGGCATCGGCCAGCGCAGGCTCTTCCACAGCGGAGTCGTCAGCCGCCAGAGGAACAGCGCGCACAGGAACCACAGTGCGAACCCCGGCTCCTGGAAGTGGAACTCACGGTCCGGGTCGTCGTTGGCCCAGCGCATGAAGAACGTGTAGCCGAACTGGATCGCCAGGTAGGGCACGACCACCCCGGTGACCAGCCGCTGGACCTGCTTCGGCTTGCCCTCGAAGCTCCTGGAGAGGTAGCCCGAGATGATGATGAACGCCGGCATGTGGAACGTGTAGAGGACGAAGTAGAGCGCCTCGGCCGTTCGGCTGTCGCTGCGCAGCGGGTCCCAGGCGTGCCCGATCCCGACGAGGACGATCGTCAGGTACTTCGCGTTGTCGAAGAACGGGTCCCGCTGCTTGGCTGCTGGCTTCTTCTGCGCCTGTGCGGGCTGCGACTTCGCAGCCCGCTCCGCGGACGCGGGTGGCGTCTCGGAGGGGGACTCCTGGCGGACGGGGGGGAGCGGCGCCCGCTCATAACCAGCGTGCAACATCTGCCGCACCATAGCGGGTCACCGTGTGAGCCGTAAATTCTCGTCCCGCGCCGCCTTCCCGCCGCACCGCGCGCTATTCCTCGGTTTCCGGAACAGGGCTGACGGGGCGTGACGTGAATGTTCGATCTGCCGGACGATGTCCCATCTAAACGGGGCGTATGAGGTCCCTGTGGCGCTGGAGGCGCGGGGGGCGGTGCTCTCGGTACGCGCTGTGAGCGAGGACACAATTCGCAGATCCACCCGGAGAATTCCGGCCGCCGGCGGAGCGCGGCACCGCGTGCCGGTCTTTCTGCACAAAGTGCACCTGCTGTGCGATGCGCCACCTGACGCATTTCCGGCATTCGTCAAGTCATCGTGCCGTGATCACATCGAATTGATGGCGGGAATTCCGAGCACCCGGCAGTCCGCCGACTGCGTCACCTACGCCCCAAGTGTCCCGTGCTGTCCCCCTGGTCGATGATCGGTATTTACCCGATGATGGGCCCGGCGGTGCCCCGGTCGGCTCCTCGCGCAAGGGAGTTGGTGGCACGATGGGTGCGCGCTGTGTGCGTGGGGGTACGGCCACAGTGGCGGCCCCCGAGGCCGGGTGAGGCGTTCCGACCATGAGGGTGTGAGCAGTTGTGGCCATCTCGCTGTCCGTTGTCGTGCTGTTGGCGGTCATCCTGGTCGTGATGATCCGGGGCAAGTCCATCAAGCCGGGACCCGCCATCGTCGCCGTGCTCTTCGGCTTCTTCCTCGCCTCCAGCGGCATGGCCCCGTCCATCAACCGGTTCCTGAACTCGGTCGCCGACACGATCAACCAGATCAGCTTCTAGCGGGGCCGCCGGATCGGCTTCTCGGGGCGCGTCGGCGTCCCCTGCCGGTAAGCCCCTGCCGGGGAAGCGCCCCCTCGGGGGTGGCGGCACGTTCTTCCCTGCCGTCCCCCGCGGCCTCTCCGCCGTCCGCAGTGCCGCGTGTCGCCGGGACCGCGTCCGGGCGACGCTCAGGGAGCGGCCCGGACCGCCCGCGCGATGCCCCCGGCTCGACGTGCGGATGTCCGCGACGCAGCCGGACCGGCACGCAGTGCGACCGCGCTCCCGGGCCCCGCGACCGACACCGGCGGCTGCCTTCCGCGGCCCGGACGCAGCGGGCCGCGCCCGTCGGCGGTCCCGAGCCGCACGAGGCCGCACAGCACAGCAGAGCCGGCGAGGCGCCGGGCGACCCGGCAGTGAGGCGACGAGACGGCGAAAGGCCCGGCCCCATCGGGGGTCGGGCCCTTCGCACTCCTGAGCGGGCGACGGGAATCGAACCCGCGTAGCTGGTTTGGAAGACCAGGGCTCTACCATTGAGCTACGCCCGCGTGCGCCGGATCGGCGGACCGGATCGGCACGCACCGCATCCTACGACATGTACTCTACGTGTCGCACCGACGGGGTGTGGCGCAGCTTGGTAGCGCGTCCGCTTTGGGAGCGGAAGGTCGTCGGTTCGAATCCGGCCACCCCGACCACGTACTATGAAAGACGCGCGTGCCTGTGTCGTGTCTGCATGCATACGGGGCGCAGCCAAGAAGTCAGCAGAACCCCCAATGCCAGCCCCAAGGAGACCGACCGTGAAGAGCGCCGTGGAGACCTTGAACCCGACCCGGGTTCGGCTCACTGTCGAGGTGCCCTTCGAGGAGCTCAAGGACAGCCTCGACGCGGCGTACAGCAAGATCAACCAGCAGGTCACCGTGCCCGGGTTCCGCAAGGGCAAGATCCCTGCGCGCCTGATCGACCAGCGCTTCGGCCGCGGTGCCGTCCTGGAGGAGGCCGTCAACGACGCGCTTCCGAAGCTCTACCAGTCCGCCGTCGAGGAGGGCGAGCTCAACGTGCTCGGCCAGCCCGAGGTCGACATCACCGAGCTGAAGGACAACGAGCTGCTGGCCTTCACCGCCGAGGTGGACGTCCGCCCCGAGATCGAGATCCCCGACTACTCCGGCATCGAGGTCGAGGTCGACGCGGCCGAGGTCTCCGACGCGGACGTCGACGAGGCCGTCGAGCAGCTCCGCGAGCGCTTCGCCTCCACCACCGCGGTCGAGCGGGCCGCCGCCGAGGGCGACGTCGTCAAGGTCGACCTCGAGGCCCGGATCGACGGCGAGGTGCTGGAGGACGGCGTCGCCGAGGGCGTCGACTACACCATCGGCTCCGGCGAGCTGCTCGACGGCATCGACGAGGCCGTCACCGGCCTGGAGGCGGGCGGCACCGCCACCTTCGCCTCCGAGCTGAAGGGCGGCTCCGGCGCGGGCCGCGAGGCCGAGGTCGCCGTCACCGTCCAGACCGTCTCCGCGCGGGAACTGCCCGAGCTGGACGACGAGTTCGCCCAGCTCGCCAGCGAGTTCGACACGCTGGAGGAGCTGCGCGAGGACAGCCGCAAGCGGCTGGCCGACCAGAAGAAGCAGGAGCAGGCGACCCAGGCCCAGGAGAAGGTGCTCGACGCCCTCCTGGAGCTCATCGAGGTCCCGGTTCCGGAGAAGCTGCTGGCGGACGAGATCGAGAGCCGCAAGCACAACCTGATCAACCACCAGCTCGGCCAGCTCGGCCTGGACCTCGAGTCCTACCTGAAGATGCAGGACAAGAGCGAGGAAGAGTTCGACGCCGAGCTCAAGGAGCAGGCGGAGAAGGGCATCCGGACCCAGTTCGTCCTCGACGAGCTGGTCAGCAAGGAGAAGCTCAACGTCAGCCAGGAAGAGCTGACCGAGCACCTGATGCGCCGCGCCCAGTCCTCCGGCATGAGCCCCGACCAGTTCGCGCAGGCCGTCGTCGAGGGCGGCCAGGTGCCGGTCCTCGTCGGTGAGGTCGCCCGTGGCAAGGCGCTGGCCACCGTGGTGGAGGCCGTGACCGTCAAGGACACCGCCGGCGAGGTCGTCGACCTGAGCGACGAGGACGCCGAGGAGGCCGCTGAAGGCGCCGAGGCCGAGCAGGCCCCCGCCGCCGAGGCGGCGGACGAGGCCGGCAAGGCCGAGAGCTGATCCGGCTCGCCTGACCCGCGAACGGGGGGCGCCGGGGCGCGCGAGTGCACGCCCCGGCGCCCCCCGTTCGGCTGTCGGCCGCGGCGGACGCGCCCGCCCGGGGGTACCTGCGCTCACAGCGAAATGCGCTCGGCCCGGGATGGCGGCCGACGACCGGCGCGTTAGGGTCCCCAGTAGACGAAGACCCCAGTGGCGGCCAGCTCCGCGTGGCCGTCCGGACACGAGCAGGTGGACACGTGACGCTTCCGATGCCTTCCGCCGCCGGCGAGCCCAACTTCGGTGGTGGCCTCGGCGATCAGGTCTACAACCGGCTGCTCGACGAGCGCATCATTTTCCTCGGCCAGCCGGTGGACGACGATATCGCCAACAAGATCACCGCCCAGCTTCTGCTCCTTGCCGCCGACCCGGACAAGGACATCTTCCTGTACATCAACAGCCCGGGTGGTTCGGTCCAGGCGGGCATGGCGATCTACGACACCATGCAGTACATCAAGAACGATGTCGTCACCATCGCCATGGGCCTGGCCGCCTCCATGGGACAGTTCCTGCTGACCGCGGGCACCCCCGGCAAGCGCTTCGCGCTGCCCAACGCCGACATCCTCATCCACCAGCCCTCCGCGGGCCTGGCGGGCTCGGCCACTGACATCAAGATCCACGCCGAGCAGCTGCTGCGCACCAAGAAGCGGCTGGCCGAGCTGTCGGCCGCGCACAGCGGTCAGACGGTCGAGCAGTGGACCCGCGACGCGGACCGCGACCGCTGGTTCACCGCCGAGGAGGCGCGCGAGTACGGCCTCATCGACGAGGTGTACGGCAGTGCCGCGCAGCTTCCCGGCGGTGGCGGCACGGGTGCGTGAGCCCCGCCACAGCGCCGCAGGGCACCCGCTCCTCCCGCAGCCACCAGCTCATCTCCAGGAGAACCTCCCGATGACCTCATTTCCCACGGACGCCCGGGCCGAGTTCACCGGCATCGCGCCCGAGTCCCGCTACGTCGTGCCGCGCTTCGTGGAGCGCACCTCGCAGGGCGTGCGGGAGTACGACCCCTACGCGAAGCTCTTCGAAGAGCGCGTGATCTTCCTCGGTGTGCAGATCGACGACGCCTCGGCCAACGACGTCATGGCGCAGCTCCTGTGCCTGGAGTCGATGGACCCCGACCGCGACATCTCGGTCTACATCAACTCGCCGGGCGGCTCCTTCACCGCGCTGACCGCCATCTACGACACGATGCAGTTCGTCAAGCCGGACATCCAGACGGTCTGCATGGGGCAGGCCGCCTCCGCGGCCGCCGTGCTGCTGGCCGCCGGCACCCCCGGCAAGCGGATGGCGCTGCCCAACGCCCGTATCCTGATCCACCAGCCCTACAGCGAGACGGGCCGCGGTCAGGTCTCGGACCTGGAGATCGCGGCCAACGAGATCCAGCGGATGCGCGAGCAGCTGGAGGACATGCTGACCAAGCACTCCACCAAGGAGCGCGAGATCATCTCCCAGGACATCGAGCGCGACAAGATCCTCACCGCTGAGGAGTGCCTGGAGTACGGCCTGATCGACCAGATCGTCTCCACCCGGAAGACCTCGGTGGGGGTCTGAGGGTCCGCGCGCACGACCCTGCCCCCTTGGAGCGGCACCGGATGTGTCGGTCCGGTCGCTCCAAGGGGGGCCCATTCCGGCGGTCCGGCAAGGTACCGTCGAAGAGCACGTACCTCGGTCCGTATCCCTGACGGATCCCAGGCGAAGGGGAAGCTCCTCGTGGCACGCATCGGTGATGGCGGCGATCTGCTCAAGTGCTCGTTCTGCGGCAAGAGCCAGAAGCAGGTGAAGAAGCTCATCGCGGGTCCAGGTGTGTACATCTGCGACGAGTGCATCGATCTCTGCAACGAGATCATTGAGGAGGAACTCGCCGAATCCTCCGAAGTCCGGTGGGACGAGCTGCCCAAGCCCCGGGAGATCTACGAGTTCCTGGAGGGCTACGTCGTCGGTCAGGAGGCCGCGAAGAAGGCGCTCTCGGTGGCCGTCTACAACCACTACAAGCGGGTGCAGGCGGGCGAGAACGGCCAGGGCAGGGACGACGGCATCGAACTGTCGAAGTCCAACATCCTGCTGCTGGGCCCCACCGGTTCCGGCAAGACGCTGCTGGCCCAGACCCTCGCGCGGATGCTGAACGTCCCCTTCGCCATCGCCGACGCCACGGCGCTCACGGAGGCCGGCTACGTCGGCGAGGACGTCGAGAACATCCTGCTGAAGCTCATTCAGGCGGCCGACTACGACGTCAAGAAGGCCGAGACCGGGATCATCTACATCGACGAGATCGACAAGGTGGCCCGCAAGAGCGAGAACCCCTCCATCACCCGGGACGTCTCGGGCGAGGGTGTGCAGCAGGCGCTGCTGAAGATCCTGGAGGGCACCACGGCCTCGGTGCCGCCACAGGGCGGCCGCAAGCACCCGCACCAGGAGTTCATCCAGATCGACACGACGAACGTGCTGTTCATCGTGGGCGGCGCCTTCGCGGGCCTGGAGAAGATCATCGAGTCCCGGGCGGGCGCCAAGGGCATCGGTTTCGGTGCCGACATCCGCTCCAAGCGGGAGATCGAGGCGACCAACCAGTTCGAGGAGGTCATGCCGGAGGACCTGGTGAAGTTCGGGATGATCCCGGAGTTCATCGGCCGGCTGCCGGTCATCACCTCCGTGCACAACCTCGACCGCGAGGCCCTGCTGCAGATCCTCATGGAGCCCAGGAACGCGCTCGTCAAGCAGTACCAGCGGCTCTTCGAACTCGACGGTGTCGAGTTGGACTTCGACCGTCCGGCCCTGGAGGCCATCGCCGACCAGGCCATCCTGCGCGGCACCGGGGCCCGCGGACTGCGCGCCATCATGGAGGAGGTCCTCCAGTCGGTGATGTACGAGGTGCCCTCGCGCAAGGACGTCGAGCGCGTCGTGATCACCGAGGAGGTCGTGCACTCCAACGTGAACCCGACCCTGGTGCCGCGCGCCCGCGGCAACGGCGACCAGCAGCGCCACGAGAAGAGCGCCTGACCGCCCCGGGACCCGGCGGTCCGGTGCCCGGCTCCCGCGGCCCGGTACCGGCAGCCGGCCCCTCTCCCCGTACCACGGCGAAGGCCCGCCCCATTCCGGGGCGGGCCTTCGCCGTGGGTGGACTGCCGGTCGTCGCCGACCGGCCGCGCGGCTACTTCGGCACGGTCACCTGGTCCTTGATGCGTACCGTGACCCGCGCGAACTCCGCCAGGTCGACGCTGGCCGGACTCGTGTGGGCGATGTCGAGGTCCAGCACGGTGGCGGCCGTCGAGGAGTCCGCCCAGGCACAGGCGGGCGCGTACACGGAGACGCCGTTCTGGCTGATCCGGATGAGCTGGCAGGAGACCTCCACGTCGCCCGCGCCCGGCGCGAACTCCCGGCGCTCCCCGATCACCTCGCCGGCCTGGCTCTGCCGCATGCCGTCCAGCATGTCCTTGCGCATCCGGGACGAGGGGGCGTCGATGTCGCCGTAGGCGCCCGCGATGGCCAGGCCGCTGCCCGTCGGCCGGTCCGACGCCCCGGCGGTGTAGGTGGCCACCTTGGCGGTGCCGTCGTCGGGCAACTTGCCCTGGAGCGTCCGCTCCTGGGCCTCCACCCGGGCGTCGCCGACCACGCGGTGGTATCTGCCGCTCTCCAGCGTGGCCGGGAAGGCGATCTTCTCGGTGCCGTGCGGCTGCGCGGCGCGGATCAGCGAGACGAGGGCGAAGAGCAGGACCCCGACCGCGGCCAGGCTGCCCAGCACGATGGCCGTGATGGCGCCGCCGCCCAGGCCGCGGCGGCGCGGAGGGGGAGGCGGTGGCCACGCGCCGTAGGGTCCGGGCGCGCCGAAACCGGGCCCCGGCGGCGGTCCGAGAGGACCGGCGCCGGGGCCCGGAGGCTGCCCGTATCCGCCCGCCCCGTAGGGGGCCGGAGGCGGTGCGCTCATGCTCGGCTCACTTCTCGACGCGGGCCGCGCCGTAGACCTTCGCGGTCAGTTCGGCGGTCTCGTCCGAGGAGGCGGGGCCGCTGCCGTCGGCGGCGGTCACGATGGCGATGGTGCTGTCGTCGGCCCAGGCGCACACCGGCATGGTGGTGCCCATGATCTTGTAGTCCTGGCACTTCATGAGGTCGCCGTCGAACCCGGCGGGGCTCACCTTCTTCGGCTCGCCCGCGGCCTTCGCCGACCCGCCGGTGGTCTTCTCGAGCTGGCCCAGCAGCCAGTCCACGCCCTTCTCGGGGTCGTCCAGGGTGCCGTAGGCGCCGCTGAAGTTGAGCTTCTTCTCACCGGCGGTGTACTGCGCACTGATGTGGCCTTCGGGGTCCATCCCGGGGATGTCCTGCTTCTTGTCCCCGCTGGTGCCGACCTTGACCTGGCCGCCCTTGCCCGTCTCGGGCTCGCCCTTGCGCTGGTACTCGCCTATGGACTGCGGCGCGTCCAGCTTGTAGTCGCCGCCCCCGACGACCCCGAACAGGAACAGGCCGCCGATGATGGCCCCCACGACGACCAGCGCGCCGACCACGATGCCGATGGTCTTGCCCTTGCCCCCGCCGCCCTGCGGCGGCATCGGCATCCCCGGGTGCGGCTGTCCGGGCATCCCCGGCTGTCCGGGCTGTCCGTACGGAGCGCCGCCCTGCGGCTGGCCCGGCTGCCCGTAGGGAGCGCCGCCCTGTGGCTGGCCCGGCTGGCCGTACGGAGCGCCGCCTTGGGGCTGGCCCTGCTGGGGGTAGCCGTAGCCGGGCTGCTGCTGGGGCTGGCCCTGCTGGGGGTAGCCGTAGCCGGGCTGCTGCTGGGGCGGCTGCTGCGGGTACCCGTAACCGGGCTGCTGCTGCGGCTGCTGCCCGTAGGGGTCTTGCCCGTAGGGACCCGGCTGGTTCTGGCTCATGGCGGCGCTTCCCCTCCGTTGATGTGCTTGAACGCGCTACGACATCTTGACGGATGCACGACGAGGGCGCCGCACCGGGGACGAGATTGGGTCCAACTGGGGACGGCATCGTGAACGTCCGCGCGGTTTTCCTGGTGCGCCGAGCTGCATTCGAGCACGTTCACATTGACGAACAAGATCATAAACACTTAGAGTGATGGAGTCCTGACAGAGGTAGTGTGAAGAGGTGTAGTTGTGTCGCGAAAGCTCCAGGTGTTGTTGGTTACGGCCGGTCTCTTGTTGGCGGGTGTCTTGACGCCTCTCGCTACAGCGGCTCCGGCACAGGCGTCGACCTCTCAGTGCATCAACTACATGGGGAAAAAGGGTTACAAGATTGGCCCCAAGGTGAGAGAGGCGTGCAGCGCTGGGTCCAAGGGGGTCGCGTTCTGGGGGGTGTGCGTCACGCTGATGACTGAGGCCGGGGTCAAGAACTCGACGGTCCAGTCGAGGGCCTGTAGTTACGCGGCGCGCTGAGCCTGAAGCGACGCTCGCAAGTGCGGAGGGTATGTCCCGGGGACGAGGCATACCCTCCGTCAACTCACTTGATCGGGACGCGGACGTCCTTGCGAACCTTGGCTGTGGTCTCGCCGGCCTCGGAGGCGGGAGTGTCCTTGCCGCTGAGCACGTCAGCCGTGGAGGCAGTCACGACGAAGCCGATGGTGCTGTGGTCACCCCACATGCAAAAGGGCATGGTGAATTCCTTCATGCTCGAGGTGTCCCCGGGCGAAGGGGTGATTTTGACGTTCTGGCACTTCATCACCGCGTCGTCCTCAAGCCCGCTGGGGTGAACCTCCTGCGGCTCTCCGTCCAGCTCGGCCTTGCCGCCCCCGCTGGTGTCCGGGTCCTTCTTGGCTTCGTTCGCCACCATCAGCAGCGCCGCGTCGACGACGGCCTCCGGGTTCTCGATCTCGCCGTAGACACCGCCGAAGCTGAGCTTCTTCGCGTTGACGCCGGTGCCGCTCTCATAGCTGGCCGAGACGTTCTTGGGGTCCTTGACGCCGAACTGCTCGAACTTCTCCTTGTCGGAGTCGCTGAACCCGTTCGAGGAGCTGTTCTCCGAGCCGGGCTTCTTGTCGAACTCGTCGGCCACCGTCGCCGGGGTGATGAGTTTGTACTTCTTGCCGTCGTCGGCCACCGCGGCGCCGCCGCCCTTGCCGCCGCCGCCCTCGTCGTCGTCCGTGCCGGTGAACAGGACGACGCCGCCTATGACGGCCGCCACGAGCACCAGGGCGCCGACCACGATGCCGATCGTCTTGCCCTTGCCGCCACCGCCCTGTGGCGGCACCGGCGGCCCGGGCTGACCGTAGGGCCCCTGCTGGTAGGGCCCCTGCTGGCCGTAAGGGTCGGGCTGGCCGTAGGGGTCGGACTGACCGTAGGGCCCCGGCTGGCCATAGGGGTCGCCCGGACCTGGCTGGCCCGGCGCACCCTGCTGCTGCGGGAAGCCGTAGCCCTGTGGCGGCGGTCCGGGTGGCTGCTGTGGCGGCGGCTGCTGCGGGTAGCCGTAACCGGGCTGCCCGGGGGCGCCGCCGTACGGGCTGGGGCCGCCCTGCTGCGGCGGCTGCCCGTACGGACCCGGCTGCTGGCCGTACGGCCCGGGCTGCCCTGGCTGTTGGCCGTAAGGGCCGGGTTGCTGGTTGCTCATGAGCGGCGCTTCCCCTCCGTGGACAAGTCGTCGAATGCGCTCCGCACATAGTGACGGATGCCGCCAGGGTGTGCGTCACCGGTCCGCGAACCGGTTCGAGAACGGGGCATGGACGCCCGTACACTGGCCGTCGTGACCGACAACACTCAGCAGAGCCCGGCAGCCGACGGGCCGAACAGCGCCGCCCCCGCAGATCTGCCGACCCAGTACGCGCCGGCCGAGGTAGAGGGGAAGCTGTACGAGCGCTGGGTGGAGCGGGGCTACTTCGAGGCCGACGCCAAGAGCGGCAAGCCGCCCTACACCATCGTCATCCCGCCCCCGAACGTCACCGGGTCCCTGCACCTCGGGCACGCCTTCCAGCACACCCTCATGGACGCGCTCACCCGCCGCAAGCGGATGCAGGGCTACGAGGCGCTGTGGCTGCCCGGTATGGACCACGCGGGCATCGCCACCCAGAACAAGGTCGAGCAGCAGCTCGGCGAGGAGGGCAAGTCCCGCCAGGACCTCGGCCGGGAGGCGTTCGTCGAGCGCGTGTGGCGGTGGAAGGAGGAGTACGGCGGCAGGATCCTCGGCCAGATGCGGCGCCTCGGCGACGGCGTCGACTGGTCCCGCGAGCGCTTCACCATGGACGAGGGCCTCTCGCGCGCCGTCCAGACCGTCTTCAAGAAGATGTACGACGACGGGCTGATCTACCGCGCCGAGCGGATCATCAACTGGTGCCCGCGCTGCCTGACCGCCATCTCCGACATCGAGGTGGAGTACCAGGAGGACGACGGGGAACTGGTCCAGCTCCGGTACGGCGAGGGCGAGGAGACCGTCGTCGTCGCCACCACCCGCGCCGAGACGATGCTCGGGGACACCGCGATCGCCGTCCATCCCGACGACGAGCGCTACCAGCACCTGATCGGCAAGCAGATCAAGCTGCCGCTGACCGACCGGACCATCCCCGTCGTCGCCGACAGCCACGTCGACCCGGAGTTCGGCACCGGGCAGGTCAAGGTGACGCCGGCGCACGACCCGAACGACTTCGAGATCGGCCGCCGGCACGGGCTGCCGATGCTCACGGTGATGGACGAGCGCGGTGTCATCACCGCGCACGGCCCCTTCCAGGGCCTGGACCGCTTCGAGGCGCGCTCGGCGATCGTTGCCGCGCTGCGTGAGCAGGGCCGGGTGCTGGAGGAGAAGCGCCCCTACGTGCACAGCGTCGGGCACTGCTCCCGCTGCAAGACGACGATCGAGCCGCGGCTGTCCATGCAGTGGTGGGTCAAGGTCGCCCCGCTCGCACAGGCCGCCGGCGACGCCGTCCGCGACGGCCGGGTGAGGATCCACCCGGCCGACATGTCCTCCCGGTACTTCGACTGGGTCGACAACATGCACGACTGGACGATTTCGCGCCAGCTGTGGTGGGGGCACCGCATCCCGGTCTGGTACGGCCCCGACGGCGAGGTCGTCTGTGTCGGCCCGGACGAGGAGCCGCCCGCAGGCGAGGGCTGGCACCAGGACCCGGACGTGCTGGACACCTGGTTCTCCTCCGGGCTGTGGCCGTTCTCCACGCTCGGCTGGCCGGACCGGACGCCGGACCTGGAGACGTTCTACGCCACCGACGTCCTGGTGACCGGCTACGACATCATCTTCTTCTGGGTGGCCCGGATGATGATGTTCGGCACGTATGTGATGGAGGAGCCGCCCTTCCACACCATCGCGCTGACCGGCCTCGTCCGCGACGAGCACGGCAAGAAGATGTCGAAGTCCTTCGGCAACGTCGTCGACCCGCTGGACTGGATGGACGCCTACGGCTCCGACGCGCTGCGCTTCACCCTCGCCTCGGGCGCCAACCCGGGCACGGACGTGCCGATCGGCGAGGACTGGGTCAAGGCGTCCCGCAACTTCGCCAACAAGATCTGGAACGCCACCCGCTTCGCGCTGATGAACGGGGCGACCGTCGAGGGACCGCTGCCGGAGGCCGGTGAGCTGGCGGCCACCGACCGCTGGATCCTCTCCCGGCTGAACGAGGTGCTGACCGAGGTCGACGGCTACTACGACGACTACCAGTTCGCCAAGCTCTCCGACGCGCTGCGGCACTTCGCGTGGGACGAGGTCTTCGACTGGTACGTCGAGCTGTCCAAGACCACCTTCGCCAAGGGCGGCAGGCCCGCCGAGGTCTCGCGCCGCGTGCTGGGCGAGGTGCTGGATGTGACCTTGCGGCTGCTGCACCCCGTCGTCCCGTTCGTCACCGAGACCCTGTGGACGACGCTGACGGGCGGCGAGTCCGTGGTCGTCGCGCACTGGCCGCAGGACTCCGGGTTCCGCGACGCGGAGGCGGAGCGGGAGATCGCCACCGTCCAGCAGGCGGTGACCGAGGTCCGCCGCTTCCGCGCCGACCAGGGTCTCCAGCCGGGCCAGAAGGTGCCCGCCGACCTGGCGGTGCAGGGCACCCCGCTGGTGGCCCACGAGGACGCCATCCGGCAGCTCCTGCGGCTCCAGCCCGCGGGGGAGGGGTTCCAGGCCACGGCCTCGCTGCCGGTCGCCGGTGCGACGGTCAGCCTCGACCTCTCCGGCGCGATCGACGTGGCGGCCGAGCGCAAGCGGCTGGCCAAGGACCTGGCGGCCGCCGAGAAGGAGCTGGCGCAGACCGGCGCGAAACTCGGCAACGAGGCATTCCTGGCCAAGGCGCCCGACCAGGTGGTGGAGAAGATCCGAGGCCGCAAGGCCGCTGCGGAGGCCGACATCGACCGGCTGCGGCAGCAGCTGGAGCGGCTCGGCTGACCGGCCGCACGGCAGGCGCGTCCGCGTGACCGGCGGTGTGGAACCGGCCCCGGGTCGGTTCCACACCGCCGTCCGTGCGTCCGGGCCGCCGTGCCGCACCCGTTCCGGCACTGTCCGGCCGGGGCGTTCCGCCGGAGGGCGAGCAGGGTTCGGGTCAGGGAGTCGGGCACGGGCGTAGCAGCGCAATATGCCCGCATGGCACATTGCGCCACCTGGCGGGGGTGGTCGTCCGGTCTGTCCGAACGCACCCCCGTCCGACGCCGGACCCTTACGTAGACTGGTCGCGTGAGCGACGAGCCCCAGCCCGACGAGTCCCGGCCGCACGAACCCGAGCCCCACGAGTCCGAGCCGCACGAGCCGCGGCCCTCCTCCTTCGAGGAGATCGTCGGGGAAGAGACCGACCGCGATCCCGATCTGGCGGTGATCGAGGCGGGCAGCCGCACCCTGCGGGCCCAGGCCGGACCCCCGCAGCCGGAGCCGGTGCCCGCCCGCCCCGAGGACCCTGAGGTGGACCGGGCCCTGCGGGCGGTGGAGGAGGAGCTGGCCACCCGCTGGGGCGAGACCAAGCTGGACCCCTCGGTGCAGCGCATCGCCGCGCTGGTCGACGTGCTGGGCGAGCCGCAGCGCTCCTACCCCTCCATCCACATCACCGGCACCAACGGCAAGACCACCACGGCGCGCATGGTCGAGGCGCTGCTGGGCACCTTCGAGCTGCGGACGGGGCGCTACAGCTCCCCGCACGTGCAGTCGGTCACCGAGCGCATCAGCGTCGACGGCGCGCCGCTCTCGGCCGAGCGCTTCATCGAGACGTACGAGGACGTCAAGCCGTACGTCGAGATGGTGGACGCGCAGCAGGACTACCGGCTCTCCTTCTTCGAGGTCCTCACCGCGATGGCGTTCGCCGCGTTCGCCGACGCGCCGGTGGACGTGGCCGTCGTCGAGGTCGGCATGGGCGGCACCTGGGACGCGACCAACGTGATCGACGCGGGCGTCGCCGTCATCACCCCCATCTCCCTCGACCACACCGACCGGCTCGGCGACACGCCCGAGCGGATAGCTCAGGAGAAGTCCGGGATCGTCAAGCCGGACGCCACCGTGGTGCTGGCCCAGCAGCCGGTGGAGGCGGCCTCCGTGGTGCTGAAGAAGGCCGTGGAGGTGGACGCGACCGTCGCCCGCGAGGGCATGGAGTTCGGCGTGGTCTCCCGGCAGCTCGCCGTCGGCGGCCAGCAGCTCACGCTGCGCGGCCTGGGCGGCGAGTACCCGGACATCTTCCTCCCGCTGCACGGCGCGCACATGGCGCACAACGCGTGCGTGGCGCTGGCCGCCGTGGAGGCGTTCTTCGGTATCGGCCAGCAGCAGGCCCGCACCCTCGACATCGACGTGGTCCGCGAGGCGTTCGCCGCGGTCTCCTCGCCGGGCCGCCTGGAACTGGTGCGCAACAGTCCTCCGGTGCTGCTGGACGCGGCGCACAATCCGGGCGGCGCCCTCGCCACGGCCGAGGCCGTCAGCGAGGCGTTCGACTTCAGCCGGCTCGTCGGAGTCGTGGCCCCCAGCGCCGACAAGGATGTGCGCGGACTGCTGGAGGCGTTCGAACCGATCTTCGCGGAGATCGTCGTCACCCGGAACTCCAGCCACCGCTCGATGGATGTGGACGCGCTGGCCG
Organism: Streptomyces sp. NPDC006925; assembly: GCF_042869575.1. Classification (NCBI taxonomy): domain Bacteria; kingdom Bacillati; phylum Actinomycetota; class Actinomycetes; order Kitasatosporales; family Streptomycetaceae; genus Streptomyces; species Streptomyces sp. NPDC006925. The sequence goes on from NZ_JBIAGB010000021.1 coordinate 103,469, forward strand.
CGCTCGCCGTGGAGGTCTTCGGCGACGAGCGGGTCCAGGTGGAGCCGCGGCTGGACGCGGCGCTGGAGGAAGCGGTCACCCTCGCCGAGGAGGAGGGCGAGTACGCCGGGGCCGGGGTGCTGGTCACCGGCTCGGTCATCACGGTCGGCGAGGCCCGGCTGCTGCTCGGCGGGGGGCGCTAGATGCGAACGCTGTGCGCGTCCACGCTGATCGGCGAGTTCTTCGTCATCGGGTTCGCCGGATTGGTCGCGATGCAGACGAGTGACCTTTCGGCGGCCACCGTCTGGACGGTCAGCGGGGTCGCCATGGTGGTGTGCCTGCTGCTGTGCGGCGTCCTCACCCGTCCGGGTGGTGTCCACCTCGGCTGGGTGCTCCAGATCGCCCTGGTGGCCAGCGGGTTCGTGGTCCCCGCGATGTTCTTCCTGGGTGCCTGTTTCGCCGGACTCTGGTGGGCTTCGGTGCACTTCGGCCGGAAGGTCGACGAGGCGAAGGCGCGCTTCGCGGCCGCGGCCGCGCCGACGGGCGAGGCCGAGGCCGCGAGCTGAGGCGCGGACGGCATCCGCCGAGGCGCGGGTGCCACCCGGGCGGCGGAAAAGTGCTCCCCGGCGTCGGAGCGGCCGCGGGCCGCAGGTAGCCTCTGCTCACCGTACGACCGCAGCCAAGGAGCCGCACGCATGACCCAGCGCACCCTCGTCATCCTCAAGCCCGATGCCGTCGCACGCGGTCTGGTGGGCGAGATCATCGGCCGTATCGAGCGCAAGGCGGGGTGGACGATCGCGGCCATGGAGCTGCGTACGCTGGAGCGGGCCGCGCTGGAGCAGCACTACGCCGAGCACGAGGGCCGGCCGTTCTACCAGCCGCTGATGGAGTTCATGGCCTCCGGCCCGTCCGTCGTCGCGGTCGTCGAGGGCGAACGGGTGATCGAGGGAGTGCGGGCGCTGGCCGGGCCGACCGACCCGATCGCGGCCCCCGCCGGGTCGGTCCGCGGAGATTTCGGCACCATTGTGCGGGAGAATCTGATCCACGCCTCGGACTCGGAGGAGTCGGCCGCACGGGAGATGAAGATCTTCTTCCCCCGATTCTCCTGAGCCGGGCCTCGCCCGCCGCCGAATCGACCGCCTGAGGCGGAATGGACCGGGGCTCGGCTCCGACACGACGTCACCATTACGGTGGCCGTTCGGACTTCCGCCGACAATGGCGGAGGAACCGTCTCCACGTGTTCGAGCAACCGCGTCTACGATGGAAGCCTCGCGTTTCGAGCATGCCGGCGAGGTACTCCACATCCTTCCGTAGCCGCACACCACATCGCCCCACTTGGAAGGCCAGACGCATCCATGGGAACCAATATGTCGTTCATCGGCCGTGATATGGCTGTCGACCTCGGGACCGCCAACACGCTGGTGTACGTCAGGGGTCGCGGGATCGTCCTCAACGAGCCGTCCGTCGTCGCGATCAACACCAACACCGGCGGAATCCTCGCGGTCGGCGCCGAGGCGAAGAAGATGATCGGCCGCACCCCTGGCAACATCGTGGCCGTCAGGCCCCTGAAGGACGGCGTGATCGCCGACTTCGAGATCACCGAGCGGATGCTCCGCTACTTCATTCTGAAGATCCACAAGCGGCGTTATCTCGCCCGCCCCCGCGTGGTGGTGTGCGTCCCCTCCGGTATCACCGGAGTCGAGCGCCGCGCCGTCATCGAGGCGTCCACCCAGGCGGGTGCCCGCCAGGTGCACATCATCGAGGAGCCGATGGCCGCGGCGATCGGCTCCGGGCTGCCCGTCCACGAGGCGACCGGCAACATGGTGGTGGACATCGGCGGCGGCACCACCGAGGTCGCCGTGATCTCGCTCGGCGGCATCGTCACCGCGCAGTCCATCCGGGTGGCGGGAGACGAGCTCGACAACGCGATCATCCAGCACATCAAGAAGGAGTACAGTCTCCTCCTCGGCGAACGCACCGCCGAGAGCATCAAGATCACCATCGGCTCGGCGCACGACCTCGACAAGGACGAGCACACCGAGATCCGCGGCCGCGACCTGGTCAGCGGACTCCCCAAGACCGTGGTGATCTCCGCTGCCGAGGTCCGCAGGGCCATCGAGGAGCCGGTCAACGCGATCGTCGACGCGGTCAAGACCACCCTCGACAAGTGCCCGCCGGAGCTGTCCGGTGACGTGATGGACCGCGGCATCGTGCTCACCGGCGGTGGCGCGCTGCTGCGCGGTCTGGACGAGCGGCTCCGCCGGGAGACGGGGATGCCGATCCACATCGCCGAGGACCCGCTGGACTCGGTCGCGCTCGGCTCCGGCAAGTGCGTCGAGGAGTTCGAGGCGCTCCAGCAGGTGCTCGACGCGCAGCCGCGCCGCTGAGCCCCGAGCGCGCGCCGGTGCGCAACAACTGACCGTTCACGCGGCGGGTCGTTCGAACGCAGTGGCGGCCCCCGCCATGCACCCCGCCCAGGCGGGGCTGCCCCACAGAAAGGCACGGCCGCCCCACGTGAGGGACACACGAGAAAGCCGGCTGCTGCTCGTCCTGCTGATCGCCATCGCGTTCGCACTGATCACGGTGGACCTCAGAGGGGGCGAGCAGTCTCCGCTCGACGGAGCACGGCAGTCCGCCGCCTCCGTCCTTGGCCCGGTAGAGAACGGTATGGCCTCGGCCGTCGACCCCGTCGGCAACGCCGTCGCCGCCGTCCGCGACTCGGGTGCCCGCCACGACAGACTCAGCCGGCTGGAGCAGGAGAACGCGGCACTGCGCCAGAAGCTCGGCTCCAGCGACCGCAACCGGGCCCGGGCCAAGGAACTGGACAAGCTCCTCAAGACCGCCGGGGCGGGCGGCTACGGCGTCAAGGGCGCCCAGGTCGTCGCGATCGGCGCGGCCCAGGGATTCTCCTGGACCGTCACCATCGACGCGGGCCGCGAGGACGGACTGCGCCGCGACATGACCGTGCTGAACGGCGACGGACTGGTCGGCCGGCTGACCACCGTCGGCCCCTCCACCTCCACCGTGCTGCTGGCCAACGACCCCGACTTCACCGTCGGCACCCGCATGGAGAAGAGCAACGAGCTGGGCTTCGCCACCGGGCGCGGCGGCAACGCCCTCTCCGTCCAGCTCCTCAACGGCAAGGCCAAGGTGAAGAAGGGCGACCGGCTGGTCACCTTCGGCTCCAGCGAGGACAAGCCGTTCGTCCCCGGCGTCCCGGTCGGCGAGGTCACCAAGATCAACCGGCACCAGGGCGACCTCACCCGGACGGTACGGGTGCGGCCCTACGTGGGCTTCACCCGACTGGACGTGGTCGGCATCGTCGTCAAGCCGCCGCGCAAGGACCCGCGCGACGAGGTCCTCAAATCCAAGAAGCCCCCGAAGCCCAAGCCCGCCCCCACGGTGACCGTCACCAAGACGCCCGGCGCCACCTCCTCGCCCAGGAGCTGATCCCCGTGCACCTCCTCAACCGGATGCTGCTCTCGGCCGCTCTCGTGGTCGTCGCCCTGATGCTGCAGGTCACCGTGCTGGCCAGACTCCAGCTCCCGGGTGCCGTGCCCGACCTGCTGCTGCTCGTCGTGCTGGGCCTCGCACTGGTCTACGGTCACACCGCCGGCGCCCTGGTGGGCTTCGCCGCCGGACTGCTGGCCGACATCGCCCCACCCGCCGACCACGCCGTGGGCCGCTACGCGCTGGTTCTCTGCCTGATCGGCTACGCCGCCGGGCTGACCAAGCCGGAGGGCGGACAGCACCGCTCGGCCACCGTGCCGATGCTCGTCGTCGCCTCCGCCGCCATCGGCTCCACCCTGCTGTACGCCGGGGTCGGCGCCCTGGTCGGGGACACCGTGGCCCGCCCCGACGGACTCGGCGGAATGCTGCTCACCGCGACCCTCTACGACCTGCTGCTGGCGCCGTTCGTGGTCCCGCTGATCATGTCCCTGGCGCGGCGCGGCGAGAAGGACCCGATCGGGGGCGAACCCGGCGGCGGCAGCGCGGACGGCGGGATGCGCGCCTACGGCTGGCTCACCTCCGGCGGAAGCCTGGACGCCCAGCTCGGCGGCGGCGTGTTCGGCAAGAGCGGCAGCGGCAGCGTGTTCGGCAAGGGCGGCAAGGGGCTCAAGACCGGCAAGCGGACCTCGCGCAACAAGGCCGTGAACCTCAGCGGCCGTGGCAAGGCCGGGAAGATCAAGGGGGTCAAGCGGCTGTGACGCGCGCTCCTTCCCACCCGGCTTTCCCCTCGGTTCTCCTCCCGGCTTCCCGCCCGGCGCCCGCCGGCCACGACCACCGGGCCGACCACCGCCCTTCGAGGAGGCGTTGCGCGCCGTGACCAACATTCCCGAGACCGGCCGCTCCTCCCGCGTCACCATCCGGCTGGTCGCCATCCAGATCCTGGTGCTGTCGCTGCTGCTGACGCTGGGCGGCCGACTGTGGTACCTCCAGATCCGCAACGGCGACGAATACCAGAAGGAGGCCAAGGGCAACCACGTCCAGCAGGTCGTCGAGCCCGCCACCCGCGGCTCGATCCTGGACGCGCGGGGCGTGCCCATCGCCGACAACGAGACCCGCCTGGTGGTCTCGGCCTCCCGCACCGAGCTGATGAAGCAGGACGACGACGGCAAGGCCGTCCTGGAACGGCTCGCCAAGGTCCTGGGCATGTCGCCCAAGACGGTCGAGGAGAAGGTGCGGCTCTGCAACGCGGAGACTCCGCAGCCGTGCTGGAACGGCTCCCCCTACCAGCCGATCCCGGTCACCGACGACGCCGAGCCCAAGCAGGCCCTGCAGATCCGGGAGCGCTCCGAGGACTTCCCCGGGATCACCGCCGAGCCGGAGGCCGTCCGGCGCTACCCGGCCCCGCACGGCGCCAACACCTCGCAGGTACTCGGCTACCTCTCGCCCGTCACCGACGACGAGATCGAGAAGGCCAAGGACACCGACTCGCCGTTCCTGGCCTCCGACGAGGTCGGCCGCAACGGCCTGGAGCGGTCCTACGACAGCGAACTGCGCGGCTCCTCGGGAGTCACCCGCTATGAGGTGGACAACCTCGGACGCGTGATGGGCGAGGCCGAGCGGGACAAGGCCCGCCCCGGCTCGAATCTGGTCACCTCGATCGACTCGCGCCTCCAGGCGGTGGCCGAGAAGCAGCTCGACAAGGCGATGAAGGACGCCCGCAAGAAGTTCGACAAGAACACCGGCCGCAACTACAAGGCCGACGCGGGCGCCGTCGTGGTACTGGAGAACAAGACGGGGCGGGTCGTCTCCATGGCCTCCAACCCCGAGTACGACCCCAACGCCTGGGTCGGCGGCATCTCCGGCAAGGAGTACGCGAAGCTCACCGGGAAGAAGTCCAACTACCCGCTGCTCAACCGCGGAATCCAGGGTCTGGCGGCGCCGGGCTCCATCTTCAAGGTCATCTCCACCTCCGCGGCAGTCAAGGCCGGCTACCCGTTCGACGGCCGCTACGACTGCTCCTCGGACTTCGAGGTGGGCGGCCAGGTCTTCAAGAACTTCGAGTCGGAGAGCTTCGGCGGCATCAACCTCGGCCGGGCGCTGGAGGTCTCCTGCGACACCGTCTTCTACCGCCTCGCCTACAAGGAGTGGAAGAAGGACGGCGGGAACCTGCCCAAGAAGGGCGCGAAGGACTGGTTCTACAAGACCGCCCACCAGTTCGGCCTCGGCGAGAAGACCGGCATCGACATCCCCAACGAGGTCGAGGGCCGTGTCCCGGACCGCCAGTGGAAGAAGGACTACTGGAAGGCCAACAAGGACGCCTGGTGCAAGCAGGCCGACAACGCCGGGGACGACCCCAGCTACGCCGAGAAGATCGCCAAGGAGAACTGCGTCTCCGGTATGAAGATGCGGGCCGGTGACAGCGTCAACTACTCCATCGGCCAGGGCGACACCCTGGTCACCCCGATCCAGATGGCCACGATCTACGCGGCGCTCGGCAACGGCGGCACCCTGCACGACCCCACGATCGGCAAGGCCGTCGTCAGCCCCGACGGCAAGTCCGTCAAGGAGATCGAGCCGCACGCGCACGGCAAGCTCCCGGTGAGCGACAAGACCCTCCGCAAGATCGACAAGGGCCTCCAGGGCGTGGCCACCCACGGCACGGCGGCCTGGCGGTTCGGCGAGGCGGGCTGGCCGCAGAACAAGGTCAAGATCCGGGCCAAGACCGGTACCGCCGAGGTCGCCGGCAAGCAGACCACCTCCTGGCTGGCCACCTACACCGACGACTTCACCGTCGTGATGACCATCTCCCAGGGAGGCACCGGATCCGGCGCCTCCGGCCCAGCCGTCCGCGAGATCTACAACGCCATGTACGGCGTCGGCTCCGACGGCGGCATCGACAAGAAGAAGGCCCTGCTGCCCAAGCCGCAGACCAAGCTGCCGAAGATCGACAAGGACGGCGCCATCGTCGCCCAGCGCGACAAGCGGCCCGCCGACGACCCCTCCAAGAGTCCCTCCGCCTCGCCGTCCGGCCAGGGCCCCTCCACCGCACCGCCCGGCGAGACCCCCGAGACCCGGCGCGAGGGCGAGGCCGCACGCAACGAGGGCGAGCAGCAGCAGCGCCGCCGGGACGGCGCCCAGCAGGCCGGCGCCACCCGCGAGTCCGCCGGAGGTGACCGCCCATGACCAGCCGGACGTTCGCACTCGGCGGCTACGGACCGCGCCCCCGCTCGGCCTGGGACCGGCTCACCGCGCGGGACTCCGTCGTGTGGCGGATGGACTGGATCATCCTGCTCGCCGGTGTCGCGCTCGCGATCATCGGCTCGCTGCTGGTCTACTCCGCCACCCGCAACCGCACCGAGCTCAACCAGGGCGACCCGCGGTACTTCCTGGTCCGGCACGTCATCAGCCTGGGCATCGGCATCGCACTGATGATCGGCACCGTCTGGCTCGGCCACCGCAGACTCCGCAGCGCCGTACCCGTGCTCTACGGCCTCACCGTGCTGCTCGCGCTCTGCGTCCTCACCCCGCTCGGCGCCACCATCAACGGATCGCGCGCCTGGCTGAACCTCGGCGGCGGCTTCACCGTCCAGCCCGCCGAGTTCATCAAGATCACGGTGATCCTGGGGATGGCCATGCTGCTGGCCGCCAAGGTCGACGCGGGCGACCAGGACCACCCCGACCACCGCACCGTGCTGCACGCGCTCGGCATGGCGGCCCTGCCCATCGCGGTCATCCTGGCCATGCCGGACCTCGGCTCGGTGATGGTGCTCGTCGTCATCGTGCTCGCGGTCCTGCTCGCCTCCGGCGCCTCCAACCGCTGGGTCATCGGACTGTGCCTGGCAGGGGCCGGGGGAGCGGTCCTGGTGTGGGCGCTCGGCCTGCTGGACGAGTACCAGATCAACCGGTTCGCGGCGTTCGCCAACCCGGCACTCGACCCGGCGGGCGTCGGCTACAACACCAACCAGGCCCGTATCGCCATCGGCTCCGGCGGCCTCACCGGCAAGGGTCTCTTCGAGGGCACCCAGACCACCGGTCAGTTCGTCCCCGAGCAGCAGACGGACTTCGTCTTCACCGTCGCGGGCGAGGAACTGGGCTTCGTGGGCGGCGGGCTGATCCTCGTGCTGCTGGGCGTGCTGATCTGGCGCGCCTGCCGGATCGCCCGGGAGTCCACGGAGCTCTACAGCACCATCGTCGCGGCGGGCGTGATCGCCTGGTTCGCCTTCCAGGCGTTCGAGAACATCGGCATGACACTCGGCATCATGCCGGTGGCCGGCCTCCCGCTGCCGTTCGTCTCCTACGGCGGCACCTCCATGTTCGCGGTCTGGATCGCCGTCGGACTGCTGCAGTCGATCCGCACCCAGCGCCCGATAGCGGCCTAGCCGCGGCCCCGCCGCGCGCCGCAGCCCCGCCCGCACCGCTGTGCGCCGCCCCTCCCGGCGGCCGCGCACAGCGGTGCGGGCGCACGGCCATCGGGACGGGCCCGAACCAACCGTTACTCTGGACGACTGGCCCTGTCCTCCGTACGAAAGCGCGCCCCAGATGCCCGTCGAGTCGGTCTTCCCCCAGCTAGAGGCCCTCCTCCCGCACGTCCAGAAGCCGATCCAGTACGTGGGCGGTGAGCTGAACTCCACTGTCAAGGACTGGGACGCGACGGACGTCCGCTGGGCGCTGATGTACCCGGACGCCTACGAGGTCGGCCTGCCCAACCAGGGCGTCATGATCCTCTACGAAGTGCTCAACGAACGCGAGGGCGTGCTGGCCGAGCGCACCTACAGCGTCTGGCCCGACTTGGAGAAGCTGATGCGGGAGCACGACGTCCCGCAGTTCACCGTCGACGCGCACCGCCCGGTCGGCGCCTTCGACGTCCTCGGCGTCTCCTTCTCCACCGAGCTGGGCTACACCAACCTGCTCACCGCCCTCGACCTCTCCGGCGTCCCGCTCCACGCCCGGGACCGCACCGAGGACCACCCGATCGTGATGGCGGGCGGCCACGCCGCGTTCAACCCGGAGCCCGTCGCCGACTTCCTGGACGTCGCGGTGATCGGTGACGGCGAGCAGGCCGTGCTGGAGGTCACCGAGATCATCCGGGCCTGGAAGGCCGAAGGGCGCCCCGGCGGCCGGGAGGAGCTGCTGCTGCGGCTCGCGAAGACCGGCGGGGTGTACGTGCCGGGCTTCTACGACGTCGAGTACCTGGCCGACGGGCGGATCTCCCGCGTCGTGCCGAACCGCTCCGGCGTCCCGTGGCGGGTGAGCAAGCACACCGTGATGGATCTGGACGAGTGGCCCTACCCCAAGCAGCCGCTGGTCCCGCTCGCCGAGACCGTCCACGAGCGGATGTCGGTGGAGATCTTCCGCGGCTGCACCCGCGGCTGCCGCTTCTGCCAGGCGGGCATGATCACCCGCCCGGTCCGGGAGCGCTCCATCACCGGCATCGGCGAGATGGTCGACAAGGGCCTCAAGAACACCGGATTCGAGGAGGTGGGACTGCTCTCCCTCTCCTCCGCCGACCACAGCGAGATCGGCGACGTCGCCAAGGGCCTCGCCGACCGCTACGAGGAGGACAAGGTCGGCCTGTCCCTGCCCTCCACCCGCGTCGACGCCTTCAACATCGACCTGGCCAACGAGCTGACCCGCAACGGCCGCCGCTCCGGCCTCACCTTCGCCCCCGAGGGCGGCAGCGAGCGCATCCGCAAGGTCATCAACAAGATGGTCTCCGAGGAGGACCTGATCCGCACCGTCGCCACGGCCTACGGCAACGGCTGGCGTCAGGTGAAGCTCTACTTCATGTGCGGGCTGCCCACCGAGACCGACGAGGACGTCCTGCAGATCGCCGACATGGCCACCCGCGTCATCGCCAAGGGCCGTGAGGTCGCCGGGTCCAACGACATCCGCTGCACCGTCTCCATCGGCGGCTTCGTCCCCAAGCCGCACACCCCCTTCCAGTGGGCACCGCAGCTCTCGCCCGAGGAGACCGACGCGCGGCTGGCCAAGCTGCGCGACGCGATCCGCGGGGACAAGAAGTACGGCCGCTCCATCGGCTTCCGCTACCACGACGGCAAGCCGGGCATCGTCGAGGGCCTGCTCTCCCGCGGCGACCGCCGCCTCGGTGCGGTGATCCGCGAGGTCTACGAGCGCGGCGGCCGGTTCGACGGCTGGCGCGAGTACTTCTCCTACGACCTGTGGATGGAGTCGGCAGCCGAGGCGCTGCGCGGCGCTGACGTCGACGTCGACTGGTACACCACACGCGAGCGCTCCTACGAGGAGGTGCTCCCCTGGGACCACCTCGACTCGGGCCTGGACAAGGACTGGCTCTGGGAGGACTGGCAGGACGCCCTCGACGAGACCGAGGTCCCGGACTGCCGCTGGGACCCCTGCTTCGACTGCGGGGTGTGCCCGCAATTTGATACGTGGCCACAACTGAGCGACAGCGGTAGGAAGCTGCTTCCGCTGACGGTCAAGAAGTCCTCGTGACCAGCGGCGATACGGTCCGGCAGGTGGCTGAGACAATCGCTGGTCTGACCGAGGTGGAGCGTGCCGAGATGCTTCGCTCGCTCGGCGCGAAGGGGCGCGAGCAGGCGCCCCGTAGGGTGCGCCGCACGCCGCTGCCCGCTCCCCGGCGAGCCGAGAGCATCGTCTCTTCGGTCGAGTGGGTGTGATCGATGAGAGGCGTTCGGACAGTGACAGTCCGGCGCCTCTCGCTCGTTGTGGGATGCGGCTCCCGCACAGATGAAGGGCTTTCCCGTTCTGGAAAGCCGAAGATCTTGACCCTGCTGCCCGCAGGTCGGAAGCATCGATCGGGACACTGACTGGCGACGTGAGGGGGAAGCCGTGGGCGCACCGCTGCGGAAGCTGTCGGGAGACCCGGACTGCGAGAACGGCAACCCCGCGGCAAGTTCATCGGCAGTGAGCTCCTGCCTGCCGACCGACTGAGGGAGTACCAGGGTTACCGTGACGTGGCGCTCACCCGCGCCGTGCCGTTCGCGGCCTACTGGGAGCGGCATCCCTGACCACGGAGTCGATCGGGAGATCCCTGCGGGCACTGCGGGAAGCATCGGGACTGACCGGTGACGCGGTAGCCCGCAGGGAAGCTCTCGAAGATTGAGAACGGCCGGACCCTGCCCACCGTTCAGGACGTCGACCTGCTCCTGTCCGCGCTCGTCCTACCTGGTCATGGGCCTGCGCTGCCCCCCGGCGGGAGGACGCCGGGTTGCGTAGAACGACGCCTGGCAGCCCTGCTCTGTCTGGGCGCGGGAGCGCCCCCTTCTTGTGCTTGCACTTGAGCGGCGAAGGCGTCGCTCTTGATGACGAGACGCTCGCGTACGTCGCGAGGGATCTTCAACCGCAGGTGCACGGACGGAGCGCGCACTCCCTTGACCTTTGTCCGGGTCACCTCGCACGTGATGCCGACTCGACGCAGGTCCTCCGCCATGGCCTCCATGCCGCCCTCTTCCCACATTTCGCGGAACGTCTTCCCGTTGTGGACGAGGGCCCACCGGTCCTGTGTGGTCTCGGGGTCGATGGCGTTCAGTTCGTCCGTGAGCTTGTCGAGCGCCTTCTCCGCCTGCTCCCGCGTGAACCGCGTCTTCGTGTAGTGGCCTCCCGGTTCGAGCTCGGTCATGTAGTAGGCGATGGCCTCTTCGAGACGCTTCACTTCGGCGCGGGCTTCGGCTCCTCGCGCGTACTCACGGACCTGCACGGGGAAGTCCCCGAGGACTCGGAGGACATCGCTCACCAGCACGTCGTACACGCCCTGCGGGTTCGGAGCGCCGAGCCCTCCGCTCTTGCACTCGCCGCACCGCAAGTAGGTGTAGTCCCGCCCCTTGTGGCTCGTCTTCTGCGCGGTCATGTTGGTTGAGCAGTCGACGCAGATCAGCACACCAAGGAACTGCGTAGCTCCGCCTGCCTGCCGGGCAGGCTGATTCTTGCTTCGGCGGTCGAGCGCCGCTTGAAGGCTCTCGAACTCCTCCTCGGTGACGATCGGGGGAGCGACCCGTATCGGCTTGCCGTCGTTGCCGAGGACGGTCCTGCTCCGCCGCTTCCCGCCCTGCTTGTTCTCTTCGACCCGGTACCCCATGAGCGCCGGGTTTCGAAGGCGACGGAGCAGAGTTGACGGGGTGAGCCCGGCGGTCATGAGTCCAGAGCGGACGATGCACAGAACCATGCGACGGGCGGACACCCCTCGCAGAGCCATGCGGCGAGCCCAGTGCAGCGCCTTGTGCGCGTCGGGCTCGATGGCAAGGGCAGGCTTTCCGTTGATCCTGGTCGTGACGTAGCCGTACGCAGGCTTACCGACAAGCCATGCGTCCTGAGTCCGTGTGTAGTCCCACAGTGACGTCACACGGGTCGACGTGTTCGCTGCCTCGATCTCAGCGATACCACCGATGAGCGTGACCATGATCCGGCCAGCAGGCGTACCGAGGTCGATCGCGTCGTTCTTCGAGACCAGGTTCTTCCCGTACCGCTCGCACCACTCGATCATGGTCGAGAGATCCGTCACGCGACGGATGAAGCGGTCGAGCTTCCAGAAGAGGAGAGCGTCGAACTCGGGGACTCGGTTGTTGAGCCACGCGCCGAGAGACTTCCGCTTCCACGGCGGGACCTTCGTGGCCGACACGTTGAGGTCCGATGCGACACCGACGACGCGGTATCCCTTGTCTCTCGCCAACATGCGGAGATCGAGCTCCTGTCTCACTGGCGACGTAGTGTCGTCCGTCAGCACAGACAGGCGGATGGAGAGCAGGGCTCGGGGAGCGTCCTCGGGGAGCAGGGCCTCCGCCCTCGTCAGCTCCTCCAGCAGGGCCCGGTCTGAGGCGGTCCACTCGGTCTCTACGTTGTACGTCTTCACGTCGCCGGACATTATCTTGAGTCCGTGTCTTTGTGTCCTCAGATGGACACGGAAATCCAGATCGGCCCGACGGGCAAGAAGCTGCTGCCGCTGACCGTGGTCCAGTAGCCCGGCTCCGCTCCGGCCCGCGCCGGGCGGGCCGGGGACTCCGTGTGTCCGCCGTGCGGGCCGGACCGGGCCGGGCCCGCTGCACCCGCCCGGGAGGCCCCGTCCGACGGAGCGGCGGCCGCGGCCGCGGGGCAGCCGCGTACCCTGGGCAGCAGGATCATCCGCACGGACCCGGGCCTCCGGGGCCGGCGGCCCGGACGAAAGCCCCGGGCCCGGCCCACTTGGACGTGCCCGGCGGCCGCGGGTGACGGCCCCGCCATCCGGGGGCGCCACCGCGGCGGTGCGTGCGGACTTCCGCCTCCGTACACGACGCAGGACACATCCGTCAGACGAGGGCGGCCGCGCCTCGCGCGACGCCCGGCACCGAGGAGAGAACCACTGGGCAAGCGACAGCCCGAAGGCCCGCCGCCCGCACCTGCTGTGCAGCGCCTCCGCTTGCGCTACACGAAGCGGGGCCGCCTTCGGTTCACCAGCCACCGCGACTTCCAGCGCGCCTTCGAGCGGGCCCTGCGCCGCGCCGAGGTACCCATGGCGTACTCCGCCGGTTTCACCCCGCACCCCAAGGTCAGCTACGCGAACGCCGCCCCCACCGGCACCGGCAGCGAGGCGGAGTACCTGGAGATCGGCCTCGTCCGGCACCGGGACCCCGAGGAGCTGCGCGCCCAGCTCGACGCGTGCATGCCAGACGGCCTCGACCTCGTCGACGTGGTCGAGGCGCACGGCTCCGACTTCAGCGACCGGCTCCAGGCCTCCGTGTGGGAGATCCGGCTCGACGGCGTCTCCCCGGCGCAGGCGCAGCAGGCGGTGGCGGACTTCCTGGCCGCGGAGACCGTCGAGGTGCAGCGGCAGACCAAGAAAGGCGTCCGCTCCTTCGACGCCCGGGCAGCCGTCCGCTCGCTGACCGCCACCGCGCAGCCCGCCGGCGCTGACACCTCCACCGGCACCGATAGGCCGGGCGAGGGGGCCTGTGCGATACTGCGGCTGGTAGTACGACACGTGACACCTGCCGTACGACCCGACGACGTCCTGTCCGGTCTCCGCGCTACGGCCGACCTGGCGCCGCCGGTCCCCGCAGCGGTGACCAGGCTGGCGCAGGGGCCGCTCGATGAGGAGACCGGCACGGTGACCGACCCGTTCGCACCTGACCGCGACGCGCTTCCGGAGCCCATCGGCTCAGGGGTTTCCAGCGCCGCGACGGTGCCGGGCGGCACCGCGTAGGGCAGCCGCCGAAGCCGCGCCGCCGCCGACGACGCACGCCAGGGAGCCACCCGGGCAGCCGTACGGCAGGCGAACGCACAGACCAGCAGACTTTCGCCGTAGCCGGGCCGGACAAGGGCCGGAACCGGCGAGTGACACGACAGCTCCCGTGCGGCGCCCGCGCCCCGGAGAGCGGCCCACCCCAGGGTGAGCCGCCCCGGACCCCACGAGCGCGGCGCCCGGGAGCGTGACGGGAGAACCGCCCGCATGCTTGAACCAACTGAATCCAACGAATCCGCGGCGCCCACAGCCGGAGCCGCCGCTTCCGCGGAAGCCTCCGAGGCCACCGTCCCCGGTGCCGCCGGTCCCTCCGGCGGATCGGTCGCCGACCGCGGCAGCACCGTCGGCGGCGGAACCGCCGGGGCCCCCGAGACCGCCGGTGGCGCCCTCAGCACCCCGAGCGACACTCTGCCGCCGCGCCGCCGCCGCGCCGCCAGCCGCCCCGCGGGGCCGCCCGCCGGGGACGCCGGGGACGCCGGGGACACTGCTTCCCGGCCGTCGCCGGTGCAGGGCAGCGCCGCCGACGGTGCGCAGGACGCCGGGCCCCGGGACGACTCGGGCGACACTCCGGCCCCGGCTGACCGGCCGCGCCGCCGCGCCACCCGCAAGGCCACCGCGCCCGCCGGAGCACCGGCCCCGGCCGAGCCCGCCGCGCAGCCGGAGGCCGCCGAGCAGACCGCACCCGCCGCGCAGCCGGAGACCGCGGGCGGCACTGTCGAGGTCGGCACCGAGCCGCCGAAGGCCGGGGGCCGCCGCCGCGCCACCCGCAAGGCCACCGCGCCCGCGGGTTCGCCCGCTCCGGCAGCCGGGTCCGAAGCCGAGTCCGCGGCCGCCGCCGAGGGGACCGCTGACGCCGAGGAGCCGAAGCCCCGCACGCGCCGCCGCGCCACCAGCCGCCGGACGGCCGAGGGCGCCGAGGGGGCCGAGCAGGAGAAGCCCGCGGCCACCCGTCGCCGGAGCAGCCGGGAGACGACGACCGCGGCCGAGCCCGCGGAGAGCGCCGGGACCGCGGAGTCCGCAGCGCCCGCGCCGAGCGCGGCAGCGGACGACTCCGGTGCGGCCGGGGCGGAAGCGGCCGAGTCCAAGCCGCGCAGCCGCCGCCGCGCCGGCACCCGCAAGACCGCGGCTGCCGAGTCCGCGGCCGCCGAGTCCGGGGCCGCCGAGTCGCAGACCGGGACGCCCGCGGAGGCCGCTGCCGGCACCGCCGCCGAGACCGCGGCCGAGTCCGCGCCCACCGGGCGTACCCGGCGCCGGGCGTCGCGGGCCGGTTCCGCGCCCGCCGCCGGGGCGGAGCAGAGCGCCGCCGACACCGCCGGGGCGGCCGAGTCGGAGGGCACCGCCGCCTCCGACCGGGCGCCGGAGGGCGGCAAGCCGGCCAGGACGAGCCGGAAGGGCAAGGCGGCCAAGACCGCCGAGGCGCCGCAGGAGGAGTCCGCCGCGCCCCAGGCCGCCGAGAAGTCCGAGACCGCCGGGAAGTCCGAGGCCGCTGGGAAGCCCGAGGCCGCCGGGAAGTCCGAGGCCCGCGCGGGGCGCCGGAAGCGGGCCGCGCCGCCGATGGCGATGTTCCAGCCCCCCGTCTTCACCGAGCCCGCCTTCCAGACCCCGCAGTCCGCCGCCGCGGCCGCCGAGGCGGAGCGCCGTGCGGAGGCCGGTCGGGAGGAGCCGGAGGCCGATGCCGCGGAGCGGGAGGAGACGCAGCCCACCCGGCGCCGGCGCCGCCGCGCCGAGTCCGGTGAGCAGCAGCCCGCCGCCCGGGACGAGCAGGACCGTGAGGCCGCCGACCAGCAGTCCGAGGGTTCCGAGAGTGCTGAGGGCGAGGAGCAGGAGGGCGCCCAAGGCGAGGAGCGCCCCGCGCGCCGCCGCCGCAGGGGCGGTCGCCGTAGGCGCCGCGGCGAGGGCGCGGAGCAGGCCGAGGGCACCGAGGGCGAGGAGCGGGAGGACCGCTCCGGGGCCGCGGAGGAGCCCGCTGCCGCCGAGTCGGCCGGAGCGGAAGCCGCCGAGGGTGCCGAAGGCGACGAGGGCGAGGCCGCCTCCTCGGGCGGCTCCAGCAGCAGCTCGCGCCGCCGTCGCCGGCGCCGCCGCCGGTCCGGTGACGCGGACGGCTCCGGGAACGAGCCCGCCCCCCAGGACGACCCCGAGCGCACCGTCGTCAAGGTCCGCGAGCCGCGCAAGAAGAAGGACGAGCCGACCGACGAGGTGCAGGCCATCAAGGGCTCCACCCGGCTGGAGGCCAAGAAGCAGCGCCGCCGCGAGGGCCGTGAGCAGGGCCGCCGCCGGGTGCCGATCATCACCGAGGCGGAGTTCCTGGCCCGCCGCGAGGCCGTCAAGCGCGAGATGGTCGTCCGGCAGAGCGGGGAGCGCACCCAGATCGCCGTCCTCGAGGACGACGTGCTGGTCGAGCACTTCGTCAACAAGGAGCAGTCGACCTCGTACGTCGGCAATGTCTACCTCGGCAAGGTGCAGAACGTGCTGCCGTCGATGGAGGCCGCGTTCGTCGACATCGGCAAGGGCCGCAACGCCGTGCTGTACGCGGGCGAGGTCAACTTCGAGGCGCTGGGCATGGCGAACGGGCCGCGCCGGATCGAGACCGCGCTCAAGTCGGGCCAGTCGGTGCTGGTGCAGGTCACCAAGGACCCGATCGGCCACAAGGGCGCCCGGCTGACCAGCCAGGTCTCGCTGCCGGGCCGCTACCTGGTCTATGTGCCCGAGGGCTCCATGACGGGTATCAGCCGCAAGCTCCCCGACACCGAGCGCTCGCGGCTCAAGCAGATCCTCAAGCGGGTCGTCCCCGAGGGCGCCGGTGTGATCGTGCGCACGGCGGCCGAGGGCGCCAGCGAGGACGAGCTGCGCCGCGACGTCGAGCGGCTGCAGGCCCAGTGGGAGGAGATCCGCAAGAAGTCCCAGAAGGGCAACGCGCCCACGCTGCTCTACGGCGAGCCGGACATGACCGTCCGCGTGGTGCGCGACATCTTCAACGAGGACTTCTCCAAGGTCATCGTCAGCGGCGCCGAGGCGTGGGAGACCATCCACGGCTATGTCTCCCACGTGGCCCCCGATCTGAGCGACCGGCTGCAGAAGTGGACCTCGGACGTGGACGTCTTCGCCACGTACCGCATCGACGAGCAGCTCGCCAAGGCGCTGGACCGCAAGGTGTGGCTGCCCAGCGGCGGCTCGCTGGTGATCGACCGGACCGAGGCGATGATCGTCGTCGACGTCAACACCGGGAAGTTCACCGGCCAGGGCGGAAACCTGGAGGAGACGGTCACCAGGAACAACCTGGAGGCGGCCGAGGAGATCGTGCGCCAGCTGCGGCTGCGCGACCTCGGCGGCATCATCGTGATCGACTTCATCGACATGGTCCTGGAGTCCAACCGCGATCTGGTGCTGCGCCGCCTGCTGGAGTGCCTGGGCCGGGACCGCACCAAGCACCAGGTGGCGGAGGTCACCTCGTTGGGCCTGGTGCAGATGACCCGCAAGCGGGTCGGCCAGGGGCTGCTGGAGTCCTTCTCCGAGCAGTGCGTGCACTGCAACGGGCGCGGCGTCATCGTGCACCTGGACCAGGCCGTGGCCGTCGGCGGCGGCGGAAAGAAGAGCAAGAAGGGCAAGAAGGGCGACAGCAAGGGCGAGGCCAAGGCGGAAGGCAAGGCGGAAGGCAAGGCGGAGGGCAAGGCGGAGCCGAAGACCGGCGACCGGCAGGCCGCGGAGGCGCAGCCCGAGCCCTCGCCCGCCACCGCTCCGGCCGCCGCCGCGGTGGAGCCCTCCGAGGCGGCTGCCGAGGCGGCCGATGTCACCGCGCCGGCACCGGTCGAGTTCGTGCCGGACGAGGAGCTCTTCAGCAGCGCCGCCGAGGCGGAGGCCGCCGCGGCCGCGGCACGCGGAGGACGTACGCGGCGGCGCGGCAGCCGGAAGGCGAGCGCCCCCGCGGGGGCGCCCCGGACCGGCGGTGAGCCCGCCCGGACCGTCGAGGTGGTCGAGCCCGCGGCCCCGGAGCCGGAAGCCCGGCCCGCCGCGGCCGAGCCCGCTCCGGCGTCGGCGGAGTCCGCGGCCCCGGCCGAGCCCGCCGCAGCGGCGGCCACCGGTCCGGAAGCGGCGGAGCCCGGGGCCCGGCCCCGCCGCCGGGCGACGCGCAAGGTGAGCGCGCCCGCCGGTGCGCCCCGCACGGGTGACGACACGGCAGCCGTGCTGGTCGTCGCGGCGGACGAGGCGGCCGCACCGGCCGCTGCCGCCGAGCCGGTGCCGGCGGCCGGCGAGGTCGTCACGGATGCGGCTCCGCTCCGCCCGCGGCGTCGTGTGACCCGCACGGTCACCGCCACCGCCTCGGAGGAGGAGACCGCGGCTCCGGCGAAGAAGACCGCCGCGAAGAAGGCGGCCAAGAAGGCCCCGGCGAAGAAGGCGGCGGCCAAGAAGACCGCCGCGAAGAAGACGGCGGCCAAGACGGCGGCCAAGGCGGACAAGTCGGCGGAGAAGGCGGCCGAGAAGCCCGCCAAGTCGGCGGAGAAGGCGGCCGGCAAGGCGGCGGCGAAGAAGACCGCGAAGAAGACCGCCAAGAAGACGGCCACCAGGAAGACGGCCGCGGCGGAGCAGGAAGGCGGGGCCTCGGTCTCCGCCGCCGCCTCCGAGGAGTGACCCGCTGCGGGGGGGGGGGGGCCGGGCCCCCCCCCCCCCCCCGGGCCGGGGGCGCCCGCGGGGCCCCCCGGGGGGGTGGGGGGCCCCTTTCCCAACGCGTGTGCTGTGCAGGGGGGGCGGGGCCAGGTGCCAAACCG
>NZ_JBIAGB010000022.1:0-75659 GCF_042869575.1 Streptomyces sp. NPDC006925
GGCACGCTGTTGAGTTCTCAAGGAACGGACGCTTCCTTCGAAACCAATCGGTTCTGACGATGCAGTACCGGTTTCTCCGGACGTTTGCCCTTTCGCTGTCTCCGACTCTATCAGATCCGTTTTCCGGCCCGTTTCCGTGCCGTCTTCCGAATCGGATTCCCCTGTCGGCGGGGCGCCTTCCGGCTGACCGCTACTTTAGGGCCTTCCCCCGCCCGGCTCCAAATCGAGCCGAACCTCGAAAGCAATTCACCATGCCAAGGCACGACGAACAGACCCCCGCAAAGGGAGGGTGCTCAGTAGTAGAGGATCCGCCGGAACGGCGGGAGGAGTCATCAGAAGCCGTGACCGGCCGCTGACAACCCGAGGAACCTTACGGATCACCCGTGGCGGTGTCAAACGTGGCGGGCCGCCACCTGGCGCCATGGGTGGCGGGTCAACTCCCCCCGGGTTACCGGCAGTCCACCGGCCGGAGGTTCCTTCCGACCGAACCGGCGGTCAGTCGAGGTCGGTGAGGCGGCCGCCGGCGTCGGGCTGGGCGTGCTCGACGCGACGCAGGAGGCGGGTGAGGAGGTCGCCCAGCTGCACCCGCTCCTCGGTGGCGAGGTCCTGGAGGAGTTCCTCCTCGAAGACCGAGGCCATGCGCATGACCTCGAGCCACTTTTCCCGACCGGTGTCGGTGAGGCCGATGATGACGCGGACCCGGTTGTCCGGGTCACGCTCACGGGTGACGAGGTCCTGGGTGAGCATGCGGTCGATGCGGTGCGTCATCGCGGCCGGGGTGAGGCCGAGCCGTCTGGCGATGGTGCCGGGCCAGAGCTGGTAGGGATTGCCGGCCATGACGAGTTCCTTGAGGACCTCCCACTCCGGGCTGCTGAGGCCGAGCGTCGCGAGCTGGCGGCCGTAGGCCACGCTCATCCTGCGGTCCAGCCTGCTCAGTGCGTTGACCACCTTCTCCACCTGGGGGTCGAGCTCGCGGTACTCCCGCTGGTAGATGGCGATCTGCTCGTCGAGCGTCGGTTGTCGGTCCGGCATGTGCGCAGTATCGCACGGCAACTCATTCGCCCTAAACGCTTGCTCTGTGTATTCTTTAGGATCGAACTTTAGCTTCGAAGTCTTCGTAGCTGTACTCCTTGTCCCCCCTCGACTCAGGTAGGTGAGTGTTGACCACGGCTGTGTCCTCGGCGTCCTCGGCGACGGCCGCCGCGCTGCGGCGGATCCAGCTCGGAAACGCGCTGGCGGCTTTCGGAAACGGCTTCACGGTGCCGTTCCTCTTCGTCTATGTCGCGCGGGTGCGGGAGCTCGGCGACGGCACGGCGGGCGCGGTGCTCGCCGCGTTCGCCGCCGCCGCGCTGCTCGTGCTGCCCTTCACCGGTCGCGTCATCGACCGGAGCGGCCCCATGGTGATGGTCGTCGTCGGTGCCGTTTCTGCCGCCCTGGGCGCGCTGGGCTTCGGCCTGTCGACCGGTGCTGCTGCCGTGCTGGTCGCCTCAGCCGTGATGGGTGCCGGGATCGCCGTGCTGCAGCCCGCGCTCGCGACGATGATCGTGTGGTGCTCGACCCCGGGGTCCCGCTCGCGCGCCTTCGCCACCCAGTTCTTCCTCAACAACCTCGGGCTCGGGGTCGGCGGGCTGCTGGGCGGGATGCTCGTCGACGAACACGACCCGGCAAGCTTCACCCTGCTGTTCGTCATCGAGGCGACGATGTTCCTGGTGCTGCTCGCGGTGCTGGTGACGGTGCGGATGAGCCGTCCGGCGGCGGCTGCGGCCGAGGAAGGCGCCGAGGCGGCCGGTGCGGCGCGGGGCTCCGGCTGGGGCGTGCTGCTGCGGGACCGCTCGATGGTGCTGCTGTGCGTCCTGGGGTTCGTGATCTTCTTCGGGTGCTACGGGCAGTTCGAGTCGGGGCTCTCGGCGTACGCGGTCGAGGTCACCCGGATCTCGACGTCCACGCTGGGAATCGCGCTGGCTGCCAACACCGCGATGATCGTGCTGGCCCAGTTCGTGGTGCTGCGGCTCGTCGAGCGGCGGCGGCGCAGCCGGGTCGTGGCTCTGGTGGGCCTGATCTGGGCGGTCGCATGGTTGGCCGCGGGGGCTTCCGGGCTTGTGCACGGGGCGCAGGCGGTGGCCACCGCGCTGCTCATCGGCACCTACGCGCTGTTCGGGATCGGCGAGACCATGCTGTCGCCCACGGTGGCGCCGCTGGTCGCGGATCTGGCTCCGGCGCGCCTGGTGGGCCAGTACAACTCCGCTTTCGCGCTGGTGAAGCAGTTGGCGCTGGCCGTGGGCCCTGCCGTGGGCGGGGCGCTCGCCGCGGCGGGTGCCTGGTCGGCGTACATCGTGGTGCTGGTGCTGTGCTGCCTGGGCGTCGCCGGGCTGGCGCTTGTGCTGGGACGGCGGCTCACCGACCGCGAGGACCGGCCCGGTTCGGTCATCGTGGCGCGCGGAGAGTCCACCCGTCCGGTCGTCGAGGAGCAGCCCGTCGGGGCTGCCTGCTGAAGTTCCGCGGTTCCAGGGCCGGATCCGCGGGAGCGGGAGCCTGGCGGCGAGGGCCGCCGGGCCCCGGCCGGGCCCCGAGCCCCGAGCCCCGGCCGGCCGTACGCACCCCCCGTACGCACCCACCCCCCGTACGCACCTACCTGCCGGGCAGGGCGAACTCGCACCACACGGACTTGCCGCCGCCCGGAGTGCGGCGGCTCCCCCATGCCGAGGCGATCGTCGCGATGATCGAGATGCCGCGCCCGGCCTCGTCGGCCGGTTCGGCGCGGCAGCGGCGCGGGAGGTGGTCGTCGCCGTCGGTGACTTCGATGATCAGGCGGCGGTCGGTCCGGCGCAGCAGCAGCCGCATGGGCGGGGTGCCGTGCTGGAGGGAGTTGGCGACCAGTTCGCTGGCGGCCAGGACGCCGAGGTCGCGGAGTTCGGTGGGGAAGCGCCAGGAGGCCAGAACGCCGGAGGCGAAGGCGCGGGCGCGTGGGGCCGCTTCGGTGCCGCCGAGCAGGTCGAGTGCCGCGTTGTGGAACAGTTCGGCGTCGGGGCCGGTCCGTGCGGGGTGCTGGAAGACGAGGAGGGCCACGTCGTCGTCGTGGTCCTCGGTGATGCCCAGGGCGCGCAGCAGCCGGTCGCAGACGATGTCGGGCGAGCCGGTGGCCCCTGCGAAGGCATGTTCGAGCGCCGCCACGCCCTCGTCGATGTCGGCGTCCCGGCGTTCGATCAGGCCGTCGGTGTAGAGGACGGCGGTGGCGCCCTCCGGCAGCGGCAGGCTGCCGGAGGTGTGCAGCCAGCCGCCGGTGCCCAGCGGCGGGCCGGTGTGCTCGGTGGCCCGCAGGACGGTGCCGTCCGCCTCCCGCACCAGGATGGGCACGTGTCCCGCGGAGGCGTAGCTTAGGCAGCCCTCGTTGGGGTCGTGGACGGCATAGACGCAGGTGGCGATCTGGGAGGCGTCGATCTCGGCGGCGAGTCCGTCGAGGAGCTGCAGGATCTCGTGCGGCGGCAGGTCGAGCCGCGCGTAGGCGCGGACCGCCGTGCGGAGCTGTCCCATGACTGCGGCGGCGCGTACTCCCCGGCCCATGACGTCGCCGATGACGAGCGCGGTGCGGCCGGCGCCGAGGGTGATGACGTCGTACCAGTCGCCGCCGACGGCGGCGTCCGTTCCGCCTGGCTGGTAGGTGGCGGCGACGCGCAGGTCGTCGGGCTGCTCCAACTCCTGGGGCAGCAGGCTGCGCTGAAGGGTGACGGCGGCCTCGCGCTGGCGGCGTTCGCTGGCGCGCAGTCGCTCCGCGGCCTCCACCTGGTCGGTGACGTCCGCGGCGAAGATGAGCACTCCGCTGTCGCCCGAGGTGCTGATCGGGGTGCAGGTGAAGGTGTAATAGCCCGGGCGCCGTCTGCCGCCGGGCACGCCCTGCTGCGGCGGGACGCGGCGGGATTTGACCGTACGCGGCCGGCCGCTGCGGCGGACCTGGTCCATCAGCGGGAGCAGGCCGAGTTCCACCAGTTCGGGCAGGGCCTCGCGGGCCGCCGCACCGGTGGGGCGGGGTCCGAAGACGCGGCTGTAGGCGTCGTTGACGAACGCGATGCGGTGTTCGGGGCCGTGCACGACAGCGGCCAGCGCCGGTACCTCCCCGAGCAGGGCGCGGACCGGGAGCGCGTCGATGGCCCGTCTGCGCTGCCACCCCGTCTCGTCGAACGCGGTTTCGGCGCCCGGTTCGAGGGCTGCTCCGGCTTCCGTGTCGTCGGCTGCTCCGGCGCCGGTTCCGGAAGCGGCTCCCCACCCCGGCTCGGCTTCCCGGCCCGGACCGGCTTCCTGTTCCGGACCGGATGCGGGACCCGGCGCGGAGTCCGGTGCGGTTTCCGCGCCGGGGTCGGTGAGGGAGCCCGCTTCGGCCTCGGCGGGCGGGCGGCTGCGTGCTGCGGGGACGGTGGGAGTGTCGGAGACGTCGTCGTGCGGGTGGGCCGCCCGGCCGGACACCGTCGCGGCGGGCGGCGCCGGGCGGTCGGAGTCGGAGGTGGCGGGCGGGGCGGTTGCGGGAGCGGCGGTTGGGCCGGTCGGCGGCTCTCCGCCGACCGCTTCCGTCTCCTCGTCCCCGGTGCCTGCGCCACTGCCGCGGCGGGTGGTCCCGTTGCCGTCGTCCGTACCGCTGCCGGAGGTCCCGGCCGACCGCGCTCGCGCCTTTATCGCGGCCTGGGCGGCTGCGGTGCGCCGCTGTGTGCCGGGCAGTCGGGCGCTCCAGCGCGTGAAGTTCACGTCGTCCGATTCCTTGTGTGGTTCGCGGTGTTCGCTCGGTCGCTCCGGACCGCTTCGTGGTCACGCTTCGCAGGCACGGGCCCACCCATGGTCACATGTCCAGTGTGGCCCACCGCGCCGGTGGAACCCTCAGTTCTCGTCGGGGCGCCGTACGGTGCCCGCCGCGGATTCGAACTCGGCACGGGGGTGCTCCAGCGAGCCGAGGGAGACGATCTCCCTCTTGAACAGGCCGGAGAGTACCCATTCCGCCAGCACCCGTGCCTTCCGGTTGAAGGTCGGCACCCGGCTGAGGTGGTAGGCGCGGTGCATGAACCAGGCAGGGTAGCCCTTGAGTTTCCGTCCGTACACGTGGGCGACGCCCTTGTGCAGCCCGAGGGAGGCGACGGATCCGGCGTAGGAGTGCCGGTAGGGGGTGGGTTCCCGGCCTTCGCTCACCGCGGCGAGGTTGTCGGCGAGGCTGCGTGCCTGCCGGACGGCGTGCTGCGCGTTGGGGGCGCACAGCGGGGGCTCCGCGCCGTCCGTCGGCTCCGTGTCGGCGGTGAGATCGGGGACGGCCGCCGCGTCACCGGCCGACCAGGCGTGCTCGGTTGCCTCGACGCGCAGGGTGGCCGCGCACTTGAGCTTGCCGCGCTCGGTGACCGGCAGTCCGGTACGGGCCAGCAGGGGGTGGGGTTTGACGCCGGCCGTCCACACCAGGGTGCGGGCGGGGTGGCGGGAGCCGTCGCTGAGGACGGCGACCCTGTTCTCGCACGAGTCCAGGCGGGTCTCCAGGCGCACGTCGATGTTGCGGGCACGCAGCTCGCGCAGCGCGTACCCGCCCATCTCCGCTCCGACCTCGGGCAGGATCCGGTCGCTGGCCTCCACCAGCAGGAAGCGCAGGTCGTCGGCGGAGATGTTGTGGTAGTAGCGGCAGGCGTAGCGGGCCATGTCCTCCAGTTCGGCCAGCGCCTCGACGCCCGCGTAGCCGCCGCCGACGAAGACGAAGGTGAGGGCGGCGTCCCGGAGGGCGGGGTCGCGGGTGGAGGAGGCGATGTCGAGCTGTTCGAGCACGTGGTTGCGGAGGCCGATGGCCTCCTCGACGGTCTTGAATCCGATGCCGTGCTCGGCCAGGCCGGGCACCGGGAGCGTCCGTGAGACGGATCCGGGTGCCAGCACGAGTTCGGTGTAGGGCAGTTCGAGGGTCCGCGGCTCGGGGCGCTCCCCGGGGGCCGCGCGGCCCGCACGGGCGGCGTCGGACTCCGCCGTGGCGAGTGTGCTGATGTGCGCGACCCGGCGTGCGTGGTCGATGGTGCGCGCCTCGCCGACGATGACCTGGCAGTCCGGCAGTACGCGGCGCAGGGGGACGACGACGTGCCGGGGGGAGATCGATCCGGCCGCGGCCTCGGGCAGGAACGGCTGGTACGTCATATACGGGTCGGGGTCCAGGATCGTGATGATGACCCCGGTGGCGGACTCCAGTGACGAGGCGACGGGCGCACCCGGGGTACCCAGCGCGTCCGGCGCGTCCGGCGCGGCGGCCTCGATCACGCCGGCGGCGTGCTTGAGGCGCTGCTTGAGTCTGCGCTGGAGTCGCAGAGCCGTGTACATGCCGACGTAGCCGCCGCCGACGACGAGGATGCGCGCGGGTTCCGCAGGTTCCTTCGTGGCCTTCGTCACCTGACCATGACGCACCCTCGGCCCCTCGTTTGTCCACAGGACACGTCAATCATGTGACCAGGGTGCGCCGGGCACCCGTGGTACGGCTGATGTCGTAGTAGGTACGGTCCACGCAGGTCACGACGGGTATGGGGCAGGCGGGCAGGGGGTCGGGGCGGGGTACGGCCGATACCGGGGCTCGGCCGTCGGAGGGCCGTGCCCGGTCGCCCTCTTCTCTCTCGGGGTGGGCTCAACTATGTTCGTACCCCAGCGGGTGCGGCCTCTGGACCAGTGCGCCGTATCCCGGCCCCGCGGACGCGGGGGTCTCCGGGGGGAGACAGGGATTTACCGGGGGAACAACGATGCGCATTCAGGGTATTCACGGCTCTCGTGCGGGGGCGGCGCCGACCGCTGTCCCGACCGTCGCGGAGGGCCAGGCCACCGCACACGCCACCGCGACCGCGGCCGCCCGGCGGACCGCTCCGCTGCGGGTGGACGCACAGCGGAATCTGGAGCACGTACTGCGCGCGGCGCGCGAGGTCTTCGGCGAGCTGGGCTACGGCGCGCCGATGGAGGACGTCGCACGCCGGGCACGGGTGGGGGTCGGGACGGTCTACCGCCGTTTCCCGAGCAAGGACGTGCTGGTCAGGCGGATAGCCGAGGAAGAGACAGCACGGTTGACCGAACAGGCGCGGGCTGCGCTGGGCCAGGAGGAGGAACCCTGGTCGGCGCTCTCCCGCTTCCTGCGCACTTCGGTCGCCTCCGGGGCCGGACGACTGCTGCCGCCCCGGATACTCCGGGCCGAGGGTCGGGCCCAGGGTCGGGCCGAGAGCGCCCTGCGGGTGCCTCCGCAGCGCACGGCGGCGCCGGGCGAGTCCGCCGAGGCGCCGGTCCGTGCCGAGGGCGGCCAGCCGGAGCTGCGGCTGGTGGAGCGTGCTCCGGTCGCCGCGGTGACCGCCGAGGGCGGTGCGGGCGCGGCGTACGACGGGCTGGAGGACGATCCCGGGGCGGTCGAGTTGCTGCACGTCGTCGGGCAGTTGGTCGAGCGGGCGCGGGCGGCGGGCGAGCTGCGGCCGGACGTGACCGTCGGCGACGTGCTGCTGGTGATAGCGACCGCCGCTCCGTCGCTGCCGGATGCGGCGCAGCAGGCCGCTGCCTCGACCCGGCTGCTGGACATCCTGCTGGAGGGGCTGCGCTCCCGCAGCGGGCGCTGATCGGGCGCTGAGCAGCCCGCCGTCCGGCGCACCACTTCTCGGCGGGCGTCCCGCTGATCGTGCCGTCGGTCGTGCCGTCGGTCGCCGCCTGCCGTCCGGCGTTCCGCCCGGCCTCGTCGCCCGCGGACGCCGAGCGGCGGGCGGCGGGCGGCGGGCGGGGGCGGCGGCACGCTGTTCGAGGGCTGTCGGACAGCCGGGGGGCGTGGACGACTGACGCCCCGTCTCGACATTCGCAGAACCGTACGGAACAACCCGAACGAGTGGTTGGTCTGCTTGTCGGGTTCCGGCCCGCCGGGGCTGTGCCACTCTGACGCGATGGTCAGCACGCAGGGCGAGTACGGAAGTCGCGGCTATGGGTGGTGACAGGGAGCAGAGGCCCGGAAGGCCCGGACCGGACCCCGCGCAGGGACGGCCCGGGAAGGCCGCCGGGCGCCAGGTGCCCGAGCAGCGGCGGCCCGGCCGCTCGGAGGACCACGGAAACCGCTGTGCTGCAGGCCGCCCTCCCCGCGGTACCGAGCGCGGCATCCGGAGCGGGCGCGTCGGCCACGGCGTCTCCGATGTGGAGCTGCTCGCGCGAATGCGGGAGGGCGACGACAGGGCGTACGAGGAGCTGTACCGACGGCACGCCGAGCCGGTGCGCCGCTACGCCCGGACCTGCTGCCGGGACGCGGACACCGCGGAGGACCTCACGGGTGAGGTCTTCGCGCGCACGCTGCAGGCCGTGCGCGGCGGCAAGGGACCCGAGTCGTCGGTCCGCGCCTATCTCCTGGCCTCTGTGCGGCGGGTGGCGGCGGACTGGGCACGGACCCGGCGGCGCGAGCGGCTGGTGGACGACTTCGCGGCCTTCGCGCAGGCGGCCGCCGTCGGCTCCGTGGGCGGCGAGGGCGAGACGCTGGCGCCCGGTGCCGAGGTGCGCGCCATGCGGGAGGCGGAGCAGAAGCTGATCGTCCGGGCGTTCCGGAGCCTGTCCGAGTACGACCGGATGCTGCTGTGGCACACGGCCGTCGAGGGCGTGCCGCCGCAAGAGGTGGCGCCGCTGCTGGGCAAGTCCCGCGGCGCCACGGCGACAGCGGCTCACCGGGCGCGGGAGCACCTCAAGCAGGCGTATCTGCAGGCCCATGTGAGCCGGGCGTTGACGACCGGGGGCGGAGAGTGTGCCCGGTACGCGGACCGGCTGGGCGCCTATGCGCGCGGTGGGTTGCGGATGCGGGCCGAGCGGGGGCTGGCCCGGCACTTGGAGGAGTGCCCGGCGTGCCGTCAGGCGGCTTCGGAGGTCCGGGACCTGAACGAGCACATCAGGCTGCTGGTGCCGGTGGCTCTGGTCGGCTGGTTCGGAACGACCGGCGGCGCCCAGGCGTTCGGGGCGCTGCTCGGCACGGGTGCGCCGGCGACGGGCGGCGCCGCGGTCGGTGGAGCAGCAGCGAGCGGCGGCGCGGCGGCGGCAGGCGGCGGCGCCGCGGCGGGCGGTGGCGGAAGTGCCGGCGCGGGCGGCGCGGGCGGCGCGGCCTCCGAGGGGCTCGGCGCCCCGGCGAAGGCCGGTATCGGACTGGGAGTGGTGGCGGCGGCCGGTGCGGTGCTCGCGTACGCGCTGAGCGGCGGCGCCGACGAGCCCTCCGGGAAGCCGGAGGCTCGGCGTCCGGCGCCGACCGCCGCTCCCGGTAGGCCCGGAGAGCCCGGAGAGCCCGGCGAGCCGCCGCGGAAGCCCGGCCCGCCGCCGCAGCCGGGCAAGCCGGGATCCGGATCTGCCGCGCCCGATCCGGCGCCGCCGCGGAAGGAGGCGGAGGAGCCGCGCCCCGCGACGAGCCCGGCGCCGACTCCCGCGGCCGAGCCCGGCGAGCAGCCGGCGCCGCCGAGCCGGACACCGCCCCCGGACCCCGACCCGGCGCCCCCGCGCCCCGGTCCGCCCCGGCCGGCGCCACCGCCCGCACCGCCGGCGCGGCACGTCGTCGAGATCACCCGGGACACCGTGACGCTCAGCTCCGGCTCCGGGGATCGCACGGTGCGGCTGGTGGTGAAACGTCACCCCGCGACGGTGGGCGGCGCGGTCTCCGTCGAGTTGTCGGCGTCGAACTGGCCGCACAGCTCGACCAACCGCTCGACGGCCCGGGCACCGGTCAGCGGCGGGCGGCGGGCAGCCGTGCCATCGGCCGGGGAGTAGGCGCGGACCGCCCGGTCGAGGCGGAGTTCGGGAACGCTCGCGGGCAGCTCCCCGCGCCGTCGGCGCGCCGCGTCGGCGAACTCGACCGCCGCCGTGTGCCGGCCCGCGAGGTGCAGGATGTAGCCCGCAGTCAGCAGGGCTTGGCCCGCCAGGGGTTCCGGGATGCCGGTCTCCAGGCCGAGCCGCAGCGCAGTGGTGATCTTGCGAACGGCCGCCCCCGGTGGTTCGGCCCCCTCGGAAGCGGTGATCCGGGCGTCCAGAAGCCGCAGCATGACGTCGAACATCGCGGGCGGCGAACCGACCGCGGCGTGCTCCTCGGCCTGCCCGAGGAGCGCCCGGGCCGAGACGAGATCCCCGGCCTCGGCGGCGGCGACCGCGCGGAGGAAGACACCGAGCGTCAGCGCGTCCCTGATGCCCAGGCGTTCGGCCTCCGCGACGGCACGCTGTGCGAGCCGGTCGGCCTGACCGGTGTCACCGCGGCGGAGCCACACATCGGCGATGCGGGCGAGCAGCAGCGGCACCTCGGTGAGGGCGCCGAGCTGCTCCGCGTACCGCAGGGCGGTCTCGAAGTCCGCCCGGGCGTCGTCGTAGTGCCCCTCCTGGAGGGCGGTCTCCGCACGCAGTCCGCACAGCTGGCCCAGCAGCCAGCGGTCGCCGGTGCTCGCGGCGAGGGAGCCGATCTCGGGCAGGTCGTCGTGGGTCAGGGACAGCCCGCCGGGGCGGTCGATCCGTACGTGGGCGCGGAAGAGCAGTGCCACGGCCAGCCCCCACGGCTCGCTGTGACGGCGGCAGTTGGCGACGGCGAGGTCCATCAGCGGGGCCACGGCCTTGCTGCCGTCGACGAGGTAGCCGGTGAAGGGCCAGAAAATGCCGGGGAAGCGGGCGGCGGCCGGGCCCGGGTTCCTGAAGGTGACGAGCAGTTCCTCGGCGACGGCCCGGTGGTGGGGATCGGAGAGCAGCGTCTGGGTGTGGTGCTCGGACAGCAGGAAGTAGTCCAGCAGTTGCAGCTCCCGGAAGAGCATGTCCTCCTCCGGGCCGCGCTCCTCGGCGGCGGGGAGCAGTGCCAGGACGGACTCGACCCAGTGCGCGCCCTCGTCACGGTAGTTGCGCAGCCACCAGAACCAGCCTGCGGCGCGGACGAACGCGACGGCCGTCTCCCGGTCCCCGTGGCTGAGCGAGCGCCGCAGCGCGGCGCGGATGTTGTCCAGGTCGGCCTCGACCCTGGGCAGCCAGGAGAGCTGTTCGGCGGAGCGCAGGCGCGGTTCGGCCGCGTTGGCGAAGCGGAGGAGCTGGGCCGTGTGCCGCGCCTCGGCCGCCGCGCGCTCGGCCGGATGTTCGGCGGCCCGCTCGCGGGCGTAGTCGTGGATCGTCTCCAACATGCGGTAGCGCATGCCGGTGCCGCACTGGTCCGGCGGCTGGTCGGCGACGAGGAGGGACTTGTCCACCAGGGCGGAGAGCAGGTCGAGCACCTCGTCCGGGCGGATGCCGGGGTCAGCGGACCCTCCGGCGCCCTCGGCCGGTCCGCGCGGGGCGGACGCCGGTCCGTCCGATACGTGGCGCGCGCGTCCCGCCTCCGCCTCCGCCTCCGCCTCCGCCGGAGCCCGGCGTTCCGCCGGGGTGCCGGCAGGCTCGCCCGCGGCCCCGAAGCGCCCGTCCGCGGGCGTCGGCAGGCTGCCCGCGCAGACGTGCTCGGCGGCGGAGAGGGTGCAGCCACCCGCGAAGACGGACAGTCGACGTACGACGGCTCGCTCGCGCTCGTCCAGCAGGTCCCAGGACCAGTCGACCACCGCGCGCAGGGTCTGTTGCCGCGGCAGTACGGTGCGGCTCCCGTTGGTCAGCAGCCGGAAGCGGTCGTCGAGCCGGTCGGCTATCTGACGCGGGGTGAGCGACCGCAGCCGGGCCGCGGCGAGTTCGATCGCCAGCGGCAGCCCGTCGAGGCGTCGGCAGATCTCGGCAACCGCCGCCGGATCTGCGCTCGGCCGGAATCCCGGGCGGGCCGCCGCGGCGCGGTCGGCGAACAGCCGGTGCGCGGACGCCGGCGGCAGCGGCTCGACCGGCCGTACCGTCTCGCCCTGCACGTCCAGGCGTTCGCGGCTGGTGCTCAGCACGGTCAGCCCGGGGCAGTGGGCCAGCAGCGTCTCGGCGAGGCCGGCGGCGGCGTGGACGACGTGCTCGCAGTTGTCGAGCACGAGCAGCAGACGGCGCTGCTCCAGATGCTCGACCAGCAGGGCTGCCGGATCCCCTTCACCGGTCAGCGGGCGGGCGCTCTCGGTCGTGGCGCTGGACAGCGAGGTCACCCGGCGGCCGAGGGCGCTGAGCACGGCGCCCGGGACCGCCGCGGGGTGGTCGAGCGGGGCGAGCTCCACCAGCCAGGTCCCGTCGGGATACGGCGCCGGATCGGCAGCGGCCGCGGTCGCGGCGACCCGTTCGGCCAGCCGCGTCTTGCCCGCTCCGCCCGGCCCGATCAGGGTGACGAGCCGGGCGGCTTCGAGGTCGGAGCGGATCGCGGCGATGTCGGCCTCGCGTCCGACGAAACTGGTCAGCCGGGACCGCAGATTGCCGGGCGGAGCCGAACCAGGCACCGGTCCAGGCACCCGGGCCGAACCAGGCACCGACCCAGGCATCGGGGCCGAACCAGGCACCGGAACCGAACCGGGAGCCGATCCCGGGATCGCGCCGCGGGCCGCGGCCGGGCCGGTCTGCGGGCCCGCGGACGGCTGCCGGGCGGGGCGTCGGCCCAGGCCGTCCCGGGCTGCCGCGACACCGGACGAGGCGGCGTGGCGCTCCGACGGGACAGCCCCCGGAACCGGCCCCGGGCCCGCCCGCCGGGTGGCGGGGGGACGCCGGATGGCGGGGGGACGCCGGGCGCCCGGTCCGGGCGGCTCCTCCTCCGTACCGGCGGAGAGCAGTTCGGTGTGCAGCGCGCGCAGTTCGGAGCCCGGGTCGGCACCGAGGCGGGCGGCCATGTCCCGGCGTACGGACTCGTAGGCCGCCAGCGCCTCTGCCGTGCGGCCGCTCTCGTGCAGCGCGCGCAGATAGAGCGTCTGCAACGGCTCGTCGAGCGGGTGTTCGGGGACGAGTTCGCGCAGCTCGGGAAGTATCCGCTCGGCACGGCCCAGGGCGAGGTCGGCCGTGAGGCGGCGCAGCAGTGCGGAGTGCCGAAGCGCTTCGGCACGGGCGGCGGCGGAGGTCCCGTCCGGCAGGTCGGCCACGGCGGGGCCCCGCCACAGTGCGAGCCCCTCGCGGAGCACGGCGGCGGCCCGCGCGGGCTCGCCGGCCGCCAGGGCGCGCTCCCCCTCGGCGGCCAGCTCCTCGAAGCGCACCAGGTCGACGTCGTCCCGCTCCGGGTCGATCCGGAGCCGGTAGCCGCCCGGCAGCGACTGGACGGCGTCCTTGCCGAGGGCCCGGCGCAGCCTGCTGACCAGCGCGTGCAGCGCGGCGGGAGCGTTCTCCGGCCGCGCTTCGGGCGACACGTCCGCCCACACCTCGTCGATCAGCGTGTCCTGGGAGGCGGGAGCGCGGTTGTGGGCGCGCAGTGCGAGAGCGGCGAGCAGCGCACGCAGCCGCTGCCCGCCCAGCGGAAGAGGCTGTCCGGCCTCGTCACGCGCTTCGCTCGCCCCCAGGATCAGATACCGCACGGGCCCATTGTCCCTGTCGGGGCCGAACCGCCGGATGCATTTTCCGTGCGGAGTCCCGTCCCTCCGGCAGGTCCGTCCGGGGGCGTCGTGCGGAGCGCCGAACCGGATCGTGCGCCGACCGGAGCCGCTGCCGACCCGGAGCCGCTGCCGACCGGGAGCCTGCCGCTCACAGCAGCTGCCGGAGGTCGTCACCCCGCAGTCGGCGGGCAGCGCGTCACCCCCCGCAGTCGGCGGGCGGCGCCTCACCCCGCGAGGGGCGGGCGGCGCGTGCCCCCGAGCAGGCGGGAGCGGCTCGGGGAGAGGGCCGTCACCCGCCGGTGGGCGGCAGGATCCGCTCGTAGCGGCCGTCCGGGTGGACGCCCGCAGCGGCGGCCCGGTGGCGGGGGGCGGCCGACCCCGTCCAGCAGGTGCCGCGCCGGGCCAGCAGCCGGCCCAGCCACAACTCCATGGAGACCAGGTCCGCGATGCCTTCCACGGGCAACTGCTCGCCCCGCGCGACCCGCTGGACGGCCTGGCGTACGACCCGGGCCTCCACCAGTCCGGCCTCGGCCAGCAGCGGTGCCCGGAAGAGTTCCAGCAGCTGGTCGGCGGCCAGCCGCACCCCCGCGCGCAGAGCGGCGTGCTGCGTGGCGTGGGTGGGGGCGCCCCAGCCGGGCGGGAGTTCGTGCACTCCCGCGCCCGCGAGCGCGGCACGCAGTATGGAACCGCGTGCCTCCGGGCGCACGCGGAGCGCTTCGGGCAGCTCCCGCGCCGCACGGACGACTTGGTTGTCGAAGAAGGGGGCGTGCAGCCGCTGCCCGCGGATCTCCACCGCCTGCTCGAGGACCCGGTGGTCGGCGGCGGCACGGGTGAGCGCGGCCCGGGCCCGTCGTTCGCCGGGACGTTCGACGGACGGGCGGGCCTGCGCCGCGCCCTCCAGCCGCAGCGAGACCTCCGCCAGGGCCTCACCGGTGAGCCAGCGCGCGGCCGGTCCGGGGCGGCACCAGGTGAGTGCGGCGACGGAGGCGTCGACCGCGCTCTCGCCGCCCTCGGGGTACGGCGCGAAGGCGGCGGCCGTGAACGCGCTGTCGCGCAGCAGCGCCGCCGCTTCCGTCACTCCGTCGCGGTAGGAGGTACGGGCCAGCCTGCGCGCCGCGCGGTAGATGGTGACGGGTACCAGCAGGGAGCGGCCCGCGGTCTGCCCGCCGCTCTGTCCCTCGGCGCGGGCCAGCGCGGCGACGGGCCGCACGAGATGGCGGCGGCGCCGGTCCAGCAGCAGGTCGGCCAGCCGCGCCGGGTGCGCGTCGACGACCTGGCGGGCGCCGGAGCCGAGGAAGTGGTCCGAGCTGCCCGCGGAGAGCCGGCCGCGGTGGCGTTCCGCGGTCACCAGCGAGGGGCCCGGCTCGTCGGTGAGGGGGCCGCCGGTCAGGTCCGCGTAGGGCAGCGCCTCGTGGCCACCGGTCACCACGACGTGCCGCAGCCGGGGGTTCTCGGCGATGCTGTGCGCTCGCTCCAGCTCGGCGAGATGGCTGTCGGCGCCTGCGGTGTCGTGCGGGTCGGGGGTCGTGTCCGCCAGGGTGCGGTCGTTGAAGGTGACGGCCAGCAGCCGCTCCCCTGCTTCGGCCGCTCCCGAGCCGAGGACGGTCCCCGGTGTGCCGGGCAGTCCGGCGGCGAGCAGGGCCAGGGTGCCGGAGGCGGGTCCTCCGGACAGGTCGGCGCCGACTCCCGGTGCCGGGCCGCCGCGTGCCCGCTGCCGGTCGGCTGGGCCCATGCCGGGTACCGGGCCCGGATCGCGTACGTCGGTGTCGTGTTCGGCGGCGTGGCGGGGTGCGGTGAGCCGGGCGCGTACGGCGTCCACGAGCGCGTCCCGCACGCCGGCGACCGCCGTCTCCGGATCGACGGGCGGGGCGCCGACGACCAGCGAGCCGGAGGTCTCGTAGCCGGCGGTCTCGCGGCTGCCGCCGTCCCGGACGATCAGCGCGTGCCCCGGCGGGACTCTGCGCACGCTGCGGAAGGGGGTGCTGTCGCCGAGCGCCTCGGGCGGTTCCGGGCAGGCCAGTTGGACGGCCAGGTGACCGAAGTCCAGTTCGGCCTCGATCAGGTCGGCGAGCGGGAGGGCGGCCGTCGCGTAGGCGGTCCCTCCGGCCCAGGGCGCGTGGAAGACGGGCCGGGCGCCCGCGAGGTCGGCTGCCACCGTGATGCGGCGGCCCACGGAGGCGACGGCGGTGTAGCTGCCGGGCCACGCGGTCAGGTGGCGAAACGCTCCGCCGCGCGCGGCGATCAGCCCGAGCCGCAGTTCGTCGTCGCTGGCGCCGCAGCAGCCCAGTACCGCGAGCCGGTTGCCCGGCTCGGATTCGACGACGCGGATCTCGTCGGGCCGCCAGTCGCCGACGGCCCACAGCGGATCGGGGCCGCCCCAGAGCACTTGGGCGCCGACGGGCCGGAGGGCGCCGCCCTGTCCGTCGGGTACGTGTGCGGCGTGCGGGGCCGGTCCGGCGGGACCGTAGGGGTCCGGGCCCGCGGAACCGTACGGGTCGACTCCGGAGCCGTACGTGCCGGAACCGGCGGAGCCGTGCCTGTCGCGGCCGTTGGCGGTGCGGACGGGACCGCGGCGGCCGTCGGAGGTTGCCGCGGCACTGCTCCACCCCACCAACCAACGCATCGCCGCCCTGCTTTCGCGTCACTCCGCTGTGTGCCCCACCGCGCGGGCGCCCTCGCCCCACCGCGCGGGACACCCGGTGCGGATGCCCTGCGCCGCAGAGGCCGCTGCCGTTGCGGCCGGGGCAGCCGCTGCCGTTGCGGCCATGGTGCCATGAGAGTGGCGCGCGGGCGGCGTACGAGGGGGCGCAGACCTCGGCGCATCCGGCGGCGGCTCCGCGCCGCGCGGCGTTCTCGGGCCGCTGGGAACCTCCGCGCAACGGGCGGCATATACCTCCGGCGTGCCCTCCCGGCACCGCACACGCGACCGATGTCATTCGGCCAAATATGAACGGCTTCGGCAGTCCGGCAGAACCTTTCCTGACGCTTCGCCGTGCAACTCCGAATGGACGGCGTACCGAAGACCGCCGGGACGAGCCCGACAGCCCCACGCGATCCGCACAGGACGTGCGCGCAGGGCGCACGGACCCGTCGCACACGCGGGGCACAGAAGCGCGGGAGAGGGCACACGATCACGGGTACCGGGTCGGCGGTGTACCCGACGACGCTCGCGGCAGTGCCCGACGCCCCGCGCAACGGCCGGCGCCGGGCACCGCGGCCACCCGGCGTCCAGCGGGTGCCCCGGACCGCCGCGCGGCGCCGCCGGGCGGGCGTCCACCGCGGCCCACGACCGAGGACCGGCAGGGCGCGGCCCACCGCGCGGCACGCCTCGGGCAGCCACCCGCACTTCGACGGAAAGCCCACGTCCGGGCGGGTATGAAGGGGCTGCGGCACAGGATCGTGGGCGCGTCGTACGGTACGGCCGCGTAGCTGCTCCGCGCAGTGGGTCCGGTCGGCTCCCGGTCCCCGAACCCCGCCCGGTCGCGTCCCCCGTTGCCGGGCCGGGAGGCGCGCGACGCGCCTCCCGGCCCGGACCGCCGCCCGCGGGGAATGAGACGGCGGTGTCCCCCAGCCCACTGATTCCTTGTGCAGCGGGCCGACCCACGCGACTCCTATCGAACCCCTCACCTTCCGTGCCGGGCAGGCGCATGCATGGGCGCACGGCCACACGCCAGGAGCACAGCATCGGGCGTCCCGCAAGACGGCCGTTTCCCGCACGGCGCGCATGATTCCAGCCGCTCCGCGCGGGGCAGTATCGGGATGGCACGTGACCCCTGCACGTACACGCGTACGGACACATATCTCGCCATCCGGCAGGACGCCTCTTAACGGTCGGGATCCGTCGAACTACGCTGTGTTCCCAATGCTTTCCGCGTCGCGCACCGCGCAGTCGCGGGAGGGGCCCCGCGCCTCAGCCGCGGGGCGGTCGTCGGTGTGGTCAGGGGTGCGCATGTCCAGGGAGTCACGCGGGCCGAATGAGAAGCTCGGCACCGTCCTCGCCCTCGCAGGGATCAGCAACGCCGGACTCGCCCGACGGGTCAACGACCTGGGGGCCCAGCGCGGCCTCACGCTTCGGTACGACAAGACGTCGGTGGCCCGCTGGGTGTCGAAGGGGATGGTGCCGCAAGGAGCGGCGCCCCATCTGATCGCCGCTGCCATCGGCAGCAAGCTCGGCCGTCCGGTGCCGCTGCACGAGATCGGCCTCGCGGACGCCGATCCGACGCCCGAGGTCGGGCTGGCCTTTCCCCGCGACGTCGGGGCCGCCGTCAAGTCGGCCACCGACCTCTACCGCCTCGACCTTGCGGGGCGGCGCGGCGGCGGCAGCATCTGGCAGTCCCTGGCGGGCTCGTTCGCCGTGAGCGCCTACGCCACTCCCGCGTCGCGCTGGCTCATAACCCCGGCGGACAGCTCGGTGGCGCGCCACCTCGAACTCCTGGAGGGGACGCACCCGTCGAACGACGGCGCCGACGCCGGCCCCGACACTCCCACCGAGGGCGGGGCACGGGACGGACAGGGCGGACGGGACGGACAGGACGCACTCGACGGGCAGGACGGCCGCGAGGGCGGCGCGGACGCGGACGAGGTCGGCACCCCGCTGCGGGTCGGCCACACCGACGTCGCCAAGCTGCGCGAGGCCGCCGACGAGGCGCGCCGCTGGGACTCGAAGTACGGCGGTGGGGACTGGCGTTCGTCGATGGTGCCGGAGTGCCTGCGGGTGGACGCCGCTCCGCTGCTGCTGGGTGCCTACACGGACGAGGTGGGCCGCTCGCTCTTCGGCGCGACGGCCGAACTGACCCGGCTCGCGGGATGGATGGCGTTCGACACCGGTCAGCAGGAGGCCGCGCAGCGCTACTACATCCAGGCGCTGCGGCTGGCCCGAGCCGCCGCCGACGTTCCGCTGGGCGGCTACGTGCTCGCCTCCATGTCGCTCCAGGCGACCTACCGGGGCTTCGCCGACGAGGGCGTCGACCTCGCGCAGGCCGCGCTGGAGCGCAACCGGGGGCTGGCGACGGCCCGCACGATGAGCTTCTTCCAGCTCGTCGAGGCCCGCGCGCACGCCAAGGCGAACGAGGCGCAGGCGTGTGCCGGAGCGCTGGCCGCGGCCGAGAGCTGGCTGGAGCGCTCCCGGGAGGGCGACCCCGACCCCTGCTGGCTCGACTTCTACTCCTATGACCGGCTCGCGGCCGACGCCGCCGAGTGCTACCGCGATCTGAAGGCGCCCCGCCAGGTGCGCCGCTTCACGGAGAAGGCGCTCTCCCAGCCGAAGGAGGAGTTCGTCCGCTCGCACGGGCTGCGGCTGGTGGTCTCCGCCGTCGCCGAGCTGGAGTCGGGCAATCTGGACGCGGCCTGCGCCGCCGGAGTGCGCGCCGTGGAGGTGGCGGGACGCATCTCCTCCGCGCGCACCACGGAGTACGTCCGCGATCTGCTGCACCGGCTGGAGCCCTACGGGGACGAGCCCCGCGTCGCCGAGCTGCGCGAGCGGGCCCGACCCCTGCTGGTGGCTCCAGCGTGAGCGGGCTCCGTACGATGAACGGCATGTGAGGCGGGGAGGCACCTGAGGCGGGGAAGCGGAGGCAGTTCATGATGGGGGGCGTGTCCTCGACGTCCGGAAGACTCGACTGCGACGTGCTGGTGATCGGCGCGGGCATCGTCGGCCTGTCCACCGCCTACGCGCTCACCCGCCGGTCGCCCGGCACCCGGGTCGTCGTCCTGGAGAAGGAGCCCGGTCCGGCCCGGCACCAGACCGGGCGGAACAGCGGTGTGATCCACAGCGGGATCTACTACCCGCCCGGCTCGCTCAAGGCGCGGTTCGCGCTCCAGGGCGCGGCGGAGATGGTGAAGTTCTGCGCGGAACACGACATTCCGCACCAGGTGACCGGCAAGCTGATCGTCGCCACCGAGCAGCAGGAACTGCCCCGGCTGCACGGCCTCATCCAGCGCGGCCGACAGCACGGCATCCCGGTCCGCGAGCTGGGGCCGGCCCAGATCGCGGAGCACGAACCGCACGTCAGAGGCCTGGCGGCGATCCACGTCGGGACGACAGGGGTGGCCGACTTCGTCGCCGTCGCCGAGCAGCTCGCCCGCTCGGCGCGGGACGCCGGCGCCGAGGTCCGGTACGGCGCCGCCGGTGAGGTCGAGGCGATCGACCGCCGCCCGGGCCGCGGGGTCGCCGTCCGCACGGCGGACGGCGCGGTGGTACGGGCGCGCGCCCTGGTCAACTGCGCCGGGCTGCACTGCGACGCCATCGCCCGCCGCGCCGGGGACAGTCCGCAGGCCCGCATCCTGCCCTTCCGCGGCGAATACGCGGAGCTCGCCCCCGACCGGGAACACCTGGTCCGCGGGCTCGTCTACCCGGTACCCGACCCGGCGTTCCCCTTCCTGGGCGTGCACCTCACCCGCGGTGTGCACGGCGGCGTGCACCTGGGCCCGAACGCCGTTCCGGCGCTGGCCCGCGAGGGATACGCGTGGCGCACCGTACGCCCCAGCGAGTTGGCCGGGCTCCTGACCCACCCCGGTACCTGGCACATGGCGCGCCGCCACTGGCGCTACGGAGCCGGAGAAGTGCACCGCTCACTCTCCCGCCCCGCCTTCACCGCCGCGGTACGGCGCCTGCTGCCCGAGGTGGAGGCCGCCGACCTGCGCCCGGCACCGGCCGGGGTACGCGCCCAGGCCGTGCTGCGGGACGGCACGCTCGTCGACGACTTCCTCTTCGCGGAAGGCCCGCACACCGTCCACGTCCTCAACGCGCCCTCCCCGGCGGCGACCGCCTCGCTGCCCATCGGACGGGAGATCGCCCGGCGGGTGGCCGGGGCGCTGGCCGAGCGCTGAGGGACGCTTCGTCGCTGTCCTCCCGCGCCCCGTAAAATCGAGACCATCGTGTCCGAAAGCAACCACTTCTCCCAGAGCGACGAACCCGCCCACGACGCCCCCGGGCCCGCGCCGGGGCCGTCGGACGGCGGCTCCGTGCCCGAGGGCCGCGTGCCCGACCGCTCCGTTTCCGGCGACTTCGGGTCCGGCGGCCCGGCGCCCGGTGCCGGGTCCGCGACCGGCTCCGGCGAATCGGCGCCCGGCGCCGGGTCCGCACCCGGCACCGGCGGTGAACCCGGTCCCGACGACGAGCAGGGGCAGGACGGCCGACCCGGTCCCGGCACCGGGCCGGGGCAGGGCCACGGCGGCCGAACCGGCCACGGCGGCGAGCAGGCGCCGCGGATGATGGCTCGGATGTTCCCGCCCGGAGCCGGACCCTCGCCCGACCCGGCCGGGTCGCACCACGAGCGCCGCATCCGCAGCTTCCAGCCCCGCCGCAGCCGGGTGACCAAGGGGCAGCGGCTGGCGCTGGAGCAGCTGTGGCCGCGCTGGGGCTTCGACGTGGACGGGCTGCGGACGCTCGACCTCGGCGCGCTCTTCGACGACCCCGAACTGCCCGTCGTACTGGAGATCGGCTTCGGGATGGGCGAGGCCACGGCCCGGATGGCGGCCGCCGACCCGGCCACCGGTGTCCTCGCCGTGGACGTCCACACCCCCGGCCAGGGCAACCTGCTGCGCCTCGCCGACGAGCAGGGCCTCACGAACGTACGGGTGGGCAACGGGGACGCCATCATCCTGCTCCGGGAGATGCTGCCGCCCGACTCGCTCTCCGGGCTGCGACTCTACTTCCCGGACCCCTGGCCCAAGGCCCGCCACCACAAGCGGCGCCTGCTCCAGCCCGAGTTCCTGGACCTGGCGGCCCGCCCCCTGCGGCCGGGTGCCCTCGTACACTGCGCGACCGACTGGGAGAACTACGCGGAGCAGATGCTCGACGTGCTCAGCGCCCACCCCGCGTACGAGAACACCCAGCCCGACGGGGGGTTCGCGCCCCGCCCCGAGAACCGGCCGCTGACCCGCTTCGAAGGGCAGGGCCTGGACAAGGGCCACAAGGTGCGGGACCTGCTCTTCCGGCGCCGCTGAGCCCGCTCCGAGGCCGCTCGGTCCCTCGGCGGCGGTGGCCGATCGGCGACCGTCGCCGGGCAGCCGTTGCGGCGGTGCCGCAGCGCGTGTCACCCACACTGGTTACTGTCGACGGGTGCATGACGAGGCAACCGGCGCTCCCAGCGCCCCGTCGAACCCGATGACGCCCGGGCCGTCCGGCGCTCCGGCACCCGTTCCGGCCGCCCGCCCGGCCGCGCCGCAGAGCGCTCCGGACCCGGACGGGTCCGGGGGCGTCCCCGGAGCCGAGGAATCGGCCGAGGAGCGCATACCGGAGCCGGAAGGCGGCGCTTCGGGACCGCAGGATGTCGCGGATTCACCGACCCGGGCCATGCGCCCACGCCGGTCTCCGTCATCACCTCCGGCCACGCACCCCCCGGTACCGGCCGCCGAGGCGCCGCGCGCAGGGACGCCCTCCGGCGACGCCTCCTTCGCCGGAACCCCGGCAGCCCCGACGCCCTCCGGCGCGGCACCGGCGCCGCCGTACCGGTCGGAGCTCCCGGAGCCGCAGGACGCGCCTGCGGGAGCGCCCGGCGCCGCCTTCCCTCCCGCATACGCCTCCGTGCAGCCGCCGTACGGCCCGACGCCTCCTCGCACGCCTGCCGCCGCTCCGCAGCCGCCCGGTCCCGGACCCGTGGTCGGCGGCCCGCCGAACCCGGCGGATGGCGTCCCGCAGGCAGGGCCGCACTATCCGGAGGTGGCCGCGCCGCAGGGTCGACCCCCGCACGGCGCTCGCCCTCCCGGGCATCCCGCTCCGGCCGGATCCGCCACGCCGCACACGACCGCCGCGTCCGGCTGGGAAGTCCCACCGCACGGAACCGGGCCCGGGGGGACGCCGCACAACGGCACGCCGCACGCCGGGATGTCGCACAACGGCACGCCGCACGCCGGGATGTCGCACAGCGGAATGCCGCACGACGGCACGCCGCACGCCATGCCGACCCATCCGGTGCCGTCCTGGTGGCAGCGGAACCAGCGCACATTGCGCGCCACTTCGGTGATCGTGCTGCTCGCCCTCTGCGGACTGATGATCCTGGCGCTGGTGCGGGAGCAGACCGGCACCCGGGGCCTGCTGGTCGGGTTCGGGCTCGCCCTCTTCCCGGTACCACTGCTGCTGGCCGCGTTCCGCTGGCTGAGCGCGCCGCAGCCCGTTCCCTGGCGCACCCACCTGTTCGCCTTCGCCTGGGGCGCCTGCGCGGCGACCCTCGTGGCGATCCTCGCCAACGGCTTCGCCACCGACTGGCTCGCCTCGTCCGTCGTCGTCGACTCACCCGACCAGGCGGACACGCTGGGCGCCACCGTCATCGCACCCGTGGTGGAGGAGACGACCAAGGCGGGAGCCATCCTGCTGATCTTCCTCTTCCGGCGCCGCCACCTCGACAGCGTCGTCTCGGGCATCGCCGCCGCCGGCATCACCGCCGCCGGGTTCGCCTTCACGGAGAACATCCTCTACCTCGGCACCGCCTATGGAAAGGACACGGTGCTGGACCCCGACGGCTTCGCCGGTTCGGTGACGGCCGGCACGTTCGTCATCCGCATCGTCTTCGCGCCCTTCGCCCATCCCCTCTTCACCTCCATGACGGGCATAGCCCTCGGCATGGTCGCCGCGCTCCCCCAGCGCCGCCGCGTACTGCGCTGGACGCTGCCCCTGCTGGGCTGGTTCACCGGGGTGCTGCTGCACGCCATCTGGAACGGTTCGGCGTCCTTCGCCAACTACACGTTCCTCGCCGTGTACGGCCTCTTCATGATCCCCGTCTTCGGCGCGCTGACCTGGCTGGCGATCTGGTCCCGCCTGCACGACCTGCGCCTGGTACGGAACACCCTGCCCGCCTACGCGGCCGCCGGATGGTTCAGCGAGCCGGAGCCCTGGTCGCTCTCCTCGATGCGCGCCCGCTCGATGGCCCGCGCCATGGCACGCCGCAGCCACGGCCCCGAAGCGGCCCGCACCGTCGCCGCCTACCAACAGGACGCCGGCGCCCTGGCAATCCTCCGCGCCCGCGCCGACAACGGAGCCACCGCCCCGGACTTCGCATCCCGCGAGCACACCCTCCTCCAACGCCTCTGGACCAACCGCCCCCTGGCCGGCCCACCCACCACCAGCGCGGCCCTCGCCCTCAGCCGCCCCCCGACCCCCCGCTGGACGGGACACCCGATGCGCTGATCCGCAGGTGCGGACTGACCGTTCGGCCGACGTACCGCGCGCCTCGGCGTCCCGGGACGAGAGTGTGCGGCGCGGCAACCCGGCGTCGTCGTCCCCCGTACGCGACCGGTGCCGGTCCGAGAAGGAGGACAATGGAGGAATGGATGCCGCACCACCCTCCAGCGACGTCGTCTCGGGCAGGATGAGCCGGCAGGCCAGCCAGGACACGGGCGCCGAACGGGCGGTGCGACGGCTTCTCCATGCCGCCGGCTACCGCTATCGGACCCACTTCCCGGTACCGGGCATGCGCAGGCGCAAGATCGACATCGCCTTCACCCGGGCGAAGCTGGCAGTGCTCATCGACGGCTGCTTCTGGCACGGCTGCCCGGAGCACGCCACCAGCCCCAAGGCGAACGCGGAATGGTGGCGCCGGAAGCTGGCCCGCAACGTCGAGCGGGACCAGGAGACGAACGCACAGCTGAGGGCCGAGGGCTGGACGGTCATGCGCTTCTGGGAACACGAGTCGCCGGAAGCGGTCATGCGTCTGGTGGCCGGAGCGGTCGAACGGGAAAAGGAAACCAGGAGGAAGCCACGGTGACAGGGCGGGGCCGATGAGCGGACTACGATTCGTCGACGTGTGCGCGGGAGCGGGTGGGTTGTCCCTCGGGCTGGAAGCCGCCGGCTTCGAACCCGTACTGCTCCTGGACAACAAACCCGCGGCCTGTGGGACGCTGCGCATGAATCGCCCGGCATGGCACGTTCTGGAAGCAGATCTGCTGAGCTTCTCCCCTTCCCGGCATCAACAGATCTACGACGTAGATCTGCTCGCGGCGGGTCTGCCTCGCGTGAAGTCCAGCGCGACCGTGGCACGGACCGACACCGAGGCCGAACTGCGTCTTCTGGAGGCGACCCTCTACCTGGCACACGCCGTGCGGCCCCGGGCTCTGCTCATCGAGAACGTGCCGGAACTGGTCGACGCAGCGGACTTCGAGCCCGTCCGCGACTTCATCCGCCGGGAGCTGGAGCATCTCGGCTACCGCTTCGAATGGTTCGTCCTGAACGCGGCCGACTTCGGGGTGCCGCAGGTCCGGAGACAAGGACTGCTCGTCGCGCTCCGGACGGAGTATTTCGAGGGTTTCCGTCCGCCGGAGCCGACAGTGCACGAGCACCTGTCGGTGGGCCGGGCACTGCGCCGCTCGATGGCCATGGGCGGGTGGCCGGAAGCCGATCGATGGGCTGCACAGGCGGCTGGCGTGGCCCCGACGCTCGTGGGCGGATCCGACCGGCGTGGGGGTG
The DNA here is from genome assembly GCF_042869575.1 of Streptomyces sp. NPDC006925. Classification (NCBI taxonomy): domain Bacteria; kingdom Bacillati; phylum Actinomycetota; class Actinomycetes; order Kitasatosporales; family Streptomycetaceae; genus Streptomyces; species Streptomyces sp. NPDC006925. Next base: position 24,799 of record NZ_JBIAGB010000022.1, read on the forward strand.
CGGACCTCGGACCGACCGGAACGAAGAAGGCCTGGGCCCGGATGGGGGTCGACGGGGGCACCGTGGCCGACAGCGTCCCTGGGCCCCACTTTCACTGGCTCCCGGAGGCGGGACGCCATGGGATGGTCAGGATCACCACGGCGCAGGCCGCTCTGCTGCAGGGCTTCCCGCCCGACTGGACGTTCAGCGGGAGGAAGACAGCCCGATATCGCCAGATCGGGCACGCTTCCCCGCCGCCGGTGGGCGAGGCGCTCGGGGTGGCGATCGGAGCCGCACTGAACGCTTCCGGTTCGGTCGACGGATACACTTCAACCCCATGACCAGCCCAGGCACACAGGAGCATCATCTCGACGGAGTCCGCATTCTGGACCTCTTCGCGGGTCCCGGCGGCCTCGACGTGGCCGCACACTTCCTGGGCTTCAAGAGCGTGGGGATCGAGTGGGACCGGAACGCCTGCGAGACACGTTACGCAGCCGGCCTGCCGACGATCCACGCCGATGTGAGCGTCATGCGCGAGACCCGCTTCCAGGAGATCCCCGCATCGGTCGACGTCCTCGCCGGTGGGCCGCCCTGTCAGTCCTTCTCGGTCGCGGGCAACGGCGCCGGGCGGCGGGCGCTGGACACGGTGAAGGAGTTCATCCACCGCCTCGTGGAGGGGGAGGACGAAGCCGAGATCGACAGGGACCTGCACTCCTTGGGCGATCCCCGGACCGCATTGGTGCTGGAGCCGCTGCGCTGGCTCCTCAAGGCCATCGAGACGGACGGTCGTGATCCGTACAAGGTGATCATTCTGGAGCAGGTCCCCGAGGTCCTGCCTCTCTGGGAGGTCTACGCGAAACTCCTGCGCGGCGGCGAGGGGAGGCTCAGGGGCGTCAAGTACGAGGCCGAGTGCTGGAAGCTGAAGACCGAACAGTTCGGCGTGCCGCAGACCCGGAAACGCGCCGTGCTCGTCGCCCGACTGCCCGGTGACGGAGCCATCCGACCGCCGAAGGCGACCCACCAGCCCTTCGATGTACTGCGCGGCAGACGCAATGCCGCGCAGCCGGACATGCTCCCGACCGACGCGGCGGCCTCGGGCACCGAGGCGCGCTGGATCTCCATGGGAGAGGCCCTCGACACGGCGAGCCGGGTCGAGGGCTCGCCGGTGGACGTGTCGCGGCTCCGCACGGACGGCGGCATGAAATTCTTCGTCGTCTCCAACTACGGTTCCGGAGGCGATCCCAAGAACCGCGGTCGCCGCTCCTCCGCCGAGCCCGCCTTCACGGTCACGGGGAAGATCTCCCGGAACAAGGTGTACAGGAGCCTCGCGGAGTACGAGGCGAAGAGGTGGGACCGTTTCACCATCCCCGAATCGGGGGTGCTCCAGACCTTCCCGCACAACTTCCCGTGGTCCGGGAACGACCGGGCCCAGCAGGTCGGCAATGCCGTGCCCCCGCGCCTGGGCATGCATGTGCTCGGTCGCGCCCTGCGCGGAGCGGCGCCCTCGGACGAGGAGTTGACGGCCGCGAGCACCTGGCCGAACGTGCCCCGGACAACCACGGAAGAGCTGCGCCGGCTCGGGTGCGGCGATCGGAGTCAGTGCCCTCCCGACTCCCACAAGGTCATTCGTCCTCGTGGGGAGCCCTCCCCCTGACAGGTGCCTCCGCGAAGAGCTCTGCGAAGTGACCCACCAGGATCTCGACCGCCCCCGGCTGCACGGGCTGCTCCTCCGGCCCCTCCGGCAGATGGTCCCTGGGCGACGGCAGAGCTGATTCGGCTCCCGCGATCCAGTCGCGCAGCGGCTCTCCGTCGCGCTCCGCGTCAGGAGCGAGGACGTCGTACATCAAGGTTGCAGCGGCGGCGTTGACCGCGGATGTCAACGCGTTCACCTCCCGCCCGGTGCGTACCGTCCCCCGTTCCATCATTCCGACGAGGGCCAGTGCCGTGGGACGGTGATCGATGACATCGAGTCGGAGCGCCGAGTTCAGCATGTCCTGGCTGCCGCATGTCGCCACCACAGGTTGATAGTCCGAGCCGTCTCGGAAGAGTTCGGCCGCCCACCAGAGGCGCGCGAAGGCCTGCTTGTAGTGCGGGCCGACGAACCTGTCGCGCGCCACCCGCGCTCGGGAATCGCTCCTGTTCGGATCCGACAGGTGTCGCCAGACGACGTAGTCCGGGGCCACACCGACTGCCAGATACGTCCAGAACTGCTTGTCGGCGGCTTCCTTGCGGGTCATGCGCAGCGTCTCGTGCAGCCGCGGAGCCAACCATGCGTCCGCCGCCGTGGGGCGCTCGTGCCGGAATCGGCTCAGCGCGTCGTCGATCAGATCCCGCACACGGTGCAGCCGCCAGCGCGCATCGTCGCCGGGCATCGGCTCGGCGACCTTGTTCAGCGCGATCGACGGGATGTCCTCCCGTCCTTCGAGCACTCCTGCGGTGAGGTGTTCGGCAGCATGCACGTCGGAGAGCAGAGCGAGCTGTTCCGGAAGATGTTCGGGACGGGAAGTCACGCGGGTGTCTCCTGGTCGAGTCGTGCGATGTCACGGACGCTGTCGGCCAACTCCTTCGGGACCTCGGCACGGCGGGCGGCCGCATACTGGATACGCGGCTGCAGATCCGTCCAACTCCCCTCGCCGGTACGGCGGCGGTGCACCTCGCGCAGCGCGTCCTCCTCCGACCGTCCCGGGAGGACATCCGGGAGCATCTCCCTGAGCACGGCGCCGCGCCAGTCGGCCGGGAAGAGCGGCGTCCCGTCGTCCTCGATCTCCAGATCCCCGATCGCCGTGTGGAAGACCGCGACCCACGCATCGGCACACACCTGGGCCATCAACAGCCTTCCGAAGAGCTTCTCCGTCTTCGTGCCCTCGGCTTCCACGAGCCCAACGAGGCCCTCGAAGTCCGAGTTCAGGCGGACAGCCGGAATCCGTCCCGAGGTGTCCACGACCCATGGCGCGTCGCGGAAGTCGCGCAACCACTCGGCACCTCGCGCGAAGCTGACCGTGGTGACGTCCAGTTCGCGATCTCTGCGGGGGGCCGCCGCTGTCATGTCGATCAGCCACTCACGCTCGGTGCAGGCGATGATCCGTCCGGACACCCCTCCGACGGTGGCGACCACGTACACGACGAGCGACGCCCGATCCATGTGATCGTCCCGGTCGAGTTCGACCTCCCCGATCCAATCCCCGCCTGTCTCCGCAGCCGGCCGCAACCGGGCCACGGTGCGAGCGTTGGTGGCCCCCTCGGTCAGCACGGCGACGACCGAGACGTCGGACCAGTGGCCCTTTCTCTCGATCTCGCGGGCAGGGACGGTAGCCCTCAGGGACAACCGTGCGGTCTGCCAGTCGGCGCGTTCGGCCATGCCGAGCGCCACGACCTGATCGACGACCGAATGTGCCCTGGAGTCCAGCTGCTCGCGGGCGTCCCCGGGACCACGGAGTCGTACCGCGGTGACCCCTGCAGTCACCTCGCCGGTCGGTCGAGGGTAGGGATACGCCCTCACGCGATGATCTCCTTGCTCTCCTGGAGTTCGACGACGAGGCTGGTCAGCGCGGCCCGCGTGGACTGCGTGGACACATCGGTGACCCCTTTGAAGACAGCACGACGAGCGCCCGGCGAGAAGCGCAGCACTCCATCGACCGCCTCACAATTGCTGACTGCGACCAGTTCGGCCCACTTGACCACCGGCCGGGGGCCCGACCGGACCTCAAGCTTGGCCACGGGGTTCATGTGCCATGGTCCGCCGCTCGAGGGCACCTTGACCTCGCCGGTGACCTGCCATGCGCCGGAGGAGGAACTCTCCGCCTGCAGCTCGTCCAGTTCCGGGGCCGCCGTTGTCCCCTTGGCCTTGCCTGTTCGTCGGCCCTTGCCCGAAAGCTTGAGTCGATGTGCGACTTTCTTCGTGCCGCGCGGCTTCTGCTCCTCGGGAATCGCCACCAGAGCCTGCACGGCCCGGTTCGTCTCGGTCGTCAGAGTTGCGATCCGCCGGTGGGCCGAGGGCATGTAGCGCATCCTCAGTTCCTCCGTCTGACCCCACTTGTTGTGTTCGGGAGGCTCCGAGGACCGCAGGAACTCCTCGGCCTCGGCCGCGAACGGCGCGTCGTCCCCCGCCGCGCGTCCGGCGAGCAGCACCGCCTGGAACGGGTTGGTTCCGACCGGGATACCGGCAACCGGACTCGTCTTCACGGTCATCCGGTTTCCACGCATCGCGGTCACCTGATTGATCCTGCCGTCCGCGTCCGAAGCCTCCGTCACCAGGAGAACCGCCCGGTGCTCGCCCGCCGTGTCCGGGAGACCGTCCCGCGCGGGGAGCTTCAACGGCACGGTCACGCACGCCACCTGTCCCGCCTCCGTGAGGCGCTCCACCGTGCTGCCACTCAGGAACGCCTCGAGAGCACGCGAGCGCGCGGGTTGGTGACGATGCGGGTCGACCCGCTCCTCCGCGATGTGCTCCACACCGTTGCGCAGCGTCCGCACCGATGCCTCCAGCATGGGCTGCTGCTCGCCTCCCCCCGTCATCGCGGCCCAGAAATTGCGCCCCAGCGCCCGAACCAGTCGCTGGTGCATGCGCTCCAGGCTGTCCTCGTCGTCGCCCGCGTCGGCCTCCTGGGATCCGCCGGCCTCGAGACTGGCCACATCGTGCGCTCCGACGATCAGGAAGGACGTGCCGGGAGCAGCGTCCTCTCGCGTCAGATGCAGGTCCGCGACCGTCTTTTCGTCGGCCCACCAGGAGCGGACGACCTCCGGGTTCTCCGCCTCGGCGTCCGGCAGGCCCAGCCAGGCGGGTCCGGCGTACCGCCGGCCCGCCACCTCCCGCCACGGCAGATCGAGGCGTCCGATAACCCGGCGTTCCGTCCGCCCCTCGTGCGGCCGGGAGAGCGTGGAGTTCATGAGGACGAGGCCCAGCCGGCTGGTGGCCCACAGCGTGGCCTTCCCGAGCCCGTAGGACCCGCCGGCCGACGTGTCGGACTTGCGACTTTCCAGCTGCCGACGCACCACTGCGGCGAAGCGACCGTCCCCGTAGTCGTCGCCGGTCAGGCCGTTGGCGTTGTAGTCGTCGACACGTAGCAGTACCAGTCGATCCCGCTCGGCCATCTCCCGCAGCCCGGCACCGATGACGCGGCCGACCTTCTGGTCCTGCGCTGCGGCTGCTTCGAAGTGGGGGTGGATATCGCTCCATCGAATCGCCGAACGGAACCGGGCCAGCACCTCGCCGGTGAGTTCATGCAGGGTGTAACGGACGCCGACCGGGCGGTCGTTCGACCTGTCGCGCTCGTCGAGGCTGTTCTGCGTCGCCTCACGGGCCAACACCTCCAGATCGGCCTCGAAGGCGAAGGCGGCGGCATTGCCGAACTCACGCCCCCCGTCGTCGTGTTCGGGTCGGTGATACCAGACAGCAGGCCTCTCCGTGTTCCCGGTCTCCCGCTGTGCCTCCGCCGGGGACACCTTCTCGGGTTCGCTCGTGCCCCCGAACACCACCCGCAGCGCCACAGCATGCTCTTCGCGGGGCTCGGAGCGTCGCGCGAGCCAGGCCTCGATCAGTGCACGCGTCACCCCCAGACGGCCTGCGAGTTCGACTTCGTCCATCTCGTGCAGCTGCATGCGCTCGGCCAACCACGTGCCGAATTCCGTCTCGTTCGAAGCCACCCGCTCTTCTCTCCCGTCGGACCCGTTCGTTGCATCCGGTGTGTCGACATTCCTGTCAGTTCCGGGCCTGCCGACACGCTTTTCCCTCCGCCTCTGCGGACGGCTGTGTGGTGCGGACCTCACGACAACCATTTCCCTGCCGCTACGGACGATCTTCACGTCGTGCCGCGGTGCACCGCCCTCTTGCGGCTGCTCGTACACACAGGTACGAAGCTGCTCCAGGGCACGCTTCTCCAACTGGCGGATCCTTTCGCGCGTGAGTCCGAGCTTCCTGCCGATCTCCTCCAGCGTCCAGCATTCCCCGTCGACGAGCCCGAAGCGCAGTTCGATGATTTCGCGAGTTCGCTTCGTGAAAGCACATGCGTCGAAGAGTTGGAACAGTTCTTCGCGAGCGAATTCTTGCCGCAGCACCTGCTCCGGACCCGGCACCCGACCATGCTCGTCGACGACGAGGTCCCCGAGTGTGATGTTCTCGCCGACCGGCTGATCCAGCGACAGAACCGCACGATGCAGCAGGGGCAGGTATCGCCTCACCTTCTCCGGATCCAGCTCGCACGCCAGGGCCAGATCGTCCACGTCGGGGATCCCGCCCCGCTCCAGATGAGCCCGCTCCGCCTTGCGCAACCTGTTCAGGTCTTCCCAGACGTGAACGGGGAATCGGATCAGCGAGCCTTCGTTCGCGATCGCCCGGGAAATCGCCTGCCGGATCCACCAGGTCGCGTAGGTGGAGAATTTGTACCCTCTGGAGACGTCGAATTTCTCCAGGGCTCGGATCAACCCGATCGTTCCCCACTGCGCGAGATCTTCGTGCATGGAGGCTCTCGCCGGATGCCCCGTGTCGATCAGAGTCTTGTGCACGAGCCGCTGGTTGTGGGCGACCATCGCGCTCATCGCCCGATACGCCTCGCTGCCTCGGGACAGTGTGGCCACATATCCCTCGGGCAGCGGCTCCGAAACCCCTCTCTCCCCTCGGAACAGGAGGCAGAGTCCGACCTCCTCCTCGGCCTTCAGCACCCGCCGCGGGTGGACCAGCCTCCGGTCGACCTCAAGCAGGACGCGAGCGGCTCGCCGAGCACTGTCGGTGCCTTCGCGGTCCGGCGTCGCTCGTGGGGACACGGGATGCGGGGGCTCCGGCTTCGCCTGGGGGACGTGTGCCTCCGACCGCTCGGGCCGCTCACCGGAGTCCGTCGGCAGATCGCGGATCCTCGCTCCGTCCGGCTCGAACCCCAGTGTCTCCCGGTCGTGTTCGTCGGCGACGGAAGCCGCGGCCACGGCTTCGTACAGTGCCTGTGTCCGCTGATCGCCGAGGCGGGCGGCCCTCATCACCTGGCTGACGGCGGCATGCCGGTCGACTCCTTCTTCGGTGAATCGACGTATGAGTCGTACCAGCAGGTCACGTCCGGCGTCGGTCATCCGCCCTGCGTCCGCGTCATCCGGATCCGTGACCATCGCTCTCCCGCCCCCACGCTGCTGCTCGATCCCCCGGCAAGTCCATCATCGGTGAGCCGTGCCTGCCAGCACTTCCGGCCAGGAGCGGCCCGCGAGACGCCCGGTGTTTGTATTTTTGAGGGGCACATCGTGTGACCGTGGGGAGAGTGGATGCGCATCATTCCGAGCGAGATCTCGAGCCGGACCAGGAGCAAGGCCGAGCGCGATGTGTTCGCAGCGTTGCGGGCGATCCCCGATGATCAGAGCGTGGCACTGCACACCGTCCACCTCCCCAAGCACCACAAGAAGCGAGTGGGCGAGATCGACTTCGTGGTCATCACGCCCGACATGCTGCTCTTCATCGAGGTCAAGGGCGGACGCATCGTCCAGCGCGACGGCAAGTGGTACTACGGACCGTACGGTCGGGAGGGCCGGAAGGAGGAGAGCCCCTGGGAACAGGCCAACGGGGGGATGCACGAGTTCGAGCGCGAGATGAGCGCCCTGGTCGGCAATCTGAGACGCCAAGGTGTGCTCGGCGGCTATCTGGTCATCACGCCGGATGTGGACATTCCCCGTATGACGCACTTCGAGCCCGAGCAGTATCTGGGGACCACCGCGTGGGACGGCGGGCGCGGCCTGGCTCGGGGAATCGAGCGGGCCACCGCCCACTGGCGGTCCGAGAACAAGTGGGCTCGTTCCATCTCCCCGGCACTCCGTAGGAAGATGCTGGACGCCATTCGGCCCGACTTCGACCGGGTGCCGAACCTTCGGTCCCGGTTGACCGATCTCGACGCCGCCTTCGAGCGTCTCACCACCGAGCAGATGGAAAAGCTGGACGAGGTCGAGTCCAACAAGCGACTGATCCTGACCGGTGGCGCGGGAACAGGCAAGACGTTCCTCGCCGCGGAGGCGGCACGCCGCCGAGCCGCGCACGGCAGCGTTCTCTTCACCTGTGCCGGCACCACGTTGGCCACACACATGGCGCGCGTCCTCGCCGACGACGCGACAACCGTCCTGCCCTTCCACCGGCTCGACGAGGTGAAGGGTCGTGTCTTCGACCAACTGATCGTGGACGAGGCACAGGATCTGATGAACGTCGACTCCCTTCTCGGCACCCTGGATCCGCTGCTCGCGGGGGGCCTTTCCGAGGGGCGCTGGCTCTTCATGCTGGACCAGAACAACCAGGTGCTGAACCTGGACGCCTATGATCCCGAGACCTGGGAGTGGCTGTCCGACCTCGGCTGCGTCGTCGGCCCTCTGAGGCGCAACTGCCGCAACACGCATCAGATCGTCGATCAGGTCCGCTCGTACACCGGTGCCGACCTGGGCGTCGCGTCGGCAGGCGAGGGTGAGCAGGTGCGCTTCCCCGCCGTGCAGGACGTCCGGGACGAGGCGGCGGCTCTCGACGCCTACATCGACGACCTCGTGGCCGAGGGCGTCTCCCCGGAAGAGATCACCCTGCTGTCCGTCTCCGGCGACTGGGAGACCAGCTCCGCCCGGCTCTCCGGACGTGCCTCCAAAATCCAGCGATTCACCGATGTCGTCGGGAGCGACAACCGGAAGCGACGGCCGCTCTGGTCCTCGGTGGCGGACTTCAAGGGCCATGAGAACCACATCGTCTGTCTGATCGACCTCGAACCCGCACACCTCGAAGGTCGACTCGACGCGATCTATGTCGCCTGGACCAGGGCGCGCTCGCAACTGTGGATCGCCTGCCGTCCCGGTACGCGTGAGCTGCTGAAACAGCTGGGGATCGCGGTGCTGAGGAGGGAGGCACAGTCCGCATGACCGACCTGGGCGAGAAGGCCGAGATCCTCTCCGATCACCGCGACGCGTTCGTGTCCTATCTGCGGGAGCAACTGGTGGGGCCCGCCGGCGGCGAGGACGAGATTCTCGTCGACCCCCCTGACCGCCGCTATCTGATGGGCACCCTCTACCCCCGCGGCGCCTCGCTGCAGGCGCACTCACAGACGGAGGGCGAGGAGGACTTCCACGAGACCGCTGCCGGAACCGGCGAGGAGGACAACTTCGCGGACGATCCGGTGGCCGAGGCGAACGCGTGGCTCCCGTCGTCTCTCGGCGTCTCCTTCTTCACCGACGCACGAGAGATCGAAGTGAGGTGCGAGGCCTCGCGCTATCTCACTCACCGCGAGGGCGGACGCCGCGGCTGGCACAGGCAGCCGCGGCTCGTCTCCCGCAGGAGTGTCGAGAAGGACGACCCGAGCCCGATGCAGGTCCTGGAGGGGCACGGCCGTCTGCACGTCCGATGGCGTCCCTACGCTGCGGGACACCTCGTGACGTGCGTGCTGGCGAACGCCCACGACGAGGAGGAGAGCAGCCACAAGGACCGCGATCTGATGCTCTTCCAGGCCGGGTTGACCGCCACGACCATCGGCGGGGAGGTACTCGAGTATCCGAGCACCCGTCTCAACAGTCGTGACGAGGAGGAGCAGGAACTCCGCGTCCAATACCGGCACGTCGTGACCCGGGCCGTGGGGCACGGATGCGCCGTCGAATGGGACGGCGGGGGCGACGACGTGCCCCCACCGGTCACCTCCGTCCGGGCCCAGGTCATGCCTCGGCAGGTGGTCGCGCACATCAAGCCGGACGGCCCCCGGGACCTCCCCGTGCTCCGGCTCGCCCACCTCTCGCGCACGGATCTCTCGTCGGACGCGCTCGGAGCGGAGCTGCGCGCATTCGCCCAGGACTACCGCGGCTGGCTCCACGCCCAGCGCCGGGAGGCGGCATCCCTCAAGCCGTGGGCCGCCGCCCCCGCCGCACGGATCCTCGACCGCATCGCGCGCGCGGTCGACCGCATCTCGTCCGGGGTCGACGCCCTCACCGCGTCGACCCCCGCGGGAGCCGCGGCCCGTGAAGCCTTTCGCCTCGCCAACCGTGCGATGGCGCTCCAGATGCTGCACAGCCGTCCGGAACTGGCGGGCAGCCGACGGACCAGAAAGAGCGACCTCGTCGAGCTGACCGAACCGCCCGACGACTACGCCTGGCACCCCTTCCAGCTCGCATATTTCCTGCTCGTGGTCGAGGGCCTGATGAACCCGAACCACGAGGACCGGGAGACGGTCGACCTCATCTGGTTCCCCACCGGCGGCGGCAAAACGGAGGCGTATCTCCTCACCGCGTGCTTCGAGATCCTCTGGCGTCGGCTGCGGTTCGGTGCGCAGGGCGGCGGCACCGCCGTACTGAGTCGCTACACGCTGAGTCTGCTCACCACGCAACAGTTCCAGCGGACGGCCACCGCCGTCTGCGCGCTGGAGTACATCAGGTTGGGATTCGACGGAGCGCTCCCGCACGACCTGGGGGAGGAGCCCGTCTCCGTCGGGCTCTGGGTGGGCCAGCAGACGACGCCGAACCGGATCGCGGACGCACAGGACGAACTCTCCGCGCTGAAGCAGTTGCACTCGCCCGACGACCGCTTCCTGTTGGAGCGTTGCCCCTGGTGCGGAACGGAGATCGTGCCGGAACGCCGGGGCGTGGAGAAAGACTTCGGCATCGTGGCCGACGGCGTCACGACGGGCTTCTTCTGCCCACGCTCCACCTGTGCGTTCCACGAGCGACTGCCCGTGTCCGTCGTGGACGAGGAGATCTATCGCGAGCCGCCGACATTCGTGCTCGGCACTGTGGACAAGTTCGCCCGGCTGGCCTGGGAACCGGAGGCCGGAAGTATCTTCGGGCGCAGAGACGGCAAGCGGCCACCCTCACTCGTGATCCAGGACGAGCTGCACCTGCTGGCCGGCCCGCTGGGGACGACCGTGGGCCTGTACGAATCGGCGATCCTCCAGCTGTGCACCCGCGACGGCGCGGCTCCCAAGGTCATCGCGTCGACGGCGACCATCCGCCGTTCGCAGGACCAGGTCCGCGGCCTCTACGGACGTCCGACCCAGCTCTTCCCGCCGGCGGGCATCAAGGCCGGCGAGTCCTTCTTCGCCACGCCCGACACGCACAGGCCGGGCAGGCTGTACGTAGGTGTCATGGCGCAAGGCCACACGGCCTCGACCTCGACGGTCCATGTGGGGGCAGCGGCCCTGCAGGCCCCGAAGGAGGTCGGCGACAACGACACCACACGCGACGCCTACTGGACCGCGGTCGCCTACCACAACAGCCTCCGGGAGCTGGGGCGGACGGTCACGATCGCCCGAGACGACATTCCGGCCCGCCTGGATCATCTGACGAAGGACGACTCCCGACGACGCAAGCTGGACGACGACTCGGTGGTCGAGCTGACCAGCAATATCGCGCGGGCCGAGCAGCCACGGCTTCTCGAGCGTCTCGGCAAGAGCTTCAAGGAACGCGGCAGCATCTCGTTCCTCGCCACGACCAACATGCTCTCCGTCGGCGTCGACGTCCCCCGGCTGGGCCTCATGCTCATGAACGGTCAGCCCAAGACCACGTCGGAGTACATCCAGGCGACCAGCCGCGTCGGCCGCCGCCATGTCCCCGGACTGATCGTCACGCTCTTCCGCTCCACCAAACCGCGGGACAGGTCTCACTACGAATCGTTCGGCGTGTACCACAGCTCCCTCTACCGGCACGTCGAACCGACCAGCATCACCCCGTGGTCCATGCCCTCGCGCAACCGGGCACTGCACGCGGTGCTCACCATCCTGGTCCGACACGGGATCAAGGGCCTCCATTCCGAGAACCGGGCCGGCGAGATCCTCGACCACCTCGACGAGGTCCGCGGGATACGCGATCTGGTGCTGGACCATGTGCGTCGCGCCGACCCCGACGAGGTCGGTGCCGCGACCGAACAGCTGGACCGACTGATCGAAGAGTGGCAACAGCAGGCCGAGATCGCACGCGGAGACGGAACCCGTCTCTACTACCGGCCCCAGGGGCGGTCGTACGAAGCGCTGCTCACCGACTTCGGCAAGCAGGACGGTCTGTGGGAGACGCCCCAGTCGATGCGCAACGTCGACCGTGAATGCCTGCTCGTCGTGAGAGGAATGTGACACCGATGAAGGATGTCCGGCACAAGGTCCGCAGATCACAGACCATCGTTCCGTTCGGCGTCGGTGGGATCATCGACCTGCGTGGCGAGTCGTTCGTCGCCGAGGACACACTGGGGTGGGCAGCGTCGGCCGAAGCGGTGGAAGCCCCCCGTCTCGTCGCCAAGCTGGGCGTTCCCGGTCTGCGCGCGGCCCCGGCCGTCCCCTCCGGCAAGGCTGCGCACACGACCCGCTCCGGGCCACTGTACGTACGTTTTCCCAAATGGCTCTTCTGCCCTCAGTGCAGGAACATGCTGCGGTGGCGTCCGGATCATGAGGTCCGGAACAGACAACCGACATGCCGGCAGTGCGCCGGGAAGGCGCAGTTGGCACCGATGCGTTTCATCCAGGTGTGCCGGGCGGGCCACATGGCCGACTTCGACTGGCGCCGGTGGGCCCATTCCCGGAGCGAGAACCACGCTCAGCGCCAGTGCCAGGTCAGCCGCCTGCGATTCGTCGCGACTCCGGACTCCTCCGGGCTGGAGGCCCTGCGCGTGTGCTGCGCCGTCTGCCGTGCCGGCCGCAGCCTCGCCGGGCTCAGCCGAAAGAACACTCTCGGAAAGGCCGGGTTCCGGTGCCCCGGTACGCATCCATGGGAATCGGAGTCCGACGAGGCGGAGGTCTGCGAGGAGACACCGCAGGCAGTACAACGCGGAGCCTCGAACGTCTACTTCCCGATCACGCACTCGGCGATCGACATCCCCACGCCCTCGGGGTTCTCCGTGGACGACGAGGCGACCCAGGCCGTCATCAACGACAAGCACTGGCCGATGCTCATAAGCGCCGACAACGGTCCCCTGGCCCCCGCCTGCCGCAGTCAGATCGCCATCTCATGCGGCGTCGACGAGCACTTCGTCGAGTCCCTGGAACGTCGCCACGCCGCCGAGACCGCCTCGGTGCCGTTCGCGGCCGATGCCGACGACGACCTCAGCGTCGCCGAGTGGGCCGCATTCTCCGAACCCGAGTCCGCCGTCGATTCGAAGACGTTCTCCGTACGCCGGACCAGCCTCGACGTGGGCGACGGGGACCCCGTCTCGATGAGAGAGCTGGCTGCGCAGATCTCGACAGTCGTCGTCGCCCATCGGATCCGCGAAGTCCGCGCGCTCGAAGGATTCACCCGGTACGAACCGAGTTCCGGCGAGGGCGAGGCGGGCGAGGGCGGACGTTTCGTTTCCGTCAACACCCGTGCGCGTGCCCAATGGCTACCGGCTGTCGAGACCTACGGCGAAGGGATCTTCATCGCCGTCGAGGAGGAACGACTCAGGTCGTGGGAGCGCACTCCCTCCGTCCACGACCGAACACTGTCGATCGCGAGGAACCTCGAGGCCTCCTTCAAGGTGGACTGGCTCAGAGGAAAGACCGGGCCGGACCTGCTGCCGCGCTTCGTCATGCTGCACACTCTGGCGCATCAGTTCATTCGCCAACTCTCCTATGACAGCGGCTACAACGCGGCTTCCCTCCGCGAACGCGTCTACGCGAGAAGCCACATCCCGGGGAGCGGCCATCCGCCCCAGGCGGGGGTGTTCATCTACACGGCCGCCGGGGACACCGAGGGAACGCTGGGCGGACTCGTCCGTCAGGGACGTCCTCCGAACCTCGTCGAGACTTTGATCCGACTGCTCGAATCGGCGCAGTGGTGCTCCCAGGACCCACTCTGCGCCGACTCCACCGGCAGGTCACTGGCAAACCTCAACCGGGCCGCCTGTCATGCCTGCACACTTCTCCCCGAGACGAGTTGTGAGATCGACAACTCTCTGTTGGACAGAACTCTCCTGATCGGCGACGACACCGTCCCAGGATTCTTCGGCGACGTCGTCCGTGCGGCGTTGGAGGAATCCGCTGAAGCCGTCGATCTCTCATGAGGGCGCCCTCTCTGCTCGACCTGGAAACCGAACAGCATTCGGTCATCGATCTGGCGTTCCGCGGCAGCCATGTCATCACCGGGAACCCCGGCTCGGGCAAGACCGTGCTGGCCATCCACCGGGCCTGGGCACTGGCCACGATCGGGCGCGAGGTCACACTCCTCACCCGCTCCAATGTGCTGCACCAATACCTCGCTCAGCTGGCGCCCGACCTCACCGAGTCCGTCCGGGTCACCACCTCCTACCGGTGGATCCGGGACTTCTGGAACGAGCGCTTCGGTTCGGATCCGCCGAAAACCGACGAAGGGGGATGGCACCACGACTGGGTCGAGATGCAGCAGACATGCATCGTTCGAGGCATCACTTCGACGGCGCACCTCGTCATCGACGAGGGCCAGGGGCTTCCCGTCGATTTCTACCGATGGTGCCGCGTCCTCGGTATCGAGGTCACTGTCTTCGCGGACGAGAACCAGCAGATCGGGGACGACCAGAGCACCGTCTCCGAGATCCACCGGGAGGTCGTGGCGCAGGCCCCTCCACTGGTCCTGCGCGGAAACCGTCGGAACAGCCGGGAGATCGCCATGCTGGCATCCGAGTTCCAGGAGGGAAGGGGGGAGCGAATTCCGCTTCCGTCGAGGAGCGCGGGTCGCACACCGACGGTCCTGAGAGTCCCCACTCTCGATTATCTCGTCACCGGGATTTCTCAGTACTTCTCCGCCCACCCGGAGCGGACCATCGGGATCATCTGTCGGTCGAATCGGCTGCAACGAGAAATTCAGAGTCGACTCACGACACTCGGACTGGCCGCGCACACCCAGGCCTATGTACACGACGATCGGTATCGGAACGCAATCGATTTCTCCACCCGTCCCATCCGCATCGTGAACACGAACAGCATGAAGGGGCTGGAGTTCGACAGCGTCTTCGTTCCCGATCTGGACGCCTACACGGAGGATCCGACCGGCGTGGCGGCGCGTCTTCGCTTCTTCGTCCTCTGCACCCGTGCTCGCGAGGACCTCCACCTCGCCCATCGAGGCTCCCGGGAGCCCGCGATCCTCTCCGACGTCCCCGATTCCCTGTTGGCCCGACATGCCGGCTGACATGCGGCTTTCGCGAGACACACCCGGGCTGTCCCCACAGGGCCGATCAGCGGCACAGCCGGGCGGGATCGTCCGAACCCGCCGTACGCGTCGCCGTGTACCGCAGATCCCCGGGTTTTCGAGTCGAATCCGAAACGATGCGACCACTGCCCTCTTCCATGCCGAGACCCACGGAGACCTCGTGACCGACACTCCCGACAAAGAGTCCCGCCTCCTCCGACTCCTCTCCGACTACGACCGAGGCGTGCTCGTCACGTTGCGGAGGGACGGTCGTCCTCAGTTGTCCAACGTCAATCACACGTATGACCCGGACAAGCGGCTGCTGCGGGTCTCGATCACGGCGAACCGGGTCAAGTCCCGGAATCTGGCCCGGGATCCGCGGGCCAGTTATCACGTGACGAGCAGCGACGGGTGGGCGTGGACGGTGGTGGACGGGACGGCGGAGCTGACGCCCGTCGCACAGGATCCGCACGATGCGACCGTCGAGGAGTTGGTCGAGGTGTACCGGGCCATCCGGGGTGAGCATCCGGACTGGGCGGAGTACCGGGACACCATGGTGGCCGACCAGCGGCAGGTGGTGCGGCTTCCCGTGGAGCGGGTGTACGGCCAGCCGCAGCGGGGCTGAGCGGCTGCCAGTGGCCGTCCACGGTGTTCGGGCGGCCACCGTGCCATCGGTACACGCGTGTGTCTCCGGTTCCCGTCGCCCGGGTGTACGGCGGGATCCGGAGCCCCCGGCACGGCCGTGCCGTCGTGCAGGCGCACTGCCGTGCCGCCCTGCCGCAGCGCGGCTTGTTGCCGTCGCAGCCGCCGTGCGGCCGTGCCGACGAGGTGTTACGCGGACGCGTCCGTCAGCAGGCGGAGTTCGTCGTTGGTGAGGCGCAGATCGGCGAAGGCCAGCAGCGCGGGGAGCTGGTCGACCGCGCGGGCGCTGGCGATGGGGGCCGTCACGGTCGGCTGCGCGGCGAGCCAGGCGAGCGCGACGGTGGCCTCGGACGCCTGGTGCGCGGCGGCGACGGTGGTCAGCGCGGCCAGGACGCGCTGGCCCCGCTCGGTGGCCAGCAACTGTGCGGCCTTGCCCGCACGCGCTCCCTCGGGGACGGCCTCGCCCGGACGGTACTTGCCGGTGAGGAATCCGGAGGCCAGCGCGTAGTACGGCAGGACGGCCAGCGACTCCCGTCGGGCGAGCTCCTCCAGTTCGCCCTCGTAGGTGTCGCGCGAGACGAGGTTGTAGTGCGGCTGGAGCGCCACGTACCGGGCGGCGCCCTCCCGGTCGCTGAACGCGAGCGACGCGGCCAGGCGGGCCGGCGAGATGTTGGAGGCGGCGATCTCGCGGACCTTGCCCTCCCTGACCAGGTCGTCGAGAGCGGAGACGATGTCGGAGACCTCGACCGATTCGTCGTCGAAGTGCGTGTAGTAGAGGTCGATGCGATCCGTCCGCAGACGGCGCAGCGAATCCTCGCAGGCGGCCTTGATGGTGGCGGGGGCGAGTCCCATGTGGTCGGGGTGGCGGGCCACCTTGGTGGCGACGACGACGTTGTCGCGCAGGGAGGGGCCGCGTGCGGCGAGCCACTCGCCGATGACGGTCTCCGACTCGCCGCCCCTGTTGCCCTCCACCCAGGCCGAGTAGCCGTCGGCCGTGTCGATGACGTTGCCGCCGGCGCCGGTGTAGGCGTCGAGCACCGCGAACGAGGTGGGGGTGTCTGCTGTCCACCCGAAGACGTTGCCGCCGAGCACCAGCGGCGAGACGGACAGTTGACCGATCTTCCTGTCGGCATTCATCTGCATGCCGCGACCGTAGCGCGGGGTCGGGCCGTCCCGAGGGCGCGCACACCGGGCAGGCCGGAGGTCGTGCCCGGTGCGGGTCCGTTTCGGGGCACGTGCGGTGCGCTCAGGCGCTGTCTCCCCCGGCTCCTTCAGCTCCCCCCGGCTCCCTTCAGCCCCCGGCTCCCTTGTCTCCCTCGGCTCCCCTGTCCTTGCTCAGACCTTGACGCCCTTGTCGCGGAGCCACGGCAGCGGGTCCACCGGGTCGCCCCCGTGCGGGCGGACCTCGACGTGCAGGTGGGGGCCCGTGGAGTTGCCGGTGGAGCCGACCCGGCCGATGACATCACCGGTGCCGACCTTGTCGCCCGCCGACCTGGTCATGGACGAGAGGTGGCAGAACCAGAGTTCGGTACCGTCCTCGAGTTGCAGCACGACGCGGTAGCCGTACGAACCGGCCCAGCCGGCCTCCTTGACCGTTCCGCTGTGGACGGCCTTGACGGGGGTGCCGTTGGCGGCGGCGAAGTCCTGTCCGGTGTGGTCGCTCTGCCACATGCCGCCTGCCTGGCCGAACCCGGCGCTGAGCTGGAAGGAGGCCAGCGGTGCCGTGTAGCTGCGGGCGAGTTCGGCGCGGCGGGCCGCTTCGGCCTTGCGCTTCCGCTCGGCCTCCGCCTTGCGTTCCTGCTCGGCGGCCGCCTCGCGCGCCCGCTCCTGCTTCGCCTCTTCGGCAGCGGCGGCCCGTTCCGCGGCCTCCGCCGCGGCCGCGCTCGCGGCCTGCCGGGCCGCCTTCTCGCGGGCTTCCTCGTCCGCCGCGGAGCGGTGGCGCTCGGCCTGTTCGAGGATGCGGGCCCGCAGGGCCTCGCCCGCGTCGGTGCGGCCCGCCGCCTCGTCCTCGTCGGAGAGCCCGGCCTGGGTGAGGGGGGCGGCTTGCGCGTTCCGGCTGCCGGAGTCCGCCGTACCGTCGGCGTCCTCGGAGAGCAGGCCGCCGATGACGGGCAGGTCTTCGGCGTCGGGCAGCCGGTCGGGGATGCTCCGGAGCGCGTCGGCCGCGGTGTCCACGTCGGGCACGGATATCGTGCCGGGGTCCCGGTCCTGGGCGGTCGCCATACCGCCGGCGCCGACGGCTGCGATCATGCCGACTCCCAGGACGGTGCCGCCCCGCGCCACGCCTCCCGCGCGCTGCTTGGCGACCCGGTGCCGGCCTCGTACCGGAATCGCGGAGTCCTCGGAAGGGTTCCAGTCCTCCCACGGCTCGTCAGCGGCGTCAGCGGCAGCAGGGGCCTCCCCGGCGTCGCGCGCTGCATTGTGCGGCGGCATGGGGCCAGGGCCGCCGGAACCGGCGGAGACGGCGTACATGGACCGTCCCGGGATGGAGCCCTGGGGCGCGGCTTGGCCGGAGGAAGCGGCTTGGCCGTAGGGCGTTGCGGGGCCGTAGGGCGCTGCCGGGCCGGCCTGGTCGGCGGGTGGGGCGTAGGCGTCCGCTTGGGACGCATGGCCGACGAAGCCCTGGGATCTGGAGGCCACGGGGGCGCTCTCCTTTCCTTCCTTCTCGCCTACCGGGTTAGCTGACGGGTTCGGAGCAGGAAGGTCTCCTACGGGCGTCCTCTCGCAAGGGCGTCCGATTCACCCCGTCCTCCTCGTCCGGCTGACGAGGAGGGGTGGTTCCCCGGTTCCCACGGTGCTGTGCGGCCGATCGGGTGCTGCTGTTGCACCGCGTGCGGGATTCGGCGACGGCGCACGGTGCCGTCTTCCGTGACGGCAGTGACGACCGTGCTGCGTTATCGGACGTTAATAGAACTGTGGCCGGGATTCCAAGCCGTTCCCCGTAATTGACGTGAGACCCGCCTCGCTCTCCACCAGCCCCGTCCGTGCCTCTGCCCGGCCCGCGAGCGGCGTCCGACCGGTCGGCACGCCGGTCAGTGCCCCGGTCGGTGCGCCGATCGGCGCACCGGTCGGCGCACCGGTCGGCGCACCGGGCTCAGGCGTCGCGAGGGACGTCGCCCCGGGTGTCGCCCGCGGCGTCGTGGGCGACGGCGAGCAGCGCCATGTCGTCCGCCGACCGGCCACCGGTGTGGGCCGCGACGTCGACCAGGATCGTCGCCAGCAGTTCCTCCGGATCGGCGAAGGAGGTGCGGGAGAGGCGTTCGGCCGGCTGGTAGAAGTCGCCCTCCGGGTTGCGGGCCTCGGACAGGCCGTCGGTGTAGAGGAGGAGCTGGGCGCCGGGCGGGAAGACGAACTCGTCCACCTGCTGAGGCGATACGCCCAGGTCCGTCATGCCGAGCGGGAGTGCGGGGGTGGTGGGCTCCAGCAGGGCGGCCCGGCCGCGGTGCAGCAGCACCGGAGCGGGGTGGCCACGGTTGAGGACGCGCAGGACGACCTGCTCGTCTGCGGCTCGGTCCTCCGTCGCCGCGCTGTCCTGGCCACCGCCCGGTGCACCCGGTCCACCCGGTGCTTCCGGTTCACCCGGTGCGCCGGGTGCTTCCGGAGCGGTCGGGGACGCTCCGGGCACGGGAGGATTCGGGGGCTGCGTGCGCGGGTCGAGGACCTCGACCAGTACCGCCGTGCTGAAGTCCTCCAGCCGCGCCGCGCCCTGGAGGCGATGGGCGTCCCGCTGGAGAGCCCGGTCGAGACGGGCCGCCACACCGGGGAGGGCCGTCTCCTGCTCGGCCGCTTCCCGGAACGCCCCGACCAGGAGGACGACGGCGGCCACCGCGTCGAGCCCTTTGCCCCGTACATCGCCCAGCAGCAGTCGTACGCCGTACGGGGTCTCCTCCGCCGCGTAGAAGTCCCCGCCGATCCGGGCCTCCGCCTGCGCCGCGCGGTACCGCGTCGCTACGCTCAAGGCACCCACGTGGGAGGGCGGTGTGGGCAGTACGGCGTACTGCACGGCCTCGGCGATGCTGCGCGCGGAGGCCAGTCTGCTGCCGCTGCGGATCAGGACGTAGTTCACGCCGACGGCGAGGACGGAGACGGTCACGATGGTGATGGACCGGGCCTCGGCCTCCAGCACGTTGCTGGAGTCGTGGAAGGTGGAGAACAGGATGGTCGCCCCGGAGGAGAACAATCCGGTGAGCACGGTGCCGCGGAGGGTCAGGAAGGCCGCGGCGGCCAGCGGAGCGGCGGCGAAGGGCGCCGAGACGGTCACGTCCGGGGGCGTCGCGAAGTCCAGGACGATGCCCAACGCGCACAGCGCGGCGGGCAGCCATCGCGCCAGGCGCCATAGCCGCCCCAGGTTGCCGCCGTACCCGTCCACCGGCTGTATCCCGGCCGCCGTTTCCCGCACGTTCCCAATCTGACCCGGTCGGTGGCTTCAGGCCAGTCAGGAGCGGTCGAAGGGGGAGGGGGCCGGGTGACGCACCGGAGCCGCGCGGCCCCCGCAGCAGCCGCGAGGGCCGCCGGTTCGTCTCCCTTACCACGGAAGGGGCGGCACCGCCTGTCGAAAGACCGGCGAGGGACCGGCGAGGGACGGGCGAGAGCCGGCGAGACGGTCGGTCCGGCGGGGCGGAGCTTCGGCTCGGCCTGCTCCCGGCGTCACGAAGACCCGGCACCACGAAGACGGCGACACCACGACGCGGCACCACGAAGACGGCAGCGCAGAGAGGGCCGCAGCGCCCGGATGCTCGCCCCGGCCGGGAGACATCCCGGCCGGGAGGCAAGGCCGAGGTCGCGCCCGGAGCGCGGCCGCCGGGACTCCGGGCCGGGCCTCAGCCGCCGGCGCCGGTGCCCGGGGACAGCGGGCCGATCTTGGGCACGGACGCCTTGCCGGTGTTGGTGACCGGGCCGCCGGACCAGTCCACCCGGAGGGAACCCCGCTCGTCGGGCGGGGTGACCTTGGCCGCGCTCGGGGTGACCGTGGTGACGTTCGTCATCTTCGGGTTGGTGTAGGAGAGCGGGGCCCAGGCGCTCTTGCCGGGCTTCAACTCGACGGTCCGGACCTTCCCGCCGGTGCGGTGCGGGTCGAAGGAGACCTGCTCACCGGCGTCGTTGACGAAAGCGAGCCCGGGATAGCCGCGTACGGTGCAGGTGTCGTCGGACCGGTTGGTCAGCACCAGCGCGAAGTTCTCCTGCCCGGCTCCCGGGTGGTTGTCGCCGAACGACGCCTTCAAGTCGCCCGTGCCGCACCGGGAGCCGGAGGACGAACCCGACCCGCTCCTGCTGCTCGACGAGTCCGCGGAGGACGAACCCGACGCCTTGGAGCCCGACGCCGAGGGGTCCGAGCCGCTCCCGTCGTCCTTGCCGCCGGTGTCCTCGCTGCCGTTCTTGCCGTCCCCGTCCTTGGAGTCGCCGGACTTGTCGCTTCCGGCCGGGGCGGCGTCACCGCCGACCTTCTCCGGAGCCGGTTCGGGGTCCTTGCCGCAGCCGACCACCAGTGCGCCCGCAGCCAGTACCGCGGTCGCGGCAGCGGCGACGCGCGTCACCCGGCGCCGCCTGCGGTGGGCGGCGCACGGTGCGCCGGGGGCCGGGACTCCGGCCTCGGACGGGGTCGTAGCGAGCTGCGCGGTTGTCGGGTCCTGGCGCTTCGTCATGGCTGCCGTCACTCCCTGGTCATGCTGTCGCGCGGTCGTTCGGCCTCCCCGCGGCCTCGTGTGCGTGCCGGTTCTCGTCTCCAGCGTGCCTCGGGGCTTTCGCGCCGTACACAGCATTCGATGGCCCATTGCGCGGGAAAGTTCACGGCCGGCCGCGATTTTTTCGCGGCCGGTCGCGACGGGAGGGTCCGAACCGGAACGCGTGCGCCACATGAGGTCGAGGGGGCGTACGGGGTGAAACCGGCGCGGCAGCGGCCGACTTGCCGTGCGGCTTCCTGCCGTGCGGCCGACTGCTTTCCGGCTGCCTTCCGGCTGCCGCGGTATCGCCGCCCCTGCCGGGCCCTGCCGCCCCCGTCGGACCTCTGCCGAGCCCCTGGCATGCCGCCGGTCGCCCCTGCCGCGGACCGGTCCTACGAGGCGTCGGCGCTGACGCGCAGACTGTCCAGCACCTTGTCCGTCTTGTCCGAACAATCCTCCTCGCAGCGAATCTGCACATACACCGGAGACGTCCCCTGCTTCGTCGACTTCAGGCCGATCTCCTCCAGCGAGTACCCGGAGGCGCAGGAGGACCACGTACGAATGCGCCCGCTCCACCCTCCGCCGTTGAAGGTCCGGCTCCCCGCGTAGTCGCACTCCGAGTGCTTGATTCCGGCCACCTTGTCGGGCAGTGCCTCCGCGGCACTGTCCGCGCCGCTCTCCCCGTCCCCGCCGTCCCCGCCGTCCCCGCCGTCCGCGCTCTCGCCGCCCTTGCCTTCCGCGGAACCGAGGCCGACGAAGACTCCGCTGGTCTTCGAGGTGAGGTCCTGCCATCCGTGCACGTCCTCCGCGACGAGCAGTCCGGGCGCGTGGTCGGCCGACAGCCCCAGCGAGGAGGGGTTCCAGCCCGAGTCGGTGAACTCCCGCGCCCATGTGCCCGGGACCCGCACGCTGATCCGCCCGCTGGTGTCGCGCACCTTCACCGCCGAGGGCGTCCGCTGGGGGTCCGGGGCCAGCGCCGTGGCCGCCACTCCCACCCCGGCCAGCACGACAACGGCCGCCCCGAAGGCCAGCGCCCGCGTCCGGCGGCGGCGCGCGGGCCGCGGGGACGCCGTGCCGCCCGTTGAGGGGCGCCCCTCGGCGGGATCGGACGCCCGGAAGCCAGGTGCGCCGGCTGCGGACATCCCGGGCGCGGCTCCCCCGGAAGAGGAACCCGCCGAAGAGGAACCCGCCGAAGAGGAGCTCCCGGCAGGCGGCCCCTCCGGCAGGGCGCTCTCCGGAGCGCGCCCTGCGGATGCGGCGGAGCGTCCCGCATCCGCCGCAACGGGTTCCCCGGTGGCCGGATCCGCCGAGCCGGGCCCCGCCGATTTCGGCCCCGCAGATGTCGGCCCGGACGACGCGAGCTCGGCGCGGTCCGGCTCCGACGAGGTGGGTACCGCACGGTCCGGCTCCGCGGTGGCGGGCCCGGCCCCGGCGGAGGGCGCCTCGGGCCCCGCCGGTGCGGAGGGATGGCCGACTCCCGCTCCCGACGTCCGGGAGGGCGGCTCGGCCGCCACAGTCGCCGGCTGAGCGGTCCCCTGCGAGGTGGCCGGGCGCACCGTGGACGGCATACCGCTCGCGGAGGCCCAGGACGGCGTACCGGGGCCGTCCTGGCCTGCTGCCGCCGCGTCCGGGGCGGACTCCCGCTCCCCCGCACCGGGCGCGGCCGACTCGTCCTCGGCGTGCTCCAGCGTCTCCGCGATCCGGTCCAGCTCCCGCGCCAGCGCCGCCGCCGCCGGCCAGCGGTGCTCGCGGTCGGGTTCCATCGCGCGCCCGACGGCGGCTCCCACCGCGGGCGGCAGTCCGGGGCGCAGTTCGTCGAGCGGCATCACCCGGTCCGGCGTTCCGGGCGTCGCGCCCGAGACCAGGTGGTAGAGCACGGCCCCGAGGCTGTAGACGTCCGCGCGGGCGTCGATGCCCTCGAAGGGTTCGGCCTGTTCGGGCGCCATGTAGCCGACCGACCCGGCGACCACGGTCAGTCCCGACGCGTGGGCGAGGTTCTTGGCCAGGCCCAGATCGGCCACCAGCACCCGCTCCCGGCCCTGCACTCCTCCGCTGGTCAACAGGACATTGGATGGCTTGATATCGCGGTGCACCACTCCGGCCTCGTGCAGGGCCTCCGCGCCGCGCGCCGCCTCGGCGGTGAGCCGGACCGCCTCGGCCACCGGCAGCGGGCCCAGCGTCATCCGGTCGGCGACGGTGCCCTGGTCCGCGTACTCCATGACGAAATAGGGGCGTTCGTCGTCCAGCTCTCCCACGTCGAAGACCTGGACCACGCCACCCGAGGACGCCTTGCGCAGCAGTCGGGCCTCGGCCAGGAAACGGTCCCGGATATCCATTCTGTGCGCCCAGTTGTCGGCCATCACCTTGACGGCGACAGGTGCCTCCAGACGGTCGTCGTGTGCGAGCCACACGACCGCGAAGGCACCGGAGCCGAGACGACGGTCGACCCGGTAGCGGCCGATCTGATCAGGTGAAGGCATGCCCCTTATGATGCCTGGATGTGCCCACCGTCCTCCTCCCACGCCGTGAACCAGCCATCCGGGCAGCCTGAGCCGACCGGCGCCGGAGCGACACCGGAGCCCGTCGACCCGTCGGCGCCCGCCGACACCGAAGCCCTCGCGGCCCGCGCGGCGACCGGGGACAGTGCGGCCCTCGACGCGCTGCTGCGCGCCATCCGGCCCGACGTGGTACGGCATTGCGGCCGCTTCCTCCTCTTCCGCGAGGACGCCGAAGAAGCCGCGCAGGACGTGCTGCTGCAGGTGTCCCGGCACATCGAGCGCTTCCAGGGCCGCAGCCGCTTCAGCACCTGGCTGCACACGATCGTGGCCAACTGCTCCCGCCAGAAGTACCGCGAACTCAAGCGCCGCGCCGTCGAGCAGCCGACGCTCCCGCATCAGACGAGCGCCCCGGAGCAGCGCCCGGACCCGCGGACGACGAGTGTGATCGCGGGCTCCCGGGTGGACCTCCTGGAGGCACTGGAGCGGCTGGAGCAGGAGAGCCCGCACCTGGTGGCTCCCCTGGTCTACCGCGACGTGTGCCAGATGGACTACGCCGAGATCGTCGACCGCCTCGGCATCCCGCTGGGCACCGTCAAGTCCCGGCTGCACCACGCCCGTCGGCAGATCCGGCCGTGGCTCACCTCACAGGAGCTGTGACCTCCGCGCCGCGGCCGGACGCCGCAGTGCCCGGCCGCGCGACCACCTCGGCCGGCGGCTGGAGGGCCGCCGCTCCCTCGGGGACGGGTACGGCGGCGAAGATCCGGTCCTGCTCGCGCTGCAGCTCCTGCGCCCGGGCCGGAGAGGTGCTGGGCAGCCGCTGCTCCTCGTAGAGCTTGTGCGTCCGCAACTGGGCCTGCTTCCCGGCCGGGGTGTGGAACTGGACCTCGAAGACGTGGCCCGACCGCGGCGCCGCCCACGACGAGTTGACGGCCTTGTAGCCCTTCTCGCGGCCCCAGGTGGTGGACCACTTCACCGTCGAGTTGCCCCAGTCGGCCAGGGTGGTGGCCGCGACGGTGACACCGCGGGTGTAGCGGGCGTCCGGCCACTGCAGGGTGTAGCGGACGGAGTCGTTGATCCTGGCGAGCGCCTTCTCCACCGTCCGGCCCGGCTTCTCCTCCATCGATGTGGCGACCTTGCGCTTGAGCGAGTCCGGCGACTTGAGGCGCGCGTCGAACCCGACGAGTTCCGCCCCGCTGAGCCGGGCCGCCGCGCGGATCTGCGGACTGATGGAGCGCTCTGCCCGGCGGGCGGCAGCTGCGGTCGCGGTCGGCCGCGTGGTCCACTGGACCGCGTGGTGGACACGGCGGTGGAGTTCGAGGCGCATCGGGCGCGGCTCTTCGGGATCGCCTACCGGATGCTGGGCTCGGCGTCCGAGGCGGAGGATCTCGTGCAGGAGGCGTATCTGCGCTGGGAGCGCGCCGACCGGCACGCGGTGGCGGCTCCGGGCGCCTGGCTGGCCAAGGTCGTCACCAATCTCAGCCTCAACGAGCTGGCCTCCGCCCGGATGCGCCGCGAGCAGTACGTGGGCCCATGGCTGCCCGAGCCGGTGCTGACGTCGGCGAACGGAGCCGTCGGCGCGGTGGCGGGGGCCGGCGGCGCCGGGGCCCGGACCGCATCGCCGCCGCTCGGCCCCCTGGAGACGGTCGAGCAGCGCGATTCGGTCTCGTTCGCGCTGCTCGTCCTGCTGGAGCGGCTCACGGCGCCGGAGCGCGCGGTGTTCGTGCTGCGCGAGGCGTTCGACTACCCGCACCGGGAGATCGCGGAGCTGCTGGAGACCTCGGAGGCCAACTCGCGCCAGCTCCACCGGCGGGCCAGGAAGGCGATCGGCCGCGATACGCCCGCCGCGCGCACCGGGGCGACCGGCACGACGGAGGCCGACGGCACGACGGACACGACGGGCGCGACGGCCGCGGTCGGCGGGACCGGCGTCGGCGCACCCGTGCGGCAGCGCTGGACGGGGCTGGTGGAGACATTCGTCGCGGCCGCCCGCGAGGGTGATCTCCGGCGGTTGGAGCGGCTGCTGACCGAGGACGTGGTCTCGTACGCGGACGGCGGCGGACGGATCAGCACCGCACGGCGCCCGATCCTGGGCCGGGCGAAGGTGGCGCGGTATCTGGCGGGCGGTCTGGCCCGGTTCGCGGCAGCGGCCGTTCTGGTGCCGTGCGAGGTGAACGGCGGGCCCGCGCTGCTCGCACTCGCGGAGGGCGGACTGCTGGGCGTGGTCACGCTGGAGGTGGCCGAGGAGCGGATAGCCGCGCTGCGGATCTGTGTGAGTCCGGACAAGATCGCCTTCGCGGCACGGCAGTTCGCGGCGTATTCGCCGAGCTGACGGCCGCGGCCGGATCGACCGGGACCGCGGCTCCTGTGCGAGTACGTCGCGGCTGCGGGCGTGCCGCGTCCGGGCGCACCTGTCCGCGGCGGCCCGGGACCGAGGTTCCGTCCCCGGGCCGGTGGTGGGAGCGACTCGCGTCCGGGGCGGGGTTGTCACGTCCGGGGCCGCTGTCCGGTCTCCAGGGTGACGGCACACCCGCGAACCCGGAGGAACGAGTCCCATGGCCCCTTCACCGAACCCGACCGGCCCCGCATCCGGCACCCCGCACGCCACCGGACCCGTACTGGTGACCGGCGGCACCGGCACCCTCGGCCGCCCGCTCGTGGACACACTGCTGGCGGACGGTACGCCGGTACGCGTGATGAGCAGGCGCCCTCGCCGGGCGTACGACGAGCGGCCCTGCGAGTGGGCGGTCTGCGACCTGGTCAAGGGGGTCGGGCTGGCGGCGGCCGTCTCCGGGGCCCGGGCGATCGTGCACTGCGCCACCGATCCGTGGCGGGAGGTGAAAGTGCTCTCGCGGCTGGTCGAGGCGGCGCGCGAGGCGGGCGTGCGGCACCTGGTCTACATCTCCATCGTGGGCGTGGATCGGATCCCCTTCCCGTACTACAAGGCCAAGTTCGCCGCCGAGCGGCTGCTGGAACAGTCGGGGGTGCCGTGGACCCTCCAGCGGGCGACCCAGTTCCACGATCTCGTGGCCTGGCTGACCACGGCGCAGCGGCGGCTGCCGGGCGTCGTCGCACCGGCCGGATTCCGGTTCCAGCCGGTGGAGGTCACCGAGGTCGCCCACCGGCTCGCCACGGCGGTCCGCGGGGAGCCCGCCGGCCGGCTGCCGGACCTGGGAGGGCCGCAGGTGCACACGGCCCACGAACTCGCCGAGCTCACTCTCCGGTCGGCCGGACGCACCCGCCGCGTGCTGGACCTCCCCCTTCCGGGGCGTACGGCCCGCGCGTTCCGTCAGGGCCACAATCTGGCCCCGGAGTCGGCCACCGGCACCGTCACGTTCGCCGAGTTCCTGGCGGCGCGGCAGGCCCGGGAGGCGGGACGGACGGGACGGGAGGGACAGACGGGTCAGGGTGGTGAAGCGGGGTAGGGCGGGGCAGCCGGGGTGGCGGCAGGGCGGCAGGGCGGCAGGGCGGCAAACCACCAAGCGGACAGCGGCACCGGACGGCGGCACCGGGCAGCGGCGGAGGCACCGGGCGGGGCGGCAGCGCGCAGCGGGACGGGGGCTCCGGCTCGGTCGAGGCCCAGTAAGGTGGCCCGTGCGAGCCGTAAGGGAACTGGAGACCCGTTGTGACACCTGAACCGGGGGCCCGGCGGAGGACGACCGGCCCGGGAACCGCCGCCTCACCCGGCACCGTGAGGCCCGGGGGACGCACGGCGCGGGTGCGCGAGGCGGTGCTGCGCGCCGCCGGGGACGCCCTCGCGGAGCACGGTTTCGCCCACCTCGACCTCGCCGAGGTGGCCCGCCGCGCCGAAGTGGGCAAGACGACGGTCTACCGGCGGTGGGGGACGGTCACCGCGCTGCTGGCGGATCTGCTCGACGACATGGCCGAGCAGTCCGAACCCCGCACCGAGACGGGCGCCCTCCTCGAAGACCTGGAGGCCAACGCCGCGCTGGTGCGCCGCGCCCTGACGGATCCCCGGCAGGGCGCCCTGTTCAAGGCGGTCATCGCCGCGGCCACGTGCGACGCGCCGGCGGCCGAGGCCCTGCACCGGTTCTACGCGGCCCGGATCGCGGAGTGGGCGCCCTGCGTGCGGCAGGCGGCCGAGCGGGGCGAGGTACCGTCCGGCACGGACCCCGAGCAGGTCATCCGCGCCGTCTCCGCACCGCTGTACTACCAACTGCTGACCACCGGCGCCCCCTTGGACCGGGCAGCCGCCGAACGGGCGGCGCTGGCGGCGTACGAAGCGGCCCGTGCGGGGGCGTTCCGCACCGGCCGCTGAGCCGAAGGGGCCCCGGTCCGGCCCGGCCCGGCCCGAGATCGAAGACGCCGCGGCACACCCGCGGACCCCGCACACTCCCGGCGGGGAGCACCAATCCCGGCGGAGTAGCACACAATCCCGGCGGGAAGCACGCAATACCGGCGGGAAGCGCGCACCCCGAGCCAACGCGCACCGTCCAGCCGCACGCGCCCGCTGCCGACGAGCACGCGCCCGCTCCTGCCCAGCACCTGCCCGGCGCCCGCCCCCAAGAACGCGCGCCCCCGCCGAAGGACACACCGTCACGCCGGACCGGAAATCCCCGCGTCCGGCGTGCGATCCGCGGGCCCGGAGCCCGACGAGGGCTGCACGGCCCGGCAGTGCACGCACGGTAGGACAATCCGCATGGATCGGGCGCTGACGACCGGTCTCGGCGGGGATCGGGTTCTTACGGAGCGATGACACGGTGCCGCGTACCGTTGCGCGGCGCCCGTACGCCTCTAGCGTGGCTGTATGCGCGTTCTTGTCACCGGCGGTGCCGGATTCATCGGTTCCCACGTCGTGGAGGCCCTGACCGACGCGGGCCACGAGGCGGTCGTCCTGGACGCCCTGCTCCCGTCGGCGCACGGAGAGGATGCCGCCTCGCCCGCCACCGCGCCCGGGGTGCGGCAGCTGCGCGGCGACGTGCGCGACCGGGACGCCGTCGCCGAGGCGCTGCACGGCGTGGACGCGGTGTGCCACCAGGCGGCGATGGTCGGGCTGGGCAAGGACTTCTCCGACGCCCCGGAGTACGTCAGTTGCAACGACCTCGGCACGGCGGTGCTGCTGACCGCGATGGAGCGGGCCGGGGTGCGCGCGCTGGTGCTGGCCGGTTCGATGGTCGTCTACGGGGAGGGCCGCTACACCTGCCCGCAGCACGGGAGCGTCCGGCCGGGGCCGCGTGCCGTGCCGGATCTGCGTGCAGGGCGGTTCGATCCGCCGTGCCCCGACTGCGGCGCGGCGCTACGGCCCGGGCTGGTCGGCGAGGACGCGCCGCTGGACCCGCGGAACACCTACGCGACCACCAAGCTCGCCCAGGAGCACCTGGCGGCGGCGTGGGCCCGCGCCGTCGACGGGGCCGCGGTCTCGCTGCGCTACCACAACGTCTACGGGCCCGGGATGCCCTGCGACACGCCGTACGCGGGAGTGGCCTCGTTCTTCCGCTCGGCGCTCGCCCGCGGGGTGGCGCCCACCGTCTACGAGGACGGGGCGCAGCGCCGGGACTTCGTCCATGTGCGGGACATCGCGGCTGCCAACGTCACCGCGCTGGAGGCGCTGCGCACGCCGGGTGCGGGCCGGGCGCCGGGTTCCTTCGCCGCGTACAACACCGGCAGCGGCGACCCGCACACCATCGGCGAGACGGCGAGCGCGCTGGCCGAGTTCTACGGCGGGCCCGACCCGGTGGTGACGGGCGAGTTCCGGCTGGGCGACGTACGGCACATCACGGCGTCCTCCGAGCGGGCCGCGCGGGAGCTGGGATGGCGCGCGCAGATCGGTTTCGCGGAGGGCATGAAGGAGTTCGCGGCGTCCGACATGAGGGCGCCCTCGGGGCAGGCGTAGCGGACCGTTGCGCCACCGTGTCCGCTTCCGCGCCGCCGGATGCAGCCGATTCGCCGGATGCAGCCGTTTCGCTGGATGCAGCCGATTCGCCGGGTGCAGCCGGTCCCCCGGATGCAGCCTGAGCACCGGGAGCAACCGGACCGTCGGGTCCCGCCGGTCCGCAGCGTCCGGCCGGTCCACCGGCGGCGACCGGCCCACCGGAAGCAGCCGGCCCACCGGAAGCAGCCGACCCGCCGACAGCAGCCGACCCGCCGGGTCCAGCCGGCCCCTCGCGTGCTTCCGGTGCACCGGCGGACCGCTCGGCGCGGGCTCAGCCCGGTCCGGCGGTCGGCAGGGTGAGTTCGAAGCAGCAGCCGCCGGTCACGTTGCGGACGGCTGCCGTGCCCCGGTGGGCCTCGACGATGCCGCGGACGATGGCCAGTCCCAGGCCGGCGCCCGGCGGCGTGCGGGCGTGGGTGCCGCGCCAGCCGGTGTCGAAGACGCGCGGCAGGTCCTCCTCGGGGATGCCGCCGCAGCCGTCCGTGACGGAGAGGACGACCTGCTCCTGGACGCTGCGGACATGCACCGCGACGGTGCCGTCGGCCGGAGTGCGCCGGATGGCGTTGACGAGCAGGTTCCCCAGCACTCTGGTCATCTCGCGCGGGTCCACCTCCACCGGCACGTCGGTCAGCGCGTCGCCCACCAGCCGGACCCCGCTCTGCCGGGCCAGCGGGTCGGCGCCCGCCAGCGCCTCCGACACGAGTTCGGCGGACGTCACCCGGTGGGTGGTCAGGGCGAGCGCGCCCGCGTGGATCCGGGAGAGTTCGAACAGGTCGCCGACCATGGAGTTGAGCCGTTCGACCTCGGTGCGGATCTGCCGCAGGCAGCGTCCGGTGTCCTCCACCATGCCGTCCTCCAGCGCCTCGGACATGGCGCGCAGTCCGGCCAGCGGGGTGCGCAGGTCGTGCGAGATCCAGGCGACCAGTTCCCGCCGGGA
Organism: Streptomyces sp. NPDC006925; assembly: GCF_042869575.1. Taxonomy (NCBI): domain Bacteria; kingdom Bacillati; phylum Actinomycetota; class Actinomycetes; order Kitasatosporales; family Streptomycetaceae; genus Streptomyces; species Streptomyces sp. NPDC006925. Next base: position 55,444 of record NZ_JBIAGB010000022.1, read on the forward strand.
GCTCTCCAGTGCCCGCTCGCGGTCCCGGGAGGCGGCCAGTTTCTCGCTGGTGGCGGCCAGCTCCCGGGTCAGGGCCGCGAACTCGGCCGGGTCGTCCGCCTCGGCCGCGCCGGGCGCCGGGAAGCTGCCGCCGTCCCCGAAGGACCGCGCCGCGCGGGTGAGGGCGTGGCTGCGGGACGCCACCCAGCGACCCAGCAGCAGCGCGGTCGCCAGCGAGACGACGGCCGCCATGGCGACGACCGTGGTGATGACGAACAGGTCGTGCCGGGAGAGGAACATGGCCCAGGCCACGGCCAGCGTCCCGGAGAGCATGGCGGTCACGGCGACGGTGGAGACGACCGTCAGGGACACGGCGAGCGAGCGGTGCCGCAGGGCGCGCAGCGCCAGGGCGCCCAGCAGTCCGGCCGCGGCGGCCCCCAGGAAGGCGAACAGGGCGATGAGCAGCATGTCGTGCACGGTGGTTCAGTCCTCCTGCGCGCCGGCGCCCGGGTCGAACCGGTAGCCGACCCCCCACACGGTCTGGATCAGCCGGGGCTGCGCGGGATCGTCCTCGATCTTGGCGCGCAGTCGGCGTACGTGGACGGTGACCGTCGAGAGGTCGCCGAAGGCCCAGCCCCACACCTCGCGCATCAGCTCCTCGCGGGAGAACGCGCGGGCGGGGTGCCGCAGCAGGTGGGCCAGCAGGTCGAACTCGCGCACGGTGAGCGAGAGCTCGGTGCCGTCCCGGCAGGCGCGCCGGGCGAGGGGGTCGACGGCCAGCCCTCCGGCGCGCAGCACCGAGGCGGGCCTGGGGGCCTCTTCGGCGCGGCGGCTGCGGCGCAGCACGGACTCGACGCGCAGCACCAGCTCGCGGGGGCTGAACGGCTTGGTGACGTAGTCGTCGGCGCCGACCTCCAGGCCCAGCACCCGGTCGCCCTCGTCACCGAGTGCCGTGAGCATGATGACGGGCACGGGTCCCCTGCCGCGGAGTTGGCGGCAGACCTCCAGGCCGTCCATGCCGGGCAGCATCAGGTCGAGCACGACCAGGTCCGGCCACCGGGCCGCGGCGCGCTCCAGCGCGTCCGGGCCGGTCTCCGCGCGGTCGACGGCGTATCCGGCGCGCTGGAGGTACCCGGTGACGACCTCGGCGACGGTGGGGTCGTCGTCGACGACCAGGACACGCCCGGCGGGTGGTGGCTGCATGGCCTCAGGGTCGCATCGGACGCCGGAGCGCGGGAGGCGGGTCGGCGGCGGCCGGGGCGATGTCCGTGTTTCGTAAGAACGCGAAGTCTGGAATGTCGCTTTTGGCTCCGTAGGGTGTGCGGAGCGTGATCGAACCCCGTCCGAAGGAGGCCGTGCCCGTGCCCGGTGTCGATGTCGTACTCCCCTGCCTCGACGAGGAAGAGGCGCTGCCCTGGGTGCTGGAGCGGATCCCCCCGGGCTGGCGCGCGATCGTCGTCGACAACGGCTCCACGGACGACTCGGCGGCCACGGCACGCGGACTGGGCGCGACCGTCGTCTCCGAGTCCCGGCGCGGCTTCGGCGCCGCCTGCCACGCGGGGCTGACGGCCGCCGAGGCGGACATCGTCTGCTTCTGCGACTGCGACGCCTCGCTCGACCCCGCCCTCCTGGTGCCGTTCGTGGAGGCGGTGCGGGAGGGCCGCAGCGACCTCGTCCTGGGCCGCAGGCGCCCGCAGACGCGCGGTGCGTGGCCCGCGCACGCCCGCGCGGGCAACCTCGCGCTCTCCCGGATGCTGCACGCGCGCACCGGCGTACGGCTGCACGATCTGGGCCCGCTGCGCGCGGCCCGCCGCGAAGCGCTGCTGGCGCTCGGACTGACGGACCGGCGCAGCGGATACCCACTCCAGATGGTCGTGCGGGCGGCGGACGCCGGGTGGCGCATCGAGGAGCGCGACGTGCCCTACCGCCCGCGCACCGGCAAGTCCAAGGTGACCGGCACCTGGCGGGGCACCTGGCACGCGGTACGCGACATGCGGGCGGTGCTCCAGGAGCCGCCCGTCACCGAACAGGAGGCTGCCCGATGACGACGCCGTCCCGTCCCGCCGAGGGAACCACCCCGGAGGGAGCCACCACATCAGGAGCCGCCCCGGCAGGAGCCACTCCGGAAGGAACCTCCCCGGAGGGAACCACCACCCTGCTCGTCATCGCCAAGGAGCCGCTGCCCGGGCGGGCCAAGACGCGGCTGTGCCCGCCGTGCACCCCGCAGCAGGCGGCCCGGCTGGCTGCGGCCGCGCTCCACGACACGCTGGAAGCCGTGCGAGCCATGCCCGCCGCGCGCCGGATGCTGGTGCTGTCCGGACAGCCCGGCGAGTGGCTGCCGCCCGGGTTCGACGTCGTGCCGCAGTGCTCCGGCGGCCTGGACGAGCGGCTGGCCGCGGCGTTCGCCGCAGCGGGCACCGGCCCGGCGCTGCTCGTGGGGATGGACACCCCGCAGGTGACACCCGCACTGCTGGAACCCGCGCTCGGCCCGGACGGCTGGCGGGAGTGCGACGCCTGGTTCGGGCCCGCGCTGGACGGCGGCTTCTGGACGCTGGGGCTGGCCCGCCCGGATCCCGCACTGCTGCGCGGGGTTCCGATGTCCACGGCCACGACCGGGCAGGCACAACTCGACCGGCTCGCCCAGGAGGGGCTGCGGGTACGCCGACTGCCCGCGCTGCGCGACGTGGACACCGCCGAGGACGCGGTGCGGGTCGCCGCCGAGGCCCCGGGCAGCCGATTCGCGGCCGCCGTGGCGGCGGTACCGGAACTGCGGCCCTACCGCACCGGCATCCCCGCGGGCCGGTCCCCGGAAGAGGCCGCGCCGCACCGGACGGCCGCCCCATGACGGCCACCACACGCGCCACGCCCCCGCACCAGGCGGCACCCGCGGACGCGGCGGCCCCGGCGGGCACCGCTGCGGCACCCGAGAAGAAGGACGCCCCGGGCACCCCGTGGGGCGCCGACCCGTACGCGGACGCGCTCCGCAGCGGCCGCGGCCCGCTCTTCCTGCGGCGCAGCGACGGCTGGCTGCTGCCGCTGGAGGTGGAGCGCTGGTGCGCGAGCGCGGACTCCGCCGACATGTCGGTGCTGCGCCGCTGCGAGGGCGCGGTGCTGGACGTGGGGTGCGGACCCGGCAGGCTGGTGGCGGCCCTCTCCTCGCTCGGCCACCGGGTGCTGGGCATCGACGTGAGCCCGGAGGCGGTCGCCCGCACCGTCGGTCTCGGCGGTACCGCGCTGCACCGCTCGGTCTTCGAACCACTGCCCGGGGAGGGCCGGTGGGGCAGCGTGCTGCTGATGGACGGCAACCTCGGCATCGGCGGCGCCCCCGAGGCGCTGCTGGAGCGCTGCGCCCGGCTCCTGGCGCCGGACGGGCTGCTGCTGGCCGAGACCTCGCCCCTGGACGTGGACGAGCGGGCCCAGGTGCGCATCGACGACGGGCGCGGCGTGCACCACGCGCAGCCCGGCAGCGGCCGGCCGTTCCCCTGGGCCCGGCTGGGCACCGCGGCCCTGCTGCGGTACGCGGCGCCCGCCGGGTGGACGACCGCGGGTCAGTGGGAGTCCGGCGGGCGCTCGTTCGTCGCGCTGCGGCGCCCCTGAGGGGCCGGCTGCCGGTCCCGGCGGCCGCGCAGGGTCCGCGCGGCCAGCCACAGTCCCGAGACGGCGAACAGGCCGAGGGTCAGCCACAGCCAGTGCAGCGCGTAGCCGTTGTTGCCGTCCGGCCGTCCGGTGAGTCCCGCGTACCGGTCGGCCGGTCCGGTGATCAGCGGGAACCAGACCAGCAGCAGCAGGAGGGAGAGCAGGGCCGGGATCCGCAGGTGGTTGACGTACCGTCCGGCGAGCCGGGGCACCCGGTCGGCCAGCGAGTACAGCGGCACCAGCACCAGGTCGTGCAGCAGCGCCGCGCCCACGAACCAGACCGCGACCCCGAGCCAGTCGTCCGCCAGGAAGCGTGCGCCCGCGTATCCGGCGAGCACGAACGAGGCCAGCAGCAGGACGATCTGGAACGGGCTGCCCAGCAGTCGGCGCAGCCCGGCGGCTCCCGGCTGCCGAGCGGCTCCCGGCTCCCGGTCCGCTCCGGGCTCCGGGTCTGCTCCCGGCTTCGGCCCTGCTCCCGGCTCCCGGGCGGCCTCCGCCCCGGCACCCGCCCGGCCGTCCGCCTCGCCGCCCGCGGCGGCTTCCTCGGGGCCGCCGCTCATCGGTCCGCTCCGAACGCCAGCCGCTGCACCCACTTGGTGTTGTGCACCCCGGGCGCGGCCGGAACGATGACGCGCGCCGGGTAGCCGTGGTCGAGGGAGAGATCCTCACCACCCACGCGCAGCGCCAGCAGGGACCGCGGGTCGCGCACCTGGTTGTCCCGCAGCGCGGCGTGCCGGAAGGCGCCGGAGCGTTGCAGGGAGGCGACGAACACCCCGGGCATTCCGTCCCGGGGGTCGAACCCGGCCAACTCCGCCAGGTCGCGCAGCCGCACGCCGCTCCAGTGCTGGTCGGAGGTCGACCAGCCCTCCACGCAGGCGATCGGCAGCGCGGCGGTGTGCTGCGGCATGGCCAACAGATCGGCCCGCGAGAGGCGCTGCGTGCGTCCGCCCGGGCGCTCCAGGGTCAGCCGCCAGCCCGCTCCGGTCTCCGCGTCGGTGACGCCGACGGCGGCAGCCGTCTTGTTGATCTGGAAGGCGTTCGCGCCGGTCCCCGGCTCCGGCCCGCCGTGCGGCGCCAGCAGGGCGGTGCGGCGGGGCAGTCCGTCGAAGTTCTGGCCGACGGTCACCGCCAGCAGCAGCACGGATCCGCCGCCCACCGCAGCGAGCGCGCCGCGCCGCGTCAGGGTCGGCGCCGCCGGACGGGGCGCGACCAGCCCGGTGTCCAGGTCCGGCTCACGTGCTCCCGGATGGGCGCGCTCGGGCGTCCCGCCCGCGGCCCGCCCGCCGGGCCGGTGGTACTCCTCGGGGCCGTCCTGCTCCCCGCCCTCGTCGTACTCCCCGGCGGCGGTCCGCTCCTCCGCTCCGCCGGACTCGTCGGCGGCGGCGCGCTCCTCGGCCTCGGCCTCGCCCGGCCCGGGCTCCTTGGTACCGGCCCGCTCGGCGGCCGCTTCGTACCGGCGGGCCGCGCGCTCCTCACGCCCGGCCCGTCCGGCGCCGCCGGAGGCGAAGTCGCGCGGTGCCCCGTTCCGCAGCGCCTGGAGTGCCTTCGGCAGCCGCAGGACGACGTGCACCACGAAAGCGGAGATGAACACCCAGGCACCGTAGAAGTGCAGCGGGTAGAACGAGCCGGGGAACAGGTAATCGAGCTGGACGTTCAGCAGCCCCGTGACGAACTCGAACAGGACGCCTCCCACGAGCAGGAGCAGCGAGATCCGCTCCAGCGCGTGCGCCGCCGAACGCGCCGGCGGCAGGGTGAACAGCTTGGGGACGACCGACCAGAGCTTCGCCAGCAGCACGGGGACGAGCACCACACCGAGTGTGACGTGCACTCCCTGGGTGAGCCGGTAGAGCCAGTAGGGATCGGTCGGCCAGGCGAACAGGTAGAACCCCAGCAGCCCGCGGTCCGGTGTCCGGTCGTTGGGGGCGGCCAGGTCCGGGTTGTAGGCCGCGTACGACAGCAGCCCGGTGACGAACAGCACGGTGATGCCGAGCAGCAGCACGACGCCGAGCAGCGCCGTCAGCCAGGGGCCGCGCAGCGGGCTGCGCCAGAAGCGGGGATCGGTGGGGAGCCGGGGGGACGGGGGTGGTCGAAGGGTGCGGTGGTCGCCCATGCGGCGACCGTATGCGCACGGACGGCTCCGCGGGGGCCCGGAACCCATGACGAAACGCTGACATCCTCCCCTGGTGGCCCCCGCACGGCCCCGCGCGGCCTAACGTGCCCCTGTGGCTGCCGAACCCTCCTCCACCCGCCCGGACAGCGCCGAGGCCGGATCCGCACCCGGAGCCCCGGACGCGCCCGACCACCAGCAGGGGCGCACAACGCACGCCCCGGGGGCGCGCGCGCCCGGCGGCGCCCGGGCCCCGCACCAGCGCGGGGCCGGCACCGTCCCGCGCACCCGCTCCCGGTGGCGGGGCCCCGGGGCGTGGCCGCGCGGGCTGCGCCCCGACCTGGCCGTCGTGGCGGCGGCCGGGGCACTGGTGACCGCTGCCGTCGTCATCGGCGGCGCCATCGAGCGGGAACACGGCACCCTGCGGGTCCACTGGCCGCCCTACTACGCCCACCTGGAACCGCACGTGGGCCCGGGTACGCCGGCCGCGCTGCTGGTGGCCGGAGCCGTGCTGGGCTACGGGCCCGCGCTGGCCGCACGGCTGCGGTGGCGGCGGCTGCTGCCCGCGGTCTGGCTCGCGTCCATGGCGTGGATCTGGTCGCTGGCGATGGTGGACGGCTGGCACCGGGGCGTGGAGAACCAACTGACGTCCGCCTACGAGTACCTCCAGGAGATCGACCGGTTCGCGGACGCCGGTGCCGCGCTGCGCACCTTCACCGACCACATCCTGCTGCACTCCCCGGACAACTGGGTGCCCCATGTGGCGGGCCACCCGCCCGCCGCGGTGCTCACCTTCGTCGGACTCGACCGGGTGGGGCTCGGCGGCGGCCCGTGGGCCTCCACCTGGGTCATCACCGTCGGCGCGTCCGCCGCGGCCGCCGTCCTGGTGGCCCTGCGCGCGCTCACGGACGAGGAGCACGCCCGCAGCGCGGCACCGTTCCTCGTCCTGGCGCCCACCGCCGTGTGGGTGGGGGTCTCCGCTGACGGCTACTTCACCGCGGTGGCCGCCTGGGCGCTGGCCCTCCTCGCCCTGGCCGCCCGCTCGGGTGCCGGCGCGGTCCGCGCGCCGCGCGCCGTCGCGTTCGCCGCCGGGCTGCTGTTCGGGCTCACCTGCTACCTGTCGTACGGACTGACCCTGTGCGCCCTGCTCGGCCTGACCGTGCTCGCCCTGTCCCGCACCCTGCGGCCCCTGCCATGGGTGCTGGCCGGGGTCGCCGTGGTGGCGGCCGCCTTCACCCTCGCGGGCTTCAACTGGTGGGAGGGCTACCGGCTGCTGACCGAGCGCTACTACGAAGGGGCCGCACGCATCAGGCCGTTCAGCTACTGGGTGTGGGGCAATCTCGCCTGCGCCGTCACCGCTGCCGGACCCGCTGCGGTCGCCGGGGCGCGGCGTGCGCTGGTGTCGACCGCGCGGATCGGGCGGCGGGCCGCCGTACGGCTGCGGGCCCGGCAGCCGGACGGCGAGCTCGCGGCGGCCGGTCCGGACAGCCGGGCACGGCTCGCGGCGGTGGTGGCCGCCGCGGTGCTGACGATCGCCGTCGCCGACCTGTCCGGCATGAGCAAGGCCGAGACCGAGCGGATCTGGCTGCCCTTCCTCACCTGGCTGCTGCCCGCGGCGGCGCTGCTGCCGCGGCGGGGCGCGCGGTACTGGCTGGCGGCGCAGGCGGCGACCGCGCTGGCGGTCAACCACCTGCTGCTGACCGGCTGGTGAGCCCGCGGCCGACCGCTGGCGAGCCGGCGCTGACCGGCCGGCGAGCCGCACCGATTGTCACACCCGTTCCCTAGGCTGGCCGGTCGAGCACTTCCGTTGCGCCGGCCGGCGCGGGTCGCCGGCCGGGAACCTAGGAGAACAAGGATGCCGGCCCAGAACACACCGCTGACGCCCGCCGACAGCCACTCAGTCATCGAAGTGCGCGGAGCGCGCGAGAACAACCTCGCGGACGTCTCCCTCGACCTGCCCAAGCGCAGGCTGACAGTCTTCACCGGAGTCTCCGGGTCGGGGAAGTCCTCGCTCGTCTTCGGAACGGTCGCGGCGGAGTCGCAGCGGCTGATCAACGAGACGTACACGGCGTTCGTCCAGTCGTTCATGCCGAGCCTGGGCCGCCCCGACGTGGACAGCCTGCGCAACCTGAGCGCCGCGATCGTCGTCGACCAGGAGCGGATGGGGGCCAACTCCCGCTCCACCGTGGGCACCGCCACCGACGCCTACACGATGCTGCGGATCCTCTTCAGCCGCCTGGGCACCCCCTACGTCGGCCCCGCGACCGCGTTCAGCTTCAACAGCACCGAGGGCATGTGCGCCGAGTGCGAGGGACTGGGCCGGGCCACGACCGTCGACACCGGGCAGCTCGTCGACACCGGGCTGTCCGTACGCGACGGAGCGATCACCGCACCGGGGTTCGCGGTGGACAGCTGGTTCTGGCAGGTGGTCGTCAACTCCGGATTCTTCGACCCGGACAAGAAGGTGCGCGACTTCACCCCGCAGGAGTGGGACGCACTGCTGTACAAGCCGATGACGAAGGTCAAGGTCGGCACCTCCAATCTCACCTACGAGGGTGTGGTCGCCCGCATCCGGCGCACCTACCTGTCCAAGGACCGGGAGGCACTGCAGTCCCACATACGGGAGTTCGTCGACCGGGCCGTCGTCTACACCGACTGCCCGGCGTGCGGCGGCAGCCGACTCAGCCAGGCGGCGCTCTCGTCCCGGATCGGCGGGCGGAACATCGCCGACTGCGCCGCGATGCAGATCAGCGACCTCGCCCCGTTCGTGCGCGGGCTGGCCGGCACCGCCCCGGACTCCCGGCCGCCGTCCGGGGATGGCCGGGAGTCCGGGGACTCCGGGGACTCCGGGGACTCCGGGGACTCCGGGGACTCCGGGGACTCCGGGGACTCCGGGGACTCCGGGGACTCCGGGGAAGGGGAGCAGCACGCGGCGAGCGGAGGACAGGCCAATGTGGCGCCGCTGCGCGACGCGCTCTGCCAGACGCTCGACTCCCTGGTCGACATCGGACTGGGCTATCTGAGTCTGGACCGCCCGGCCGGGACCCTCTCCGGCGGCGAGGCGCAGCGGGTCAAGATGGTGCGCCACCTCGGCTCCAGCCTCACCGACGTCACCTACGTCTTCGACGAGCCCACCATCGGCCTGCACCCGCACGACATCCAGCGGATGAACGAACTGCTGCTGCTCCTGCGCGACAAGGGCAACACCGTCCTGGTGGTCGAGCACAAGCCGGAGGTCGTCGCCGTCGCCGACCACGTCGTCGACCTCGGTCCCGGCGCGGGCACCGAGGGCGGCCGGATCTGCTACGAGGGTGACGTGCCCGGGCTGCGCGCCTCCGGGACGCTCACCGGCCGCCATCTCCACCACCGCGCCCGGCTGCGCGAGACCGTCCGTGAGCCCAAGGGCGCGGTCCGGATCACCGGAGCGGATCTGCACAACCTCAAGAACGTCGACGTGGACATCCCGCTGGGCGTCCTCACCGTCGTCACGGGCGTGGCGGGGTCCGGCAAGAGCTCCCTGATCCACGGCTACCTCTCCGGGCGGGACGGCGTACGGGTGGCCGACCAGTCCCCCATCCGCGGCTCCCGCCGCAGCAATCCGGCCACCTACACCGGGCTGCTCGGGCCCATCCGCACGGCCTTCGCCAAGGCCAACGGCGTCAAGCCGGCACTGTTCTCGGCCAACTCGGCGGGCGCCTGCCCGAACTGCAACGGCATCGGCCTCGTCTGGACCGATCTGGCGATGATGGCCGGCGTCTCCTCGGTGTGCGAGAAGTGCGAGGGCAAGCGCTTCACCCCGGCGGTGCTGGAGTACACGCTGCGCGGCAAGAACATCAGCGAAGTGCTGGGCATGTCGGTGGCCGAGGCTGCCGCGTTCTTCCCCACCGGGCAGGCCGCCACGATCCTGGGCCGTCTCGGGGACGTCGGCCTGAGCTACCTGCGGCTGGGGCAGCCGCTCAACACGCTGTCCGGCGGCGAGCGCCAGCGGCTGAAGCTGGCCATCCACATGGCGGAGAAGGCCGCGACCTACGTCCTGGACGAGCCGACGACGGGGCTGCACATGGCCGACGTCGACCAACTGCTGGCGCTGCTGGACCGGCTGGTCGAGGACGGCAACTCGGTCGTCGTCATCGAGCACCACCAGGCGGTGATGGCCCACGCGGACTGGATCATCGACCTCGGTCCTGGCGGCGGGCACGACGGCGGGGAGGTGCTGTTCACCGGATCGCCCGCCGAACTCGTCGCCAAGGGCGGCACCCTGACGGCGCTGCACCTGCGCGACTATGTCGGAGCGCAGGCCGCACGGCCCGCCGACTGAGCCGACCTGGGGCGCTCACCCGGCGCTCCGCGCTCCGCGACCGTAGGCGGGGTGCCGGCCAGGTCATCACCGGGACCGGGTCCGGGCGTGTCGGCCAGGCACCAAGGGGGCCGGGTCACCACGAGGGCGAGGTCACCACGAGGGCCGGGCCGACACCCCGCCGTCCAGCACGAGATCGTGCCCGTTGATCCAGCGGGCCCGCGGCGAGGCGAGGAACACGCACGCGTCCCCCACGTCCTCCGCGGTGCCCAGCCGCCCGTCCGGCGCTGCCGCGCGCCAGCGCCGCACGCCCTCGGGCCACTGCTCCTCGATGCCGTCCCGCGCCACCAGCCCGGGCGAGACGGTGTTCACCCGCACCCCGAGCGGCCCGTACTCCAGCGCGGCGGCCCGGGCGTGCGCGACGATCGCGGCCTTGGACGCGGCGTAGTGCGCGTGCCCCGGCGCGGGCTGCGCCGCCTCGACGGAGGCGACGTGCGTGATGCTGCCGGCGCCGCGCTCCGCCAGCAGCGGAGCCGCCGCCTGGGTGCAGCAGAAGACGCTGGAGAGGTTGGTGTCGACGACCGCGCGCCACTCCTCCACGGCCATCCCGGCCAGCTCCCGCACGGGCTGCACCCCCGCGTTGTTGACCAGCGCGCCGAGCCCCGCAGCGCGCCACCCGGCCGCCTCGGCGACCACGGCACGGCAGCCCTCCTGCGTGGTCAGTTCACCGTGCAGGGCCAGCGCTGCGCCGCCGTCCCGCTCGATCGCGGCGACAGTCGCGCGGGCCCCCTCCGGATCACCGCGGTAGTGCACCGCCACCGGTGCGCCCGCCGCCGCGAACCGCAGGGCGATGCCGCGCCCGATGCCGCCGGAGGCGCCCGTCACCAGCACCGTGCGCCCCGCCGCCGCGTTCATCGGGCCAGCTCCCGGATCAGCCCCGCGTGCTCGGGGTACGCGCGGACCAGCGCCTCCGCGTCGCCGTGCTCGTAGTCCGCGTCGGTGTAGCCGGGGGCCATCGTGCAGCCGAACAGCGTCCACGCACCCGCCCGGCCCCGCGGCTCGCCGGGCCCCGGCTCGCCCGGTACCGGCTCGCCCGTGCCGTGCCGGGCGACCCGCGCCCCCATCCAGGTACCGGCGGGCACCGTGAACTGCACATGGTGTCCCGCACCCAGCACGTCGGACCCGAGCACCGGTGTCCGTACCATGCCCTCGGGCCCGAGCAGCAGCAACTCCAGCGGGGAGCCCAGATAGTGGTGCCACACCTCGTCGGAGGGCAGCCGGTGCAGCGCGCAGTAGTCGTCCGGGGCGCCGGTCAGCAGCATCACGATCGCGGAGCCCTCCGGCCGGCCGTCGCCGCGTTCGGGTCCCGCCCACAGCCGTCGGAACCGGCCGCCCTCGCGTGGCAGCGGCTCAAGTCCGTAGTGCGCTGCCAGTGCCTCCGCTGTCGCGCGTGCCTCGTCTCCCGCCTCGCGTCGCATTCCTCAGCCCTGCCCCGGCGGTGCGTCCGCCATGCGCCCTCCATGCGCCCCTCGCGGCTCCGCAGGACTCTGCTGTCACTCGGACGGGTGAGATCGAGGCACTGAGGGGTTCGGTGTCCGCACTCGTGCCTCAGCGGCCCCAGGACATGTTTAGAGTGCACATGTTCGGCCTCGGACCCGGCCGAACGGCCGTACCGCCGGTCGCGTCGCGCGCACGGCCCGATCGGCGCCCACGTCGCTCCACCACCCCCCCTCGCTCCTCGCTCCCGTCTCCCCTTGTCCTGTCGCCGCACCACCCGCCCGATCCGCCCAACCCTCCGTACCGACCGTCAGTGGAAGGGGTCTTCGATGGTCGCCGTTCCGCGCTCCGACACCCCGGGCTCCGCCCGGTTCCGGACCGTACGCGCGAGGGGCGAACTGGACATCGCGACGCTGCCCGAGCTGGAGAGCGACCTGGTCCGGGCCCTCTCGGAGACCGCGCCGCCCCGGGTGGTCCTGGACATGCGGGACGTGACGTTCCTGGACTGCTCAGTGCTCCGCGTCCTGCTGCGGGCCCGCTCGACCGCGCTCGCCCGGGAGGGCTGGCTGGTGCTGCTCTGCGGGCAGCTGCCGGTCGGCAGACTGCTGCGGCGGCTGGAACTGGGCCGGTCCCTGCCCCGGTACCCCTCCGTGGACGCCCTCGACGCGGCCCTGCCTCCCGCCGAAGACCTGCGCTGAGCCCCCGGCCCCCGGCCGGCTTCCGCCGCGGCTCCGGGCCGGAAGAGCCACCGGGCGTCCGGCCACGCACCGCCCCCGCGCACCGCCCTCCGGTGCCCGGACGGCGCCCTGCTCCGAGCGCCACGGAAGCGGGACCACAACGACCACAACGACCAATACTTTTCTTGCTGTACGAGGGCAGACACCGCCCCGCCGCCCGGGCAGCATGTGGGCCTTCCCCCCGTCCCCCCGGACTGCCTCGGAAAGGCGGTGTTCCGCGTGCGCTCGCGCGCCCTGCTCTCCCCCCTGGCCGCCGCGGCGGTCGTGCTGCTCGTACCCCCGCTGATCACTTCCGGCAGCGGCACCTCGGGCGGCACGAACATCCCCGGTCTGCGCTTCATGGTGCCCAACACCCCCGGCGGCGGCTACGACATCACCGCGCGTACGGCGGCCAAGAACGCCGAGGACGCCGGCCTCAACCACAACATCGAGGTCTACAACCTGCCCGGCGCCGGCGGCACCGTCGGCCTCAGCCGGCTCGTCAACGAGCGCGGCAACGGCAAGCTGACGATGTCCATGGGCCTCGGTGTGGTCGGTGCCGTCCACACCAACGACGCACCCTCGACCCTCGCCGACGCGACGCCCGTCGCCCGGCTCACGGAGGAGCCCGACATCGTGGTCGTCGCCAAGAACTCCAAATACAAGACGTTCCGCCAGCTGCTGGCCGACTGGAAGAAGCACCCGGGCGCCATGCCGGTCGGCGGCGGGTCCTCACCAGGCGGCCCCGACCACCTCGCACCGATGCTGATGGCCCGCGCGGCGGGGATCAGGACCCAGGAGGTCAACTACGTGCCGTTCGACGGCGGCGGCGAGCTGCTGGCCTCCGTACTGGGCGGCAAAGTCGCCTTCGGCGTCTCCGGCCTGGGCGAATACCGCGACCAGATCGAATCCGGCGAGCTGCGGCTGCTCGCCGTCACCGGCCCGAAGCGGGCCGAGGGCTTCGACGCGCCCACTCTCAAGGAGTCCGGCGTCGACGTGGAGTTCACCAACTGGCGCGGCATGATGGCGCCGCCCGGACTCTCCGAAGCCCAACGGGACAAACTCGTCCGGTTCCTGCGCGAGTTGCGGCGCTCCGAGCAGTGGCGCAAGTCGCTGCGGACCAACGGCTGGGAAGACGCCTGGCTGCCCGGCGACAAGTACGGCCGCTTCCTCAAGCGCGAGGACGAGCGCGTGAACTCCGTCCTGAAGGAGCTGGGGCAGTGAGCAACGCGAACGGCACCCGACTCCCCCGCCTGCCGCGCAGCCCGCGGGCAGACCGACAGGGCGAGGGAGCACGAACCGGCTCCGGTGCCGCACGGCGCCGCGACTACTCCGAACTCGGTCTGTGCGCCCTGCTGCTGGCCGTCGGCGTCCTCGTGCTGAGCGATGCGCTCACCATGGACACCGTCGCCTCGGCACGCGGCCCGGTCGGCCCCCGCACGGTCCCCCTCGTCGTCGGGACGGCCCTGCTGGTCGTCTCAGTCGTGCTCACCGTCGACGTCCTGCGCGGCACCGCCGAAGACGGTACGGCCGAGGGTGGGGCGACGACGCTCCCGGAGCCCGGGGACGCGGAGACCCCGCACCCGGCGCAGGGGAGCGAGGAAGCCGCGGTACCGGCGCAGGGGAGCCCACGGGCCCCGCAGCCGGACGCGGAGGACAGAACGGACGTCGGCGCGGTCGGCGGGGTCGACCCGGTCGGCGCGGTCGGCGGGGTCGACCCGGTCGGCGCGGTCGGCGCGGAGGACGACGAGCCGGGCGACTGGCGTACCGTCACGCTCCTCGCCGGAGTCTTCCTGGCCTTCGCCGCACTGATCGAGCCGCTCGGCTTCCCCCTCGCCGGCGCCCTGCTCTTCTGGGGCTCGGCCTTCACGCTGGGCAGCCGCCGCCATGCCCTCACCCGCGATCCGCTGATCGCCGCCGGGCTCTCGCTGCTCACCTACACCGTCTTCCACCTCCTCCTCGGCGTCCATCTGCCGGGCGGACCACTGATGGGAGTGATGTGACCATGGATTCCGTCAACTCCCTGATCGACGGCTTCGGCACCGCGCTGACCCCGCTCAACCTGCTGTGGGCCGCCGTGGGCGTGCTGCTGGGCACCGCCATCGGCGTCCTGCCGGGCATCGGTCCCGCGATGGCCGTCGCACTGCTGCTGCCCGTCACCTACGGCCTCGACCCGACCGCCGCGTTCATCATGTTCGCCGGGATCTACTACGGCGGGATGTTCGGCGGCTCGACGACCTCCATCCTGCTCAACACCCCCGGTGAGAGCGCGGCGGTGATCGCCGCCATCGAAGGCAACCCGATGGCCAAGGCCGGACGCGGCTCCCAGGCCCTGGCCGCCGCGGCCGTCGGACACTTCGCGGGCGGCATGATCGGCACCGTCCTCCTCGTCCTGCTCGCCCCGACCGTGGCGAGCCTGGCGGTGGACATCGGCGCCCCCGACTACTTCGCCATCATGGTGATGGCCTTCATCGCCGTCACCTCCGTCCTCGGCTCCTCCCGCGTCCGCGGCTTCGCCTCCCTGCTGATCGGCCTCACCCTGGGGCTGGTCGGCCTGGACCAGATGACCGGCCAGCAGCGGCTGACCTTCGGCAGCCTGCAGCTCTCGGACGGCATCGACGTCGTGATCGTCGCGGTCGGCCTCTTCGCCATCGGCGAGGCCCTGTGGGTCGCCGCGCACCTGCGGCGCGACCCCGGTACCTCCATCCCGGTGGGCCGCCCGTGGCTGGGCCGCGACGAGCTGCGGCGCACCTGGAAGCCGTGGCTGCGCGGACCGCTCATCGGCTTCCCCTTCGGGGCGATCCCGGCAGGCGGCGCGGAGATCCCCACGTTCCTCTCCTACATCACCGAGAAGCGGCTCTCCAAGCACCGCAAGGAATTCGGCAAGGGCGCCGTCGAGGGTGTCGCCGGACCCGAGTCGGCCGCCTCCGCCTCGGCGGCGGGCACGCTCGTCTCGATGCTGACCCTCGGGCTGCCGACGACCGCCGTCGCCGCCGTGATGCTCGCCGCCTTCCAGCAGTACGGCATCCAGCCGGGCCCGCTGCTCTTCGAACGGGAACCCGAACTGGTGTGGGGGCTGATCGCCTCGCTCTTCATCGGGATGGCGATGCTGCTCGTCCTCAACCTGCCGCTGGCGCCCGTCTGGTCCAAGCTGCTGCGCGTCCCGCGCCCCTACTTGTACGCGGGGATCCTCTTCTTCGCGGCGGTCGGTGCCTACGCGGTCGGCGGCCAGGCCGTCGACGTGGTGATCCTCCTCGTCATCGGCCTCCTCGGCCTGCTGATGCGGCGCTACGGGCTGCCGGTGCTCCCCGCGATCATCGGCGTCATCCTCGGCCCCAACGCCGAGCAACAGCTGCGCAGGGCCCTCCAGATCAGCGACGGGAACGTCACGGGGCTGGTCGACACCCCGTTCTCCGTCACCGTCTACGCGGTGATCGCGACCGTCCTGCTGTGGCCCCTGCTGAAGCGTCTGCTGCCGGCACGGCGCGGCGGTCCCGCCCCGTCCGCGGTCGCGGACGGAGAGCGCGCCACCACGAGTGCGGCCGGGACCGGCCAGAAGAACGAGAAGAACGAGAAAGGCGAGAGGAGCGAGAACGACCGGGCCGTGAGCGGAGACTGAGCCCTTCGGCGGCGGTCCTGCCGACCCCCGCGTCCCGTCCCGGTCCCCCCGCCCGGGACGGGACGCGGATTCCGTACGGGGGCGCGATGTCAGTGGGCTGAGCTAGTTTCGCCGGTCATGGACTCGGATTCGCTCTTCCGCCATCTGCGCGACGAGCTCAGCACGTTCCACGGACACCTCGACGGGGACGTGGGCGCACCGATCGCACACTGCGGCACATGGACGCTGCATGATCTGGCCGAACATCTGGGCAGCTCGAATCTGTTCGCGGCGACAGCCGTCACCGAACAGCGGGGTGACCACCCGGCCACTCCGGCTCCCCGCGATCCGTCGGAGCTGCCGAGATGGTTCGAGGACACCTCCCGGACGCTGCTCACAGCCCTGAACACGGACCCGGCCGCCCGTGCCTGGACGTTCCACCCACCGGGCACCGTCGGGTTCTGGCAGCGGCGCCGCGCGCTCGAAACACTCGTACACCGGTGGGACGCGGAGAACGCGCTGGGCGCAGCTCGGCCGCTCGACCCCGAACTCGCCGGCGAAGGGGTGGCGGAGGTCTTCGACACCCTGGCGCCCAGACAGGTGGCACGAGGCCGGACGCATCCGCCGCGGAGCGCCCTGCGCCTGACGGCCACGGACCTCGGCACGTCCTGGACGTACGGTCCCGGGGCTCCCGTCGCCACACTCGCGGGGCCCGCGGATCATCTCCTGCTCCTGCTGTGGGGCCGGTTGCCCCGGACGAGCGCGACAGTCACCTGGCACGGCGACCGCGAGGCCGGCCTGGAGCTGCTCTCCGGCACCCTGACGCCCTGACCCCTGACGCCCTGAAGCCCTGACGCCGGCCTCCTGAGCCGAGCCGGACTGCTCGGGAGGCCCGGGACCTCTTCGGGCCGTCGGCGGATCCGCCGGACGTGCCTCAGCGGCGGGCGTGCCTACCGCGCCCGGTGCGGTTCTGGGGAGCGGACGGATCCTCGGGCGGGGCGGGCGGGCCCTGCGGAGCCGCGCCGTCGTCGTACGGGCCAGGCGCACCGTGCGGGTTCTGCGCCCCCGCGCCCGTGCCGTAGGGGTCCTGGGGAACCTGGGAGGCCCCAGGCGCCGCCCCACCGTACGGAGCACCCTGCGGCGCGCCGCCGCCGGAGGCGCCGTACGGGACCTCGGGCGGAAGCGGACGGCTGCTGCCGTACGCGCCAGGAGCACCGGGAGCACCGGGAGCACCGGGAGGCATCGTCCCGCCGGGTCCGTGGCCGGGCGCCGCCTGGCCGCCCTGGCCCTGGTACGCGCCGTGCCCCTGATACGCGCCATGCCCCTGGTACGGGTCCTGTCCCGGATAGGTGCCCTGGCTCTGGTGGGGCCCCTGGCCGGGACGGCCCTGCCCCGGTCCGCCGGGGGCGCCCGGGTGATTGCCGACGGCACCCGGGTGGTGTCCGGAGGCGCCGTAGGGAGCGCCGGGGGCGCCCGGGGCCGGAGGGTGGTCCTGCGCCTGGACGGGGGAGTTCGGTGCCTCGTCCTCGGCGTCGGCGGCACCGCCCTTGCGGCGGCTGCGCAGGTATTCGATCACGATCGGGAGGACCGACAGCAGCACGATGCCGACGAGGAACGACTCGATGTGCTCGTGCACCAGGTCGATCTGTCCCAGCGCCGCGCCCAGCAGGGTGACGCCCGCGCCCCACAGGGTGCCGCCGATGATGTTGAAGAGGACGAAGGACCGGTACCGCATCCCGCTGACACCGGCGATGATCGGGGTGAACGTCCGCACGATGGGTACGAACCGGGCCAGCACCAGCGACTTCGGGCCGTGCTTCTCGAAGAACTCGTGCGCCTTCTCGACGTTCTCCTGCTTGAAGAACCGCGAGTCGGGCCGCTTGAAGAGCGTCGGCCCCACCTTCTTGCCGAACAGATACCCGGCCTGGTCGCCCAGCACTGCGGCGAGCACGATCAGCAGACACATCAGCCACAGCGGCATGTGGAGCTGGTCGGTGACGATCAGGAGCCCCGTGGTGAACAGGAGCGAGTCGCCGGGCAGGAAGAAGCCGATGAGCAGACCCGACTCCGCGAAGACGATCGCCAGGATCCCGACCGGGCCGAAGGTCTGGATCAGGAAGTCCGGATCCAGCCAGCTGGGTCCTAGTGCGAGGTTGGTCACGGAAGGCTCCTGATCAGGGGCGCGGGGCGGGGTGTCTCCCGGCCGGTGGGCCGGTGGGCGGCGCGGAGAAACGGCACACGGGCGGTATCGGACGCTACACGCTACCAACGCGGGCCCCCGCCCCCCGCGTTCCCGGCTCCGTTCCCGGGCCCGGGAACCGGAGCCGTAGGCCCGGGGCTCGCAACCGGGAACCGGTCCCCAGCCTCCGCAGCCCGCAGCCCGCCCCCGGTAGCCGACCCCGCCCCGCAACCGGGAGCCGGGACGGGAGCCGGAGCGGGCCGCTTTCCCGGCGGACGACGCGGCGGTACACGCACAGGCGTTCCCTCCAGGCCCGGCGGCCACTAACTTCCCTCTCACCGAGTCCGCGCGTCCGGATCCCGGACGCGCGGACATGGAGCACCAGAGAGCACCACACGTCGAACAGCCGTTCCCCGAAAGGACCACGACTGTGTCCGTACCGCTCCGCTCCCCCCGCTCCTCGCGCGCGCTGCGCCGGAGATCCGTGGCAGCGCTGGCCGCGACCGCGCTGGCCACCCCGCTGCTGCTGATCTCGTCCCCCGCAGCCGCGGAGCAGTCCGCCGCCGACCGGAAGCCGCCCCGGCAGTCCGCGAAGAAGGGCGACAAGCTGGCCAGGAAACTGGTCCGGCGCACCAGCGGGCACGGTGCCCGCAAGCACCTGGCGGCTCTCAGCGCCATCGCCCGCTTCAGTGACGGCAACCGCGGCGCCGGCTCCGCGGGCCACGACCGCTCGGCGCGCTACGCGGGCGCCCTGCTCAAGGCGGCCGGCTACAAGGTCACCTATCAGAAGTTCGAGTTCACCTTCCGCGAGACTCTCGCCGAGAAACTCTCCGTGCTCGGCCCGAACCGGCGCGACGTCCCGATCACGCTGATGACCTACACGAAGAGCACCCCCGAGGGCGGTATCGAGGCCCCGGTCACGGTGGTGCCGGTCGACGCAGACGGCACCACGGGCTGCGAGGCCGGCGACTACGCACAGGGCGCGTTCGACGGCAGGATCGCGCTGATCAAGCGGGGCGGCTGCACGTTCGCGCAGAAGCAGGCGACCGCCGCCGACGCGGGCGCGGTCGGCGCGGTGGTCTACAACAACACGGACGGCGCGCTCAACGGCACCCTCGGCAGCCCGGACGCCGCCCGCATCCCCACGGGCGGCATCACCCTGGCCGACGGTGAGGCGCTCGCCGAGCAGGCAGCCGACGGCGACGTCACCGTCAACCTGGAGGTGCGCGAGCACCAGGAGCAGCGCACCACGCAGAACGTCCTCGCGGAGACCCGCGGCGGCGACCCGGACAACACGGTGATGCTCGGCGCCCACCTCGACTCCGTCCCCGAGGGCCCCGGCATCAACGACAACGGCTCCGGTTCGGCGGGCGTCCTGGAGACCGCCCTCCAGCTGGCCAGGGCCGACCACAAGGGCAAGCACGCGAACAAGGTCCGCTTCGCGCTGTGGAGCGCCGAGGAGCTGGGCCTGCTCGGAGCCGAGCACTATGTGTCGGAGCTGTCGGCCGCCGAGCGCGGGAAGATCTCGCTGTATCTGAACTTCGACATGATCGCGAGCCCCAACTACGGAATGTTCGCGTACGACGGGGATGACTCCGACGGCACGGGCGCGGGCCCCGGTCCGGAGGGCTCGGCGGTGCTGGAGAAGGACCTGGTGGACTTCCTGGCCACCCGTGGGACGGAGACCCGCGGCACCGACTTCACCGGCCGCTCCGACTACGGTCCGTTCATCGAGGCGGGCATTCCCTCGGGCGGCACGTTCACCGGCGCCGAGGGGATCAAGACCGCCGAGCAGCAGAAACTGTGGGGCGGCACGGCGGGAGAGGCCTACGACGGCTGCTACCACCAGGCATGCGACACCCTGGGGAACATCGACCCCCGCGCCTTCGACCTGAACGTCAAGGCCATCGCCAACGCCGTCGGCCACTACGCGTGGGACACCAGTGCGCTGCCGCGCGGCACCGACCGCCCGGCAGCCCAGCGTCTGGCCGCCACGGAGTCGGCCGACGGCGCCCCGTCCGTGGCCGGCAAGCCGGTCATGGGCCCGTACAAGGGCGCCCGCCTGGTCCGCTGACCCGGTCCCCGGCGGTCCGCGTGCGGCGCCGGGCGCCCGGCGCCGCATGTCCGGTGTCCGCGCAGCCGCCGCGGGGGGGGGGGGGGGGGGGGGGGGGGGGGGGGGGCCGGCGGCCCGCCCCCCCCCCCCCCCC
>NZ_JBIAGB010000022.1:75669-113805 GCF_042869575.1 Streptomyces sp. NPDC006925
GCGGGCGCCGGGCGCGGCGCGCCGCCCCCGCGCGGCCCCGGGGCCGCGGGCGGGCGCCCCCCCGCCGGCCCCCCGCCCCGCCCCCCCCCCCCCCCCCCCCCCCCCCCCCCCCCCCCCCCGCACTCCCCGCCTTGCGTCCGGCGGATCCGCCACACGCTCTCCACCGTCTGCCCACGGTCTGCCCACTTTCTCTCCGCTTTACCGGCGAATCACCCGGATTGCACCACCGGCACAGGGCTGCGCCCGGTACCGGTGGCCCGGTAGGCTTTCCGTGTGATCTTCAAGCGAATCGGAAACGGGCGGCCGTACCCCGACCATGGCCGGGAGAGCACCCGTCAGTGGGCGGATGTGGCCCCGCGCCCGGTGCGCCTTGACCAGCTCGTCACCACCAAGGGCCAGCTCGACCTGGAGACGCTGCTCGCGGAGGATTCGACGTTCTACGGCGATCTGTTCGCCCACGTCGTGAAGTGGCAGGGCGACCTGTATCTGGAGGACGGACTGCACCGCGCGGTGCGCGCGGCGCTCCAGCAGCGCCAGGTGCTGCACGCACGCGTCCTCGAACTGGACTGATCACGGCTCCTCGACCGAGCCGACCGCCGCGCCGTCGGCTGCCAAGCCGCTGACCGCAGGCGCCGGATCGGCCGCCCACGAGCCGCGCCCGAACCCCGCCCGAACCCCGCTCGGTCACGCTCTCGATCCGGCAACCGGAGACTCCTCGCGTTCCTCCGTTCGGGTACGCGTCGCGGGCGCGGCGAGAAGCCTTTGATCATCTAGTAGGCAGTACTGCATCCGGCTACTACCCTGCGCACATGAGCATGCTCACTCCCCCGGGCCTGGGCGGGAAGTACCGCATCAAGGGTGACCGCTACCCGCGGATGCGCAGACCGCGCAGGTGGGGGCGGATCGTCGCCGCCTCGCTGGCTTCGGTACTGGCCGCGGCGGTACTGGGATGGGGCGCGCTCCAGATCATCGGCATCTTCACCGGCAGCGGACCGGCCAAGGCGGCCGACCGCCCGGGCAAGCGGGCGAAATGCGCCTCGGCCGCCCCCGCCGCGGAGGCCCGCACCAGCGGCAGGAAGGCCGCGGAGGGCGAGCCGGAGGGCAAGAAGGCCGCAGGAGGCGACGACCTCCCCGAACCCGGTGACATCACCGTGAACGTCCTCAACGCCACCTCGCGCAGCGGGCTGGCCAAGGACACAGCCGACGAACTGAAGAAGCGCGGCTTCAAGATCGGCAGGATCGGCAACGCCCCGGCGGAGTTCGACAAGAAGATCAAGAAGGCCGCCTTCCTCGTCGGGGCCCCCGGCGCGTCGACCTCCGACCGCATGCACGTCCTGGGCACCCAGCTCGCACACACCGAGACCCGGTACGACGAGCGGGACGGCAAGGACGTGGACCTGATCCTCGGCAACGGCTTCGAGGACCTGGCGAAGAAGAAGGCCGCCACCGCGGCCCTGGCCGAACTGGCCGGCCCCGCAGCGGGCCCGGGAGAGCCCGGAAAGCCGGGAGCCTCCCCCTCGGCCTGCTGAGCCCCGCCCTACGGCCCCGCCGTACCGGGCCACTGTGGCCCCCTAGGGCAGCCGGGCCCCGACCGGTCAGCCGATGCCCGAGCCGGGAAACCGATCAGCCCAGGCCACATCCGACCAGCCGAGGCCACCATCGGAGTCGGGCAGCCGAGGCCACCATCGGAGTCGGGACGACACCCGAAGGGCCGGGGCCACCGGCGGCGACCCGGCGGGGGGGCACAGCCGGGAATCCGGGTCCGCTGTCGGCCGGCCGGACGGACCGGTCAGACGGTGCCGTACATCCGGTCGCCGGCGTCGCCCAGCCCCGGGACGATGAAGCCCTGCTCGTTGAGGCGCTCGTCGACCGAGGCCGTCACGACGGTCACCGGCGTACCGGCCAGGTCCCGCTCCATGACGGCGACCCCCTCGGGGGCGGCCAGCAGGCACAGCGCGGTCACGTCGTCGGCGCCGCGCCGGATCAGCTCCTGGATCGCGGCGACGAGTGTGCCGCCGGTGGCCAGCATCGGGTCGAGGACGTAGACCTGCCGCCCGGACAGGTCGTCGGGCATCCGGTTCGCGTAGGTCGACGCCTGGAGCGTCTCCTCGTCGCGGATCATCCCGAGGAAACCGACCTCGGCCGTCGGCAGCAGCCGGACCATGCCTTCCAGCATGCCGAGCCCGGCGCGGATGATCGGCACCACCAGCGGTCGGGGCCGGGACAGCTGCACGCCGGTGGTGTCGGTCACCGGCGTGGTGATCCCGACCTGCTCGACGCGCACGTCGCGGGTGGCCTCGTACGCCAGCAGCGTCACCAACTCGTCCGCGAGGCGGCGGAAGGTCGGTGAGTCGGTGCGCGCGTCGCGCAGGGTGGTGAGCTTGTGCGCGACCAAGGGGTGGTCGACGACGTGGGTCCGCATGCTTCGACAGTATCCGAGGCCCCGCGCGACGGATCCCTCCGGTACCCGGACTTACCCGGACCGGCGCCCGGCGCCCGGTGACACGGCGCCCGGCGCGCCCGGCCGGCGCGTGTCCAACCCCCGCGCGCTCGCCCGACCGTGCGGGGGTCGCACCGGCCCCGACGCGGTACGCGCAGTGGCCGGATGCGCCGGGGCGCACTGGCATACGCCCGGCGGACCGGGGAAGGTGGCCCTACACCGGAGGTGCATATGTCAGAGCCACGTGAGCCCGGGCAGCGAGCGCGCCGACGTCCGGGCGGGACCTCCCGGCCCCACCCGGGATCGAGCGCCCGCACGGAACCCGACCGCCGCGGGGACCCTCGTACGCCGTCGGAATTCCGGACGGAGGGAGACCGCGACGCGGACGCCGAGCGACTGCGCCGCCGCGCACACTTCCTCCGCGAGCTGAACGAGGCGAAAGAACTGCGCGAACGCGTCCATCCCCGCCGGTCGCGAGCGGTACGCCGGCGCCGGCAGGCACTGCGGATGCGTACCTTCCGCTGGTGAGGCCCTCCGCTGCCGAGTCCCTCCACGGGCGAGGGACCGGCCCCCGGCGAGGCGGCCATCGACAGGCCCCCGCCACGCGGCACCCCCGCGACCCGACCGCGCGAACCGCCCTGAGTGGCGGGTTGTCACACTGGGTCGATGCAGGCGAGCGCCGGGTAAACGTTTGGGCAACAGTCGGGCAAACAGCACGACGACGCACTGCCGAAGACCCTTCGCACAGCGCAGGTTTCTGCCACGATTCCGATGGGGCGGGGCACGGTCCCGTCAGCACTCGGGCACATCTTGAATCAGTGGGAGAGTCACGGTGTATTTCGCCGCGCTGCTCGCGCGCACCGCAGACGGGTGGGAAGCGAGCGACACAGAGCTGGACGATGTGGAGACCCTGGCCGACCTGGCCGACCTGGCCCGCGAGGCCACGACAGACGACGAGACGGTGCTGGTCTGCATCGAGCAGGACGGCATGTGGTTCGGCGTCGTCCGCGTGGACGGCGAGGACGATCCGCGGGTGTTCGTCTCGGACGCCGCGGCGGCGATGCGCAGCTCGTACGGCGAGATACTGCTGTCGGACGAGCTGCTCGGCCGCCAACCGGAGGATCCGTCGGCCCTCGACCAACTCGTGGACCTGGACGGCACGGAGGACGGCGAGCCGGAAGGCAGCGAGGACGACGACGGGACGGCCGAACGCGCCGCGGCAGCCGACGCGGAGAGCGCCCCGGCGGGTCCGCTGGGCGCCGCGGACCTCCTCAGCGACCTCGGCATGGAGGAGAAGGTGCTGCTCACCCTCTCCCCCGAGGACGCACTGAGCGAGGTCGCCGACGCGCTCGGCTGCACGGACGTACTGGAGGCCGTCCGCTGAGCCAGAGCACAGCAGGCGCCACACTGGCACCATGACCCCCGCGACCCCCGCGACCCCCGCACACGGCGACCGGCCGACCGCCGCGTCCCCCTCTCCCGGCCCGGACACCGCCTCCGGGCCGGGGGCCGCCCCCGGCGACCCCGTACGCGATCCCTGGCGCGCGCCCATGCGGCTGGCGCTCACGGAAGCGGCACGGGCACCCGGGACCGGGGACGTGCCGGTCGGCGCCGTCGTGCTCGGGCCGGACGGCACCGTACTGGGCCGGGGCCACAACGCCCGCGAGGCGGACGGGGACCCCACGGCCCACGCCGAGCTGCTCGCCCTCCGCGCCGCCGCCCGGACCCGCGGCGGCAACGACTGGCGACTGACCGGCTGCACCCTCGTCGTCACCCTGGAGCCGTGCACGATGTGCGCGGGCGCGGCCGTGCTCTCCCGTGTCGACCGCGTCGTCTACGGCGCCCCCGACGCGAAGGCCGGCGCCGCGGGCTCCCTGTGGGACGCCCTGCGCGACCGCCGCCTCAACCACCGCCCCGAGGTCATCAACGGTGTCCTCGCGACCGAGTGCGCCACCCTCCTCACCAGCTTCTTCCGCCCCACCGACCCCCCACCCCCCACGGCGCAGGGCACCACCCCGGATACCGATTTCGACCCCGGGCCCTCGGTGGGCTAGAGTTCCTCTCGGTAGCGTGTCCGAGCGGCCGAAGGAGCTCGCCTCGAAAGCGAGTGAGGGGGCAACTCCTCCGTGGGTTCAAATCCCACCGCTACCGCTGTGAGCAGGATGAATGGAGGGCCGGACCCCGCGCGGGGTCCGGCCCTTCGTCGTGGGGGTCTCAGTTTGGGTCTCAGTTGGCGTGCCGCAAGTCCTCATGAGTGACCGCAGACGGTTGAACGAGGACGCGGGCTGCCTCTTCCCTGAAGCCGCTGTGTAGGTCAGCGAGACCGAGCCGAAGCTCTTCTTCCGTCTCACGCAAGGCAGCCACTGAGCAGTCGGTTCGGCCCAAGAGAGCGTCCCCCAGCTCGCTGATACAGCTGTTGTGATCTTCGATGCGCGAACGAAGCTGGAAAGCCCGCTCAGCGATCTCCTCTGGCCCCACTAGACGAACCCGGAAATATGCTCGCCTAAAGGCTGTGACTGACTGCCCGAACGCCCTGCCGTGCTCACTGCCGGAGTCGGTGATCTCAAAGTCGAAGATCCTTCCGACGTTCGAGGCCGCTATGGCGTACTCGTCGTACGCCTCCAGCAACTCCTTGTATGCCTCCAGCCTCTGGCCACGGAGCCAGTGCTCATGATCGACCGTTGCCTGATCACGCACTTGCAGACTGGTGGCTCTAGCCGCCGTCTCTGCACCGATACGCGCTCCGCGAGCCGCCGTGATGCCACCGATCCCCGCCCCGATCAGCCCTGCGATGCCCGCCAAGGCCGCCGCTATCCCCTGGTCCATGGAAACAGCATCTCGGGACCAGCCGTCGCGCTGCCAAGGGATCCGAAAAGACACAGCACATGGGCCGCAGCTACCTGCGGCCCATGTGCCTCACCTACTCAGCCGATCGGTGCGAGAATCCCGCACCGTCAGCGTCGTCGTCCGGTCCCTCTGACCTCTGCTCCCAAATGAGCCCGTCGACTTGTTCGGCGATGCTGGTACGCACCGTGTCGACCATGTGCTGATACCGGGCGGGCATGGAGGTCGAGGACCAGCCCATGAAGCCCATGACGGCTCGCTCCGGTACGCCGAGGATCAGCGGGACTGTCGCGGCAGTATGGCGGGCGTCATGCAGGCGGCCGTCTCGAACCTTCGCATCTCGACCACACATGGCCGGTTCCACGATCAACGGGCAAGCCTGCTCTTTGCCACGCTGCGAGAGCAGCCCCCGTCTGGCGGCGAGGGCCGCTACTTAAAGGGCGCTGCGTGCTGGATCAGGCGGAAAGTCCACCGCCCTTGATCGCAGAAACGAAGGATGACCAGGTGTCCGGCACTACCAAGAGAGCCGGTCCTCTGGATGCTTTGGAATCGCGCACCGCAATTCCAGCAGGGGACCTCGCAGTCAGGTCCGCGACCTCTACGCAGTTGTTGCCGGTGCCGCTGTACGAGGACTTGAACCAATCCGCCTCGGCGATGTTCAGAGACGTCAGAGGGTTGGCATTCGGACTCATGCTGTGATCTCCCGGGATAGCTGGTGCAGGAATTTGGGGGTGTCCTCGGGAGGCAGGGCCGACCTCGAAAGGGCCTCGAACTGTCGTGAGAACCGGCCGACTTCCCGGCGCTTGTCGGAGATGGATGAGGCGTTGCCGAACGCCGTGTCTACCTGGATCGTCGTCGGCATCGTGTCGCCGAGGATCGCGATGCTGAAGTTGTGCTCGAAGAGGTGCCCGCGCATCGTCTGCGGGAGCACCTGCACAGTTACGTTGTCCAGCGCTGCCAGCTTGGCGATCTCGTCGTACTGCTCCCGCATCAGGTCGATGTCACCGACGATGTGGCGCAGGGACGGTTCGTAGAGGACAGCCCACAGTCTCAGTGGCTCCTCGTCCCTGGTGAGGGCCTCCTTTCGCTTCATCCTGATCCGTACGCTCTGATCGATGAATTCGCTGGTGATCTCGTCTATGGGCTTGGCGCTCTCATGGCGTGCGCGGGCGTATGCCTCGGTCTGCAACAGGCCGGTGATGATGCTCGGGTGATAGGCACGGATCTCCCGTGCCGCTGATTCAACGCCCAGAAAGCGAGGCATTCCGGCGCTCAGGTCCGTCGCAACCGGCGTCCACCACTCCCGGCTTGACGCCTCGCGCTGGGTCGCGACCAGCCTGTCCATCTCGTCTTCGTCCGTGACGCCGTAGCGGATCAGCAGTTTGCGCAGGTCACCTGCGCTGCGGAGGTCCTGTAGTCCGGTCTCGACTCGTTGGAGCTTCGTGTCACTGAACGAGAGTCCATGCACGGCCTCCGCGAGGCTGAGCCCTGCCCGCTTCCGTAGCTCGCGCAGTTCATGCCCCAGTGCGATCCGGCGCGCTGTTGGCCTGTGCTGTGCCGCCATCTGCCTGCCCTTCCGGCTCAACTGCCCCTGTTCTGCGGCGGTATGCGCAGCATGGCACGGCAATCGTTCGCCGCACCAGTCGATGTGTCTGCTCTGGCATGTGCCATTTTTCGTGCAGTGGGTGATTCAGTGCAGATTCCATTGTCCATGCACCGGGTGACGCGTCACAGTGATGGCACTCATCCAGCACGCTCACCCGGTAGTTGGCACCCAGCGCCTGAGAGATGTCTCGCGGCACCGGACGGCCTCTGAACCAGTGATCACGTGCTGACGACTTCGACCACCGGCCACAAAGGACCCCCGCAACCGCACGCGACGCGGCCCGGGGGCGTGGCCTCAACCTGTCTGGAGGTTGCGGCAGATGCACCGTATCGAATGGTTCTTCGCGACGCTGATGCGCGCGTTACTTCCCTCGTCGGGACGTCACCGGGCAACTCAGCCGGCGACCACCCGTAAGGGCCTCGATTTGCCACCAGTCGATAGGCCGACCATGCGCGTGGACGAGCCGCCGAGCGCACTCGTTCGCCCGTACTTCCTGGCCCATGAAGCGCGTACGGGGCGGAACGACGCGCCTCGCCGCGCGCTCCTCATCTGTCCTCGCGCCGGCATGGCATATCCGGGCGGTGGCCAGGTATGAGCTACCGATCCCCTGTCTGTCACGTCGGGCTGCACCAGGAATGCCGCCACGCCGACCTCGCGCAGCAGCCGAAGGCGGCTGCGGGCGTCTTCTACGAACCCTGCGACTGCCCGTGCCACCGGCCACAGCAGAGCTCCCCGCCGAAGGAGAGGGCAGGGGATGGCACGCAGTGAGCGACAGGTCGCCATCGAGGTCGGCAGTGGATCGGTCCGCCGAGGAGACGTCATCCAGGTGGGTGGTCAGTCGATGGCCGTGAGCGATATCCGCCATCTCACCGGCGGAGCGAAGCTCATCACGTTCAGGACGGGCGACACCCTGACCATCACGGCGGGAACGACCCTGGTCGTCCTGCGCACCGTAGCGGGCTGGGAGGGCCCAGAATGTTGATCTACGACCGAACCAAGACCCCCATGCCCGCACCCGAACTCCGGCTTCTGCCATGGACCACGGACAGCGGGAAGCCCTGCTACCTCAACGGCAACGCTGACTCCACGATGGCCATGTACGCCGACGCGGTCGAAGAGAACCAGTTGGAGCACGGCCACGATGCCTTGACCCGTGCTGTGCAGGTCATCGACACGGCAGAGGACGAGGACAACGAGCGGACGGACGCCCTCAGGGTGGCCACCGCCGCCTTGAGCAACTGCCTGCGCGTCGCCGACAGCAGGGGCGCGAGGCTGCCAGGCTGCGAGCACGCAGAGATCACGTGTGGCGCCCGAGAGCGCGACGATGACGACGGCAGCGGCCCCTTCTCCCCGCCGAACCCATCGGCGGAGCTGCATCGATGCCAGTCCTCTCCGTCTCAGGCTCCGTCTCAGGCTCCGTCTCATTCCTCCCCGTCCGGGCTCGTCCATCACCGACCGGCACCAGCCCAGCACCGCCCCCGACCAGCAAGAACAGACTGCGAAAGCGAGTGAGGCGGCAACTCCTCCGTGGGTTCAAATCCCACCGCTACCGCTTCTGAGCAGGATGATCGGGGGGCCGGATCCGGGTGCGGGTCCGGCCCTGCTGTGTCAACCCGTTGAGCGCGTTCGACCGTAGCTCCCCTCTGGCCGTCGGCCTCGGACTCCTCAACAGGGCGGAGCCGCACCGGCGGAGCCGCACCGGCGGAGCCGCACCGGCTTCCGGGCCACGGTTCGCCACTCCGTCGTCACCCTCTCGATGACCGCTCCGAGCGGACTCGCCGAGTCGCTTCACGCCGCACCGGGCCGCGTCCGGGTTCTCGTCCATCGGTAGGTCAGGGCCACGGCGGCGACGACCACCGGGACGAGTGCGTAGGAGGCGACGAATGGCGTGACCAGCACGGTGAGGGCGAAGGCGGTCAGCGCGAGGGCGCGCCCGCGGCCGGACAGCAGCCGGATGCCCGCCGCGGTGCCGACGAGGTACGTGACCAGGACGAGTACTGCCGGGATGTTGACGATGTCCTCGGTCCCCCAGTGGTTGAGGTAGCCGAGGAGGAGACCGGCGGCGCCGATGGCGCTGACCGCCCACACGCCACGGGTGGGTATTCCGCGCGTGGTCAGCTTGCCCAACGGGGCAGGGAGCCAGCCCTCCTTGCCCAGCGCGTATCCCAGTCGGGAGACGGAAGCGATGAAGGCGTTGGTCGTCCCGAGGCTGATGACGGTCGCGACCACCCCGGTCGTGGCCGCGGTGCTGAAGCCGACGCTCGTCCCGAGCACCCGGCCGACCGCGATCCGGTCGAGTTCCGGATCGCCGTAGGTTCCGGTGGCCACCACTCCGAAGGCGATACCGAGGTAGAGGACGATGACGATCACGACCGTGATGAACGTGGCGCGGCGCAGATCGCGGCGCACATCGCGGAACTCGCCCGCCAGGTGCGCGATCGCCTCCCAGCCGGCGAAGGCGAAGAAGAGGGTGAGGGCCGCCTGGGCGATTCCGGACAGGCCGTGGGGCGCGAACGGCGTGAGGTGGTCGGTGGTCATCCGGGGAAGCGCGGTCACGCTCGCCGTCAGGAGCAGCAACGCGACCCCCGCCGCCAGGAGGAGCTGGACCCGGCCGCTGATCCGCAACCCCATCAGATTGGCAGCGGTCGCCACGGCGAGGATGCCGGCGGCGATCACGAACGAGTGGTCCTGGTCGATCTGCAGCGCCGCCGCGACGTAGTAGCCGCCGGTCAGCGGGACGACGGTCTGGCCGATGGAGCCGGCTGCGAAGTAGAACCAGCCGGCCAGACCGCCCGCCGTCGGGCCGAAGGCCCGCGTGGCGAAGGTGGCGACGCCGCCCGCCCCGGGATGTTTTGTGGCCAGGGCAGCGAACGTCATCGCCAGGGGCAGGCCGAGCAGTCCCATGAAGATCCAGGCCAGCAACGACGCCGGGCCGGCCGTCGAGGCGGCCTGACCTGGCAATACCAGCACGCCCGCGCCCAGGACCGCGCCGACGTACAGCGCGATGGCCTGCCCGAGCCCGATGCTGCGTCGCAGGGACGGCTCGCCGGTCTCCTCGCTCCCCGAGGGCGCTCGCTCGGTGGACGTCACACGCGTTCCTCTTCTCTGTGTCGGCCGGTGTGTGTCGGTCGGCGCGTTCTCTGTGCGTCGGTCGGCGCGCCCTGCGTCCCGGAATGCGCGGGAAGTGATCGTGGACGCTCGGTCGCGCTGCCCAGCATCGGTGTGGTGGTGCCACCCCGCCAGTGGCAGGGTTGCCACCATGCGCGCGCATTTTGCCGCTCATCGCGTGGCGGTCGCCGTCACCGCGGGAGCGCCCCTCTTCGAACTGGCGGTGCCCTGCGAGGTCTTCGGGATCGACCGGCCCGACCTGGTCGATCCCTGGTACGAGCTGCAGGTCTGCGCCGCCGAGCCGAACACCCGGGTCGCCTGCGGGTTCACCGCACAGGAGACCGGGGACATGTCCGATCTGGTCCGCGCCGACACCGTCGTGGTGCCCAGTTGCGCGAGCGTCCGGGAGGACCCGCCCGTGGCGCTGGTGGAGGGCCTTCGGGCCGCTCACCGGGCAGGGGCCAGGGTCGCGGGAATCTGTACCGGAGCTTTCGCGCTGGCCGCCGCCGGGCTCCTGGAGGGCCGGCAGGCCGCGACGCACTGGATGCACGCCGACGAGCTGGCCCGGCGCCATCCCGGAGTGCGCGTCGACCCGAAGGTCCTCTACGCCGAGGACGGCGGCATCTTCACGTCCGCGGGCACGGCGGCCGGCATCGACCTGTGTCTGGAACTGGTCCGCCGCGACCACGGGGCCGCGGTCGCCAACGCACTGGCCCGGCGGCTGGTCACGCCCCCGCACCGGGAGGGCGGCCAGGCGCAGTACGTCGAGTTGCCGGCCGTCGGCCCCGCAGGCAGCCACTTGGCACCCCTCCTGGAGTGGGCCCGAGCCCGGCTGGACGAACCCCTCACCCTCGACGACCTCGCCCGGCAGGCCCATCTCAGCCGCCGCACCCTGGCCCGGCGCTTCGACGAAGCCCTGGGGTTGCCGCCCCTGCGCTGGCTCCAGCAGGAGCGCCTCCGGCACGCACAGCACCTGCTGGAGACCACCGCCCTGCCCGTCGACCAGGTGGCCGCTCACAGCGGTCTCGGAAGCGCGGCGAACCTCCGGCGGCACATGACCCGGCAGCTCGGCATCTCCCCCCAGAGCTACCGGCATGCCTTCGAGGCAAGAGCCCACGGCGGCACGGGCACCACCGCGTGAACCCCCTGACTGCCTCGAAGGACCGGCTCCGGCCTGGTCAGCCGGACCCGGACGGGCCGATCCGTGCACTGCGGGCGCACCTCGCCGGGTGAGGCCGTGTCCGGGCCCTGAAGGCGGATTCCCGCGCGACGTCCGCGCTGATGCCCGTCAAGGGCTCCGGCGTGATCGCGTGCTCCCGGTGCCCCGGTGCCCCGGTGGTCCCGGTGCCCTGGTCCCGCGCCGCCTCTCCGCCGGCCTGCGGGTGCCGAGGGCGGCTACGGCATGCTGCGCTTCGTGCCTCAGCCCGAGGCCGTTCGAGGCCCGGGGGAGGGGAAGGCGGGCACGGTGAGGGCCGAGTGGGCCGGTCGGCCCTCCGCGGGGGGCAGGGTGTCGAGGTTGCGCAGCATGTCGTTGCGCCGGGCCAGGGCCTGGGCGGTGGTCGGGAAGAGCACGGCGTCGCCCTCGCCGACCAGGTCCTGGTTGGCGGTGACGAACTCGCGGGTGTGCTGCTCGTATGCGGCGAAGCCCGCGGTGTGGTCCCGGTCGGCCAGGGCGGCGGCGAGCATGTACGCGCCGACGAGCGCGAGGCTGGTGCCCTGTCCGGTGAGGAACGAGGGCGCGTACGCCGCGTCGCCCACCAGCGCGACCCTGCCGCTGGTCCAGCGGGGCAGGCGGATCTGGCTGACCGCGTCGAAGAAGAGGTCGTCCGCGTCGTGCAGGGCGGCGAGCATGCTCGGGACCTCCCAGCCCGCGTCGGAGAAGACCTCTGCGACCAGGTCGCGTTGGGCCCGCGGGTTCCGGAACGCCTCGAACGGCGGTTCCGGGTGGGCGAAGTTCAGGAAGGCGTGCACCCCGTCGCCGTCGGCGGCGCCTTCCTCGGCAGAGCCGTCCCCGACCGCGTACAGGACCGCGGCCCGGCCCGGGGTGTTCCAGATCAGAGCCTCGCGGGAGAGCCCGAGGGGGTTGCGCATGGTGAACCCGGCGAAGCAGTAGCCGAGGTAGCGGTGGAACTGCTCCTCGGGGCCGAAGAGGAACTCGCGGGTGCGGGAGTGCAGCCCGTCGGCACCGAAGACCAGGTCGAACGTACGTGTGTCGCCGCCGCGGAAGGTGACGTCGACGCCGTGGTCGGACTGGTCGAGGGTGTCGACGGAGTCGTCGAACACGAACTCCACGTCGTCGCGGACCGCCGAATGGAGGGCGCCGACCAAGTCCCCGCGTGGCACCTCCAGATCGCGTCCCTCGACACCGCCGGTGACGGTGTGCGGGTGGATCGCCGCCACTTCGCCGCCGTCCCCGTCGAGGAAGGCCAGCCGACGCAGGTCGATGTGCGCGTCCCGCAGCCGCGGCAGGATTCCCATCCGCCGGACGACTTCGAGCGCGGTTCCCCGCACGTCGATCGGGTAGCCGCCGCCGCGCGGCGCGCTCGCCTTCTCGACGACCGTGACCGCGAATCCACCGCGGTTGAGCCAGTAGGCGAGGGCGGGCCCCGCGATGCTCGCGCCGGATATCAGGGCGGTGCGGCGCGATGGGGCAGCTCCCGTACGGGTGATGCCGCTCGGCAGGTCGGTGCGGGTCATTCGGTGACTCCCTTGCTCATGGTGCGGGCGACGAGGAGGGACAGCGCCGTGACGGCGCCGGCGAGGACGAAGCCGGTGACGAAGGCCGACTCGGCCGGGACATCCGAGCCGGAGGGGGTTCCGGCGGTGAGGATCGCGCCGCAGGCCTGCATCCCCACGGCGTAGCCGAGCACGCGGGTGACCAGGACCAGGCTGGTGGCGATGCCGGTGTCGCCGTGCTCGACGGAGGTGGCGGTGCTGGTCACCATCGCCGTGACGCAGAGGCCGCTGCCGAGCGCGATCGCCGTCTTGGCGACGACGAGGTGCCAGATCTCGGTGTGCACGGCTGCCAGCACGAGCAGCGAGCCGGCCATGAGGACGATCCCGGCGGTGACCACGGCACGCGAGCCGAACCGCCGTGCCCCCATCCCGCCGAGCGGCCCGGCCACCGACGCGGCCACGGTGCCGGGCAGCAGGAAGAAGCCGATCTCGGTGGCGCCGGCCCCGAACCCGTACGCGTCGGTGGGCACGTCGAAGAGCTGCGGGACGAGGTAGAGCGCCCCCGAGGTGCCGACGCAGATCAGGAACGTCAGCACACACGACTTCCACACCGCGGGCCACGCCAGCATGCGCAGGTCCACCAGGGGCGAGGCGGCTCGGCGCTCGGCGGTGATCCATCCGGCCACGAAGGCGGCCAGCACCACGACGAGCGCCCCCAGTGCGAGGGGCTGCGAGCCGGCCTCGGGCGCCAGTTGGAGTACGAGCATGAGCGTGATCAGCGTCCCGCTCAGCAGGGCCAGGCCGGGCCAGTCGATTCCCGTCCCGTCCGACTGAACCGGCGGATCCTGCGGCATCAGCCGGTTCACCAGCACGGTCGCCCCGATGACCGCGAGCGTCGGCAGTGCGAACATCCAGTGTCGGGACAGCCCTTCCGCCACGGGCCCGGCCGGCAGCGTCCCCGCCATCCCGCCCGCCACGAACAGCCCGCTCACCACCCCGATGGCCACCTTCGACTCGCCCTCGGGGAGGTGTGAGCGCACCAGGATGAACGACAGCGGCAGCGCGCCGACCATCGCTCCTTGCAGCAGTTGGCCGAGCAGCAGCACCGGCAGGTTCGGCGCCAGCGACGACACCAGTCCCCCGACGCCGACCACCGCCATCAGCCGGACCAGGACCCGTTTCCCGCCGTACCGGTCGCCGAACTTGCCTGCGACCGGTGTGACGAGCGCGCCCGTGATGAGCAGCATGATGCCGAGTAACGCCCCCTCGGCGGGGCTCATGTCCAGCTCGCGCTGCAGGAGCGGAAGCGTCGGTGTCACCACCGACTCCAGGGCGCCGGAGGCGACTGCCAGCAGGCCGAGGGCTGCGACAGCGGACTTGCCGATGCGGATCGGGGGAGCCGTGGATGTGGTCATGGACGTCCTTTCGTCGGTTCCGGACAGTCGTCGGTGGCCGGACACGTCGTCGGTGGCCGGACACGTCGTCGGTGCCGGGCGGAGCGTCGGTGCCGGGCGGGGAAGCGGGGCGGCCGCGGGGCTGTACCGCTGCCTTCGTGCGGCCGGGTCCGGTGCGGACCGCGGCTGTACGCGCTGCACGCCCCTCGCGGGCCGCAGCGTGGGCGAGTCGGGTGGTGGTCGGGTCCGGCCGGGGCCGCCCGGCGCGTGGCCTTGGAAGAGCGGTGATCGGGCGACGCGGGCGCGGCTCCGCTGGGCAGGGCGGTGCACGGGTGCGGTGCGGAGGAGCGGTACGCGCCGCGACCCGAGAACTACACTACACGGTGCAGTGTAGGCCGCTAGGATGTGCCCATGCCGACCACGAAGACACTGCGCGAGGGGTCAGCGCAGAAGCGGGCCGCGATCCTCTCGGCGGCCCGGGAACTGTTCCTCGCCGACGGCTTCGACCGGTCCAGCGTCGACGCGGTCGCCGCGCGGGCCGGAGTGTCCAAGCGGACGGTCTACGACTACTTCGGCGACAAGCAGACGCTGCTGCACAAGGTCGTCGACACCGTCGGCCAGTCCCTGATCACGACGGTCCGGCGCACCATGGACGACACCCTCACCGAGCGCACCGAGGCGACCGACCTCGAGGACGCCCTGGTGGCCTTCTCGATGCAGATCGCGACCGAGATGCTCGACTCGGCGGAGTACGCCACGCTGCTCCGGCTGGTCCGGACGGAGTCCGGCCACCTGCCGCACCGGGGCTACAACCCCATGGCCGACGCCCCCGACGAGGCGATCGGCGAGCGGTTCGCCGCCTTCGCGGACGCCGGGCTGCTGGACGTCCCCGACCCGCGGCTCGCGGCCGACCAGTTCCTCGCGCTGACCTTCGGCGTCGCCCTGGACAGGCTCGGCTCGGCGAACGCCGCGGAGGACACCCGCGTTCGCCCGCTCATCGTCGAGGGAGTGCGGACCTTTTTGCGGGCATACCGCACCAGGTAGACATACCGCGCCGCGGGGAGAGAGGCGCTGCGGACAGCGCGGAAGGAGAGTGCGCTGCCGGGCCCGCTTTTCGCGATGCTTTCCGGTGTTCATTCGGGTTCGGCGACGTTTCTCGATGTGCGCTCACGTTCGCCGATCTTCTCGCGACGGCGATGTTCACGGTTTCTCCACCGGCGCTCGTTCTCCACCGGCGCGCGCCGATGTCTGTCGCTGTTCAGTGGTGTCTGTCGGTGTTCACTGAAGTTCGTCGGTGTTTCCGGGGCTCGCTTCACCGCCGCCGCTCCGGGCAGAACATCGACGGAACACCGTACGAAGGTCGTACGGAGGGCCGGATTCCGCGCGGTTCGTGCCGATAAGCGCGCGCGTGTTCCCCCTCGTCACCCGGTACTCGCCGGTTCCGGCGGCCCCCGGTGGCGCGGGAAGCTGCGCGCGCATCACGATCCGGAACCGATCAAGTCGTGCGGCACCGGATTCTCTCGCCAGAAAGCGCTCCGCTTTCCTAAGCTCCAGCCTCTCGGCCCGAAAGTGTGACCGCGTACGCGGTATGTGCCAAAGGGCGCTTCCGCAGCACTGGGAGTAATACATGATCGCCCTGACCGTCCCCGTCATGATCACCTTTGGCGTCTTCCTGATCGCGATGGTCATGGTCGGTGTTGTGACGCACGAAGAAACGACCACATTCGATGATTTCACCGTCGGCAGCCGCCGGCTCACCGCACCGGTAGCAGCCCTGTCCGCCGGAGCCGCCGATATGTCCGGCTGGCTCTTCCTGGGCCTTCCGGGCGCCGTGTACATGGCCGGGATCGGCGCCACCTGGATCGCCGTCGGACTGATCGTCGGCACGTATCTCAACTGGCGTTTCGTCGCACCCCGCTTGCGGATCTACACCGAGCGGGTGCAGGCCGTGACCCTGCCGTCCTACCTGGAGGAACGGTTCGAGGACGGGAGCAGGGTGATCCGGCTGCTCTCGGCCGTCGTCACCGTCGTGTTCTTCACCGTCTACGTCGCCAGCGGACTCGTCGCCTGCGGACTGCTGGCGGACGAAATATTCGGCGCGGGCTTCGAGTTGGGTCTCACCGTCTTCGCCGTGGTGATCGTCATCTACACCATTCTCGGCGGATTCCGGGCCCTGAGCGTCAGCCACTCCATACAGGGAACGCTGATGTTCCTCACAGCGATCGCCCTCCCCGCGATCGCCCTGTGGCAACTCGGCGGCTTCGGCGCACTGCACGACCGGCTCACCGCCGCCGGCCCGGCACTGCTCGACCCGCTGGCCGAGTCGTCCTTCATCGACAAGAAGTGGACGTCGGGCCACTCGCTCGGGGCCGTCGCGACCATCTCGCTGCTCGCCTGGGGACTGGGCTACTTCGGCCAGCCCCACATCCTGACCCGCTTCATGAGCATCCGCAGCACCCGGGACATACCGCTGGCCCGCCGACTGGGCGTCATGTGGGTGATCGTCGTCCTGACCGGCGCCTCGCTCGTCGGACTCGCCGGGATCGCCGCCCTCGACAAGCCGCTCGACAACCCGGAGACCGTCTTCATCGCCCTGTCCACCCAGCTGACCTCCCCCTGGCTCGCGGGAGTCCTGCTGGTGGCCGTGCTGGCCGCGATCAAGTCCACGGTGGACAGCCAGCTCCTGGTCTCGGCCACGTCCCTCACCGAGGACCTCTACCGGGCGTTCTTCCGACGGCGGGCCCAGATCTCGGACACGATGCTGCTGCTGATCGGACGGCTGAGCGTGGTGGCCGTGGCGCTGGTGGCCTATGTGATCGCGTTGAGCGGCGGTGCCGTGCTCGACATCGTCGCCTACGCCTGGGCGGGATTCGGCGCGGCCTTCGGTCCGGTCATCCTCCTGTCGCTGTTCTGGCCCCGGATGACGGCGGCCGGTGCGAAGGCGGGCATGCTCACCGGAGCGCTGACGGTGCTGCTGTGGAAGCACATCGACCCGCTTCTCGGGCCGCTGCAGACCGGCATCTACGAGATGGTGCCCGGCGTGCTCGCCGCCACCGCGGCGGCCCTGTTCTTCGGCACGTTCGTCGGGCGCCGCCCCACGCTGGACTGGTCGAGGGTGGCTGAGGAGCCGCTCCGCACCGAGCCGCAGGACCCTGACGAGGAGCAGATCCCGGGACAGGTGCAGGGCCAGGAACAGAGGCAGGGCCAAGGCGCGTGGCAGAGCCAGGGGGCGTGGCAGGGCCAGGGGGCGTGGCAGGGCCAGGAGCAGCGCCGGCAGGAGCCCCCGCAGCAGGGGGCCTCGTATCCGGCGCCTCCTCAGCCGCCTTCGTATCCCACCTCGTACCCGTCGTCCTACCCCTCGTCCTGGCCCGCACCGCCCGCGGACGGCGGCGGCACCCCGTACCCCGGGCCGCCCGGCGGCGGCTCCGGGAGGTGACCCGGCCGCGGGGCCGGTCCCGGCGCTGACGGACGGCCCGTGCGCGTACCGCCGACGGCGCGCCCGGGCCGGCCCTCCGCTGCCCCGGTGCGGCGCGCCCGGTCAGGCGCGCTCCGTGCCGAACGCTTCCGCCAGCGCAGCGGGCGTCAGGACGCGTAGGAAGGGAAGGACGACGACGGCGACCGAAGCGGCGAACACCAGGAACGCCGTGCGCATCCCGCACCATTCGGCCAGGAGGCCCATCAGTCCGGCGCCGAGCGGCACGGCGCCCCGATTGAAGAGGCGGCTGACGGCGTTGTAGCGGCCGAGCATGCTGTCGGGCACCAGATGCTGGCCGATCGTCCGGGAGTTGACCGTCCACAGCGTGCCCCCGGCGCCTCCGGCGAAGGCCGCGGCGGCGACGGCGACGGCGACGGCCCAGACGCTGATGGTGAGTGCCGGTACGGCCATCATCACGAAGGTGCCGGCCAGGTCGGCGAACATCACCCGGCGGCGGCCGAGGAGCCGGTTGGCCCAGGTGACGACGAGGGCTCCGACCAGGCCGCTGATCCCCAGCGCGCTCAGGATCGCGCCGTACTCCTGCGGACTCACCCCCATGGCATCGGTGGCGAACAGCGGCATCAGTGCCGGCCAGGCGCCCCAGCACGCGCACAGGACGGTCAGGATCAGTGCCGTCGTGCGCAACAGCAGTTGCTGCCAGAGACAGCGCAGCCCGTCGGCGATCTGCCCCTCACACCTCGGAACCGAGGAAACCGCCGAAAAACGAAGACCCGCCGCAAGCCGCGCATCCGGCTGTCCGGAGGGTCGTCGAGCCGGCCCGGGGTCGCCCTAACGATCCAACTGCGTTCACCAGTTGGGCCGGGTCGGAGTCTGGCACAGGCGGGCACACGGTCGCTACCGGTAAAACCGTTAGCCGGTTAGCCGGGGGTAGGGTGGGGCCGTCCCAGGAGGAGGTGGCCATGCGCGACGCCCCGGCTTCGGCCCGACTGATCGAAGCCTTCGCCAACACCGTCGACGTCAAGCTCGGCACCGACGAGCTGGACTCGGCGGACGGACTCGCCACCTGGCTCGCCGAGCGGGGGATACTGGACCGCGCACACCAGGTCGGCGCAGCGGACCATGGCCTCTGCCTGCGTCTGCGCGCCGGCATCCGGGAGGAGCTGGGAGTCAACGTCGGGGACGGCGCCGACCCCGCCCTCCGCGCCGGAACCGAGGAAGCACTGCGCGAACTCCCCGTCCTGGTCTCCGTCGGACGCTCGGACGGCGGCTCCCTGTCGTCCGCGCCGCATCTTCCACCGACCCGCAGAGCCCTGGCCGAACTCGCGATCGCCTGGTGCGAGCTGGCCCTCACGGGGGAGGCCGCACGGCTCAAGCGCTGCTCCGAGCACACCTGCGCCTGGGTCTTCTGGGACGCCTCCAAGAACCGCAGCCGCCGCTGGTGCTCGATGCGCGTCTGCGGAAACCGGGCCAAAGCCCGGCGGCACAGCGCGAAGCAGACCGGAGCCACCGGACCGACCACCCGCGGCGCCTGAGCCCGCACCCCGGGAAGACGCTCAGAAGGCGGCCGAACCCTCCCCGACCGGGAGAGGTCCTCCCCGCGAACCCTCCCCGACCGGGAGAAGGCTCTGCCCGCCTGCTCCGCCCGGCGAGAAGGCCCTGCCCGGGCGGGAACAGATGTCGGCTGCCCGCCCGGCACACGCGGCGCGGCCTCCCTGCGCGCGCTCGCCGTGCTCGCCGGGCTCGCCGGAGGCGAGCAATTCACGCATTGCCGCGATTGCCATTCGACAATTCACCGGAACAATAATGGCGTTTTTCTTCGGGATGTGCTTGCGCGTTGCTGTATCGTCATCCCAACCTCCCTTTGAGAGGGGGTGAGGAGAAATGGCCGGTACGGGCTGGAAGTCTGAACCGGCGAGGACGACATTGCAGCGTTTCGCTGATCTCGCACGAGCGATCGCCAGCCTCTTCCAGGCGGTGTACTACGCCGTCCGGACAGAGCAACTGTGGTAGTTCCCCTACGAGATGACGGGCCCATCCCCGGCACGGGATGAGCCCATCGGAGGTCCTCGTCCGCGGCCCCGCTCTTCGTTCCGACAAAGGTGCGGGGTCCGCATCCTGCGGACCGTCAGCAATGACGCTGCTGGCTGCAGACTAGCATTGTTCCCGCCGTTTTTCCGGTACGGATCCGGTTCCGCCTCGCGCGGAATACCGCCGCCCGGAGAGAACCCGTCTTCCCTCGGCCCCCTGCATCCCCCGCGACGGCACGCAGCACCGAACACCCGCTGCCCACTGCCCACCGCCGGACAGCAGCTCTTCGCTGCCGCTTCGCCGATGCTTCCCCACCCCATTCCGCGCCGGAATCGCCGGTGCTCTGCGGGGGACTGTGTGCTGTCGTACGTTGAGAGAGGTCCGCTGGTCCCAGGGGGGAGCAGGGAGGCGCGGGTGGATGCGTGCTGTCGGTGTACGGGAGCGGAACGGGCGGCCCGAGATCCTGCAGGCGAGGCGGCCCGAGCCCGGCGAGGGCGAGGTGCTGGTCCAGGTCGTGGCGGCGGGCCTGAACCCGCTGGACTGGAAGATCGCCGAGGGCATGCTGGAGAGCCTGGTCCCCTACGACTTCCCGCTCGTCATGGGCGCGGACTTCGCCGGGACCGTGGAGAGCTGCGGCTCCGAGGCGTACCGCTTCACCCCGGGTGAA
The DNA here is from genome assembly GCF_042869575.1 of Streptomyces sp. NPDC006925. NCBI lineage: Bacteria > Bacillati > Actinomycetota > Actinomycetes > Kitasatosporales > Streptomycetaceae > Streptomyces > Streptomyces sp. NPDC006925. The sequence continues at coordinate 95,869 of NZ_JBIAGB010000022.1, forward strand.
CAGGTCTTCGGCCACGTGGTGAGCGAGCCGGTGGGGGGCGGGACGTACGCGGAGTACGTGGTGGTCAACGAAGCGGGCAGCATCGCGCGCGCGCCCACCAGCATCCCGCTGACCACCGCGGCGGGCGCACCCACCGCGGGCATGACGGCACTCGGGATCATGGATTCCGCAGCGCTGCGCTCGTACGAGAGCGTGCTGATCATCGGAGCCGCCGGCGGCGTGGGCACCTTCCTCACCCAGCTCGCGTCGGCTCGCGGACTGCGCGTCGTGGCCGCCACACACGGCCACGACCAGGCCCGGATGGGTGCCTTCGGCGCGGCGTCGGCCATCGACGTCCGTACGACGGACCTGGCCGCCGCCGTCCGGGAGGAGTACCCCGGCGGCGTGGACGCGCTGGTCGACCTGGGGTCGACATCGGCCGCGGAGTTCGCCCGGAACACGGCGCTGGTCCGGGACGGCGGCGTGGCCGTCTCCACCCTGGACGCGGCATCGCTGGACGCCCTCCACGGGCGCCGTATCGAAGGCATCAACTACCATCTCGCGGCCTCCGCCGAACTGCTGGAACGACTCGGGGAGGAGATCGACAGCGGGCCGCTGACCGTGCCGATCGAGGTCGAGGTACCCCTCGACGAGGCGCCGGGGGCCGTGGCACGCAACCGCGCGGGAGGCGCCCGGGGAAAGACCGTCCTCCTCACCTGAGCCACGTCCCGGCCCGCGCTGCCTTCCCCCGCTCCCGCGCTGCCTTCCGACGCCGGGGCTGCCGCCCGGTTCCGGACCGGGGCCCGTCCCGCGCCGCACGGTCGGCTGCGCGCCCGGCCTGCCCTGCGCTGCTATGCGCCCCGCGCAGCCCCGCGAGGTCCCGCGCAGCCACCGCGCAGCCCGCTCCGGCACGCGCGTCGGCGGGCGGCGGCCATCCGTCCCCCCGGGGGGCGCGGCCGTCCGGTCGGCGCCCGCGATCCGCAGGCTCCCGGATCGCCCCTTCCTCTGCCCTTGCCCCGTACTGCTCCGAACCGCCCTGACCTGCCGCTCTCTGTCCCCCGGGCTCGTCCGCGTCGTCCAGGCACGCGGTCCGGTCCGGTCCGAGTCCCGAGGAGCCGGCGGAGAGCACCCGAATCCGTGGATCTGCGGCTCCTGGGGTCTCTGAGGTCTCTGAGGCCCCTGGCCGCCGGTGAGCCGACCGGAGGCCCACCACGTCTCTCCTACGGGCCCCCGCACCTCCTCGGCCGCTTCCCGCCGTCTCCCGTCGCCCTCGCACGCCCCCGCACGGCCCCGCACGCCCCCGCACGGCCCCGCACGGCCCCGCACGGCCCCGCGCCGCCGACGGTAGAGAGAGGAGCGGCGAGGAGAGAAGGCAAGAGGAAACGGACAGGAAAGGGAACGGACAGGGAAGCAGGGGGCGGGAGAGACCGGGATCTCCTCCACCTGCTGGCGGCTCAGTGTTCCCGCTACACTCGCACCGCCACATCGGTGGACAGGGTGTCGATGATCGAACACCCGGGGGTCGGAACGCCCGGGGGAGGGACAGCGCGATGGCGCAGACGAAGAAGATCGCGGGCTATGTGCTTGTCGTCTTCGTGCTGTACACGATCATCACGTCCCCCGAACGCTCGGCCGACTTGGTCCAGATAGGTTTCGAAGGCATCTCCAGTGCCGCACAGGGCGTCGGCCGGTTCATGACCTCTCTGGTCAACTGAGCCCACGCTCCGTCCGTCGCTCCCGCGGCCCGCGAACGCCGCCGGGGCCCTGTGGCGCCCCGTCCTGCCCCGCCGTTTCCCGTCGGCGCGCACGTGCCGCCGTCGCGGGCTGTGTTCTCCTCGGCGGTGCGACCGGCGTGCGCCCCGGCGCAACTGGTAGGCAACACGGAGTCATTCGGTGCTTGCACACGGTGCACATGTCTTGTGATGCTATGACCGCTTTTTGGCTGATGAATCGTGCCCGCACCGACACCGCGGGTGACACGGCAGGGGCACGCCGAGCGAGGGCAGCATGCGACGCGGTCCACGTGATCGACCAGGACAGATCTGCACCGTAAGGGGTGGTGGCTGAGTGGACGGGACCCGTACCCCCACCCAGACTCCCTCCGGCGACGCCGAAGCGCCCCCCTCCCCCGCCGAGGCGCAGCGGGAAAGAGCCGCGCGGACCCGGGCGCTGACGCAGTCCCTCTTCGAGCAGCTCGCCCGGCACGAGCACGGCTCGGCCGAGCGCGAGCGGATCCGCGCCGCCCTCATCGAGGCCAATCTGCCGCTGGTGCGGTATGTCGCGGCGCGGTTCCGCAGCAGGAACGAGCCGATGGAGGACGTGGTCCAGGTCGGCACCATCGGTCTGATCAACGCCATCGACCGGTTCGACGCGGGCCGGGGTGTGCAGTTTCCGACCTTCGCGATGCCGACGATCGTCGGGGAGATCCGGCGCTATTTCCGGGACAACGTGCGCACCGTGCACGTGCCGCGCCGGCTGCACGAGATGTGGGTCCAGGTCAGCGGCGCCACCGAGGATCTGACGACGCTGCACGGCCGGTCCCCTACCACGGCCGAGATCGCGGAGCGGTTGAAGATCAGCGAGGAGGAGGTGCTGGCCTGCATCGAGGCCGGACGGGCCTACCGGGCCACCTCGCTGGAGGCCGCGCAGGAGCGCGAGGACGGGATGCCGGGACTGCTGGACCGGCTCGGCTACGAGGACCCCGAGTTGGACGGGGTCGAACACCGGGACCTCGTCCGCCATCTGCTCGTACAGCTTCCCGAGCGGGAGCAGCGGATCCTGCTGCTGCGGTACTACCGGAATCTGACGCAGTCCCAGATCAGCGCCGAGCTCGGCGTCTCCCAGATGCACGTGTCGCGACTGCTCTCGCGTAGCTTCGCGCGGCTGCGCGCCGCGAATCGGATCGACGCGTAGCCGGATCGAGCGACGTCAACTTCTGTCCCATCGCTCTCAACTGTGCAGTTTTATCGACATGAGGCTACGTCGCGTTGCCTACTTGTGACATTCTGCAAGAGCTGCGTTTGCCGCAGTGGCGTGCCCGGTATGGAGGGGGAGGTGCTTCTCTCCGAGCCGAGGGCGCCGCAGCGACCGTCCGCGACCTCAAGGGGGTGGCATGTCCGTAGAACTGGGCAGCTCCAAGGTGCTCGCCGAGAACACGTCCCCGACCCCGGGGGCACCTCCCGGGCCCGCCGAGCCCGGCAGTGTGCCACCGATGCTCGACGAAGTGGCGCCGGACGACCTCACGGCGGAGGCTCCGGCGGAGCTCGCCGGGGCCGCGACGGCGTTGCCGGGCAGCGACACGCTCGACACCCGCACCCTGTCCCGCTCTCTCTTCCTGCGCCTCGCCGCGCTGGACAAGGCGGCGGCCGACTCCCCGGGGACGGCCAACACCGCGGAGCGGATGTATGTACGTGACACCCTCATCGAGCTGAACCTGCCGCTCGTCCGCTACGCCGCGGCCCGCTTCCGCAGCAGGAACGAGCCGATGGAGGACATCGTCCAGGTCGGCACCATCGGCCTGATCAAGGCGATCGACCGCTTCGACTGCGAACGCGGCGTGGAGTTCCCCACGTTCGCGATGCCGACCGTCGTCGGGGAGATCAAGCGCTTCTTCCGCGACACCTCGTGGTCCGTGCGGGTGCCCAGGCGCCTCCAGGAACTGCGGCTGGCGCTGACGAAGGCGAGCGACGAGCTGTCGCAGACCCTGGACCGCTCCCCGACCGTGACCGAACTCGCGAGCTGCCTCGGCGTCTCCGAGGAGGACGTGGTCGACGGGCTGGCCGTCGGCAACGCCTACACCGCCTCCTCGCTGGACTCCCCGGCGCTGGAGGAGGACGGCGGCGAGGGCTCGCTCGCGGACCGGCTGGGCTACGAGGACAGCGCGCTGGAGGGCGTCGAGTACCGGGAGTCCCTCAAGCCGCTGCTGGCCAAGCTCCCGCCGCGGGAGCGTCAGATCATCATGCTGCGCTTCTTCGCGAATATGACGCAGTCGCAGATCGGCGAGGAGGTCGGCATCTCCCAGATGCATGTCTCCCGGCTGCTGACGCGCACGCTCGCACAGTTGCGCGAAGGGCTGATCGCGGAGGACTGACCGGGACGGGGGCGGAGTGACACGGGGGACACCGGCAGGGACATCGACCGGGACACCTGCGGAGACATCGACGGAAGCATCGGCTGTGACCCCGGCAGCAGGGCCGCGACGCACTTCACGCGGCACAACTGCGGGGATGCCGGGGAGGCGCGTCACAGGGACACGGAGAGGGGTGCCGAGAGGGACCGGGACGACGAGGAGCACCGCGGAAGGGACACCTGGAACCGCCGACAGAGGCTTCACTTCTGACGCGGCGTCAGTGACACTGACGCCATGCGGACCCAGGGGAGCACGACACGAAGCCGTCGAGGCAGCCGGATAGCCGCCTCGGCGGCTCTCGTCTGTCTCGGGACGCCGCTGGTCGCCGGCTGCGGTGCGGGCGGGGACGACGGCTATGTGGCGGCCGGCGCGGCGGATCCGTCGCCCCGGAGCGGCGGTCCGGTACGACCGGACGGCGGAGTCCGGATGGTGCCGCTGCCCGACGGGTCGGACGGTGCCGACGGTGGCTCAGGCCGCGGCGGTGGCCGCACATCGAGCGACGACAGCGCCCCGAAGGGGGCGCGCGGCAGCGGGAGCCCGGACGCGGAGCGCGCCGGGGGCGGCCCGGGCGCGAAGAGGGGCACCAGCGGCTCGGAGGACGGCGGTGCGGGTGCGGAGCGGTCCGGTTCGGCGGCGCCGGGCTCGACCGGCAACGCCCCCGCCTCCCGCACGGGCGGTGGCCCCGGCGGCAGTTCAGGTGGCAGCTCAAGCGGCGGTTCCGGCGGGAACCCGTCCCCCGGGAGCGGCTCCTCGGGACCGGACGCCCCGGATTCGCCCGCCCCGGACCCGCCGAGCGGTCCCGCCGTACTGACAGCGGGCGAGCCACGGCGGGAGAAGACGGACGACCGGTGGTGCGAGAAGGTGACAGTCCGCCTCACCAACTCCGGCGGCCGGGCGGTCACCGCCGGCAGGGTCACCTTCGGCACGCACATCATCGGCGCCCTCGGGGTGGACTGGGCCACCCGGGAGAGCACACACGCCCTGCCCGTACCGATCACGGCCGGGCAGGCGAAGGAGAAGGCCTGGAAGGTGTGCGTGGCCGCCTGGCGCGTGCCGCTGGGCATGCACATCGAGACCCGCGAGGTCCGGCTCACCGGCTGGAAGTAGCCGGATACGGGCTCGGGCGCGGCACCGGAGCCCTCCGGGGCCACCGGTGCCGTCGAGGGGTCAGGCCCGGACCCGAGGGGTCAGGTCCGGACCCGAGGGGTCAGGTCCGGACCGTCGGGCTGTCGGACACCGTCACATCCGGCGAGAGCGTCAGGCCGTCAGAAGCCCGCCCACGCCGGTACTTCACAGAGCGCGCCGGACGGTGCCGACGCGTCAGGCGTCACACCGTCGGCACGTCACGGGGCGTCAGTCGGCCGCCCGCCGCCAGGGCGTTGCGCCGTCGCCCCGTCAGGAGAAGGCGAGCCAGGCGACACCGGCGAGAACGACGAGCGCGACGACGACGCCGACGATCAGGCCCATCCGGGGACCCGCCGGGGCCGGTGCGGCCGCCTGCCTGCTGCCGGACCGGGGGCTGCCCTCGTCGACGAAGGCGCGGAACATCTGTGTGCTGCCGGCCGGATCGTGTCCCTGTCCATCGGGACCCTGCGGCGCCTGCGGGTTGTGAGCCATGCCCCAGGACCCTAGCGAACCGTCCCCCGGATGGCACAGCCGCACCGGGGCGGACACTGTGCGCTCGCTCACACCCGCCCCACCGGCGGCCATCCCGCCCCCTCGCGCGCCCCCTGTGCGCAGTCGACTGCGCACCGTACGCGATGGTCGGCCAGCTGCGGCAGTCCAACCGGTACCCCGGGGACGCACACCGGGAGCACACACACTCTTTACCAAGCGTTTGCCTGGGTTGTCCGAAATCAATTTGCCTACAGCAACCAACCATCCGTATGGTTGCCTTAAGCAACAAGTACCTGGGGTGCAGATGGCCGAACGCAGTCAGTACGAGGAGCTGGCCCGGCAGATCAGCGCCATCGGCGCCGTCAAGCGAGAGATGGCGCGCGGCCTCCCCCCGGAGTGCCCACCCGCCTCGGCGGCCGTCCTGACCCTCCTGGACAAGCACGGGGAGATGCGCACCAGCAGACTGGCCGAGCTGATGGCGATCGACATGTCGGTCACCAGCAGGCACGTCACCCACGTCGCCGACCGCGGCTGGATCGAGCGCCGCCCCGATCCGCAGGACGGCAGGTCCCGGCTGCTGCGGATCAGCGAGAGCGGTGAACGGTTCCTCGCGGACCTCACCGCGCATCTCGTCGAGGCATTCGCCTCCCACCTGCAGGACTGGAGCGACGAGGACGTCGCCCGGCTCAACACCCTGCTCGGCAGGCTCCGTACCAGCTTCGGGGACTGCCGCGCCCGCGGTGGGACGCCCCACGAGACCACACCGACCGCACCACTGAGTTAGAAGGACGCCGAATGGCAACAACCCGATCCCAGCCGCCGGCTGGAGGGTCCCGCGACGCCGCGCCGGGAGCCGGCGGTGGGGCCCGGCACGCGGCGCACGCCGCGTCGTCCGGCCGCATCCAGACCGCCGGAGCCGAGTCGGCCGCGGCGGCGGACACCACCGGGACGGCAGCGGAGCGCACGGCACCGATGACGCACCGGCAGATCATGGAGGCGCTCTCCGGGCTGCTGCTCGGCATGTTCGTCGCCATCCTGTCGTCGACGATCGTCTCCACGGCACTACCCAAGATCATCTCTGATCTGAACGGCAGCCAGAGCTCCTACACCTGGGTCGTGACCGCGTCGCTGCTGGCGATGACCGCGTCGACCCCGCTCTGGGGCAAACTGGCCGACCTCACCAGCAAGAAGCTGCTGGTGCAGATAGCCCTGGTCGTCTTCGTGCTGGCCTCGGCCGGAGCCGGCCTGTCGCAGAACCCGGGAACGCTGATCTCCTTCCGGGTCGCGCAGGGCATCGGCATGGGCGGGCTCTCGGCCCTCGCCCAGATCATCATGGCCGCGATGATCTCCCCCCGGGAGCGCGGCCGCTACAGCGGCTACCTCGGCGCCACCTTCGCGATCGCCACCGTCGGCGGCCCGCTGCTCGGCGGCGTGATCACCGACACGAGCTGGCTCGGCTGGCGCTGGTGCTTCTACGTCGGCGTCCCGTTCGCCGTCATCGCGCTGATCGTCCTGCAGAAGACCCTGCACCTGCCCGTCGTCAAGCGGCCGGGCGTCAAGGTGGACTGGGCGGGCGCGTTCTTCATCGCCGCCGCCGCCTCGACCCTGCTGCTGTGGGTCACCTTCGCCGGGGACAAGTACGACTGGCTGTCCTGGCAGACCTACACGATGGTCGGCGGATCGATCCTGCTGGGCCTGATCTTCGTACTCGTCGAGTCGAAGGCCAAGGAGCCCATCATCCCGCTGCGGCTGTTCCGCAACAGCACCATCACGCTGGCCGCGGTCGCCTCGCTCTTCGTCGGTATCGCGATGTTCGGCGCGACGGTCTTCCTCAGCCAGTACTTCCAGCTCGCCCGGGGGAAGTCCCCCACGATGGCGGGCGTCATGACGATCCCGATGATCGGCGGGCTGTTCGTCTCCACCACCGTCTCCGGGCAGATCATCACCCGGACGGGCAAGTGGAAGAAGTTCCTCATCTCCGGCGGCGTGCTGATGGCGGCGGGCATGGGCCTGCTGGGCACACTGCGGTACGACACCGAGTACTGGCACATGGCGATCTTCATGGCGCTGCTCGGCCTCGGCGTCGGCATGATGATGCAGAACCTGGTGCTCGCCACCCAGAACCAGGTGGCGGTCAACGACCTCGGGGCCGCAAGCTCCACGGTCAACTTCTTCCGTTCCCTGGGCGGCGCGGTCGGCGTCTCGGCCCTCGGCGCCGTGCTCTCCAACCGGATCACCCACTACATCGAGGACGGCTTCACCAAGCTCGGCATCAAGCCGGGCGGCGGCGCCACCGGCGGTGGCGGCAGTGCCCTGCCGGACCTGGACGAGCTGCCCCCGCCGGTCCGTACCGTCGTCGAGAGCGCCTACGGGCACGGCATCGGTGACATCTACCTGTACGCCGCGCCGGTCGCACTGCTGGCGCTGGTGTGTGTGCTGTTCATCCGGGAGGTGCCGCTGCGGACCACGTCCGCGCAGCAGGCGAGCGAGGACGAGGACACCGCCGCGGCGGTGGAACACCCCACCGACGCGGTCGCGGACCCGGCCGGGGCGGTCGAGGTCCCCCTTCCGGCCGCGGCGATGGCCGCGACGGCCCGCGGAGACGCGTCATCCGGCACCGCCGCGCCGCAGGACTCCGCGGCGGCCGCCCCCGCCTGGGCACCGTCGGGCGCCGCGTCGTCGGGGACGTCGGGGACGTCGGGGGCCGACACCCAGCAGCTCAGGGAGTACGCGGCCATGGCCACAGCACAATCCCCGGCACCGATGCCGACCAGCGGCTACGGCGTCTACGGCACCGTCCGCAACGCGGAGGGCATCGGCGTCGCCCGTGCGGCCGTCACCCTGATCTCGCTCAGCGGGCGCCAACTCGGCCGCTCCGTCGCCCACGCGGACGGGTCCTACGGCCTGGACGCGCCCGGAGCCGGCTCCTACGTGCTGATCGCGGCCGCCGACGGCCACCAGCCGCAGGCGTCAACGGTCGTGGTCGGCGAGGAACCGCTCAGCCACGACCTGCTGCTCTCGGGCACCAGCGGCCTCTCGGGCCAGGTCCGCGGCCGGGCCGACGGCGCCCCCGTGCAGGGCGCGATGGTCGTCGTCACGGATGTCCGCGGCGAGGTGCTCGCCACGGGCGTCACCGGCGAGACAGGCGAGTACCGGTTCGACGAACTGGTCACCGGCAGCTTCACCGTCGCCGTGAACGCACCCGGCCACCGGCCCACCGCGCTCCCGGTCGAGGTGCAGAGCCAGGGCACCACCCGGCTGGACGTCGACCTGGCCGCGGGCGCCCGGGTGACCGGCACCGTGCGCGCCGGGAGCGCGCGCAGGCCGCTGCCCGACGCGCGGGTCACGCTCGTCGACGCGGCGGGCAACGTCATCGCCACGTCCACCACCGGTGAGGACGGTGCCTACGCCTTCTCCGACCTGGACGCGGGCGACTACTCGGTCATTGCCGGCGGCTACCCGCCCCAGGCGAACGCCCTGCACGTGACCGGGCCCGGAGTGGACGCATACGACATCGAGTTGCACCACCCGGACGAATGACCCCCCGGTCCTGGCGGCGCGTGACACGAGCGGAGCACGCACCGCCGGGTCCGGTTCGGGGAAGGGCCCCGGCGGCCCGGATCAGCGCACTGCGCGAGCGCGGGCAAGGGACGGCCCGCCGCTGGGACGCCGGGGCCCGTCATCCATGAGGCCGTTGAGACTGTGAAGCCGAGAGGTCAGGGGCCATGAGGCCATGAGGCCAGGGTCCGTCGACGCCCGAAGGGCCATGGTGAACGACACCGGGGAACCGGCGTGTACGTCGCCGGGGCCCGCCGTCGCAGGTGAGAGAGAGCTGGGAGAAAGATGACAGGCGGGGCAGACGGAGCGGACCCCGGTGCGGCCGACGGCGTCACCGGCAACGGGGCCGAGGACCGAACCGGGGCCGGGGCCGCGAGTGGCGGCCTACGAGCCCGGGTGCGCACCCGGGACGGATGGGCGGTGCAGCACGCGGTGCTGACCGTCACCGACATGACGGGTGCCCAGGTGCTGCGCGTCGAGGCCGACGAACAGGGCGTCGTGCGCAGCGGGCAGCCGCTGCCGCAGGGCGCGTACACGGTCATCGCCACCGCCGTGGGCTACGCGCCGGCCGCCTCCACGGCGATGGTCACCGCCTCCGGGCGCGCGGACCTGGGCGCCCTGGTACTGGCCCGGCAGGGCGGTGCCGAGCTGCCCCCACCGGGCCCGTGGACCCTCGACCCGATGCACTCCACGGTGGCGGCGAGCGCGCAGCACCTGGGGATGACCAGCGTGCACGGCCGCTTCACCGAGTTCGGCGGTCGTATCGAGATCGCGCAGGACCCGGAGAAGTCGTCCGTGGAAGCCGTCATCAAAGCGGAGTCCATCAACACCGGCAACGCCATGCGCGACCAGCACCTGCGCTCGGGCGACTTCCTCGACATCGAGAACCACCCGGACATCACCTACCGGAGCACCGGCATCGACGCGGCCGGACCGGACCGGTGGACGGTGCACGGCCGTCTCGAGATGCACGGCGTCGTGCGCGAGGTGGACCTGGACCTCAGCTACCTGGGCAGCGGCCCCGACCCCTGGGGCGGCCGGCGCGCCGCCTTCCGCGCCACGGCCGAACTGCGGCGCTCGGACTTCGCGATGAACTACAACCAGGTCGTCGCCGCCGGAATCGCCGCCGTCGGAACCACGCTGAAGGTGGACCTGGACATCCAGGCGGTACAAGGGGAATCGCTGCCGTTCTGAGGCCGTTGCCCGGTCTGGGGAGGCACCGAGGGCGGTCCCCCGGCTCTCGGCGCCCGCACTCGGATCAGCGGTCCTCGGGAGCCGGGGGCTGGGGCGGAATCACGGGCGCGGCCCGGTCCTGCGGGGCCGGGCCGCGCCCGTGCCGTGCCATGGCCTCGATACCCGCGATCACGCAGTCCAGCGCGACACCGAAATCCCGCTGCTCCACCGGGCGCACGGCCTCTCCGCGTACGCCCGTGCCGCACTCCGCGTACTCGGGGCGCGCACCGACCGTGGAGCGCAGCGCATCGACGCAGTCCTGCGAGCTGACGCCCGCCTCGCTGCACCGGCGCTGCCAACTGGCATCCACGGCGGCGTGCCCGTAGACGAACGAGAACAGCGCCGCCAGCGCCCCGTCCGCCTGCTGCTCGGGCAGCCCGGAGCGCAGCAGCACGCGACGCACGCCCAGTTGGAAGGACATCGCGCTCGGCCCGACGTTCAGGAAGCTGCCCAGCGTCCCCGACGCCCACGGGTGGCGGTGCAGCAGTCCGCGCAGCGCGTAGGCCGACTGCCGCAACTGCTCGCGCCAGTCCGCCCCCGCAGCGTCCGCGTCCGGCACCTCCAGCTCTCCCTCGACGGCATCCAGCGCGAGTTCGAGCAGGTCGTCCTTGCGGTCCACGTACCAGTACACGGACATCGCGGTGACGCCCAAGTGGGCCGCCAGGCGGCGCATGGAGAATTTCGCCAGCCCTGCGGTGTCCAGCAGTCGTACGGCAGCCGCCGTGATCTTCTCCCGGTCCAGCCCCTCGGTCTGGCCGCTCCCGGTGGCTCTGCGGCGGCTCTCCGTCCGTTCCTCCAGCCACACGCTGGTCCTGCGCATCCGGCTCGTGCGGCTGCCGTCACTCATGGCACGCGCTCCTTGGGGGGCCGGCTCCGCGGGCCGGTCGGAAGACGGAACGGGGCGGCAACGGCCGAGACCAGCACGGACCGTCACCCCTCGATGTTAATCCGTATCCAACCCTTCATCCGTCTTCGGCGACCGGAACGCCGGTATGACGGACTCGCCGGGTTTGAAGACATAGCCCGCCCCGCGCCGCGTGTGGATCAGCGGCTCCCCGCCCGTGTCGATCTTCCGTCGCACATACGAGATGTAGATCTCGACCAGGTTGACCCGGCGGCCCACGTCGTAGTTCCACACTCGGTCGAGGATCTGCGCCTTGCTGAGCACTCTCCCCGGGTTGCGCATCAAGAAGCGCAGCAACTCGAACTCCGTCGCGGTCAGCCGGATCCACGCCCCACCGCGCCACGCCCTGCGGTTCTCCTCGTCCAGCGCCAGATCCCCGACGACGAGCATCCGCGCCGACTCCCGCGGGGGCGCTTGGTCCCGCGGGGGCGCGTGCGTACGCGGGGCGGTCCGCTGCCGCGGGATGCCGGGCTCCCGCGGGGCATGTCGCTCCCGCGGAGCACGTCCGGCCCCCGGAGGCGCCCCCTCGGAGCACCCGGCTCCCTCCGCCCGCGCCTGCTTCCTCGTCCCGGCCCGCTGCGGTGCCGGTACCTGCACCGGCACCGGCACCGCACTCGCTCCACTCCGCATCATGGGTTCACCCTCGGACGCCGGAGTGAGAGGGAGCTTGCCGCCGTATGTGAATTGCCTGAGAAACACTTGGGCCCGGCCGCTCAGCCGCCCGGCCGGGGAGGGGAGAAGTGAGTGTCGTACCCCGGCCCTACATTCCTCCTATGAGGCCCGAGATCCTGGAGAAACTGGACCGGTTCCGTCAGGAGGCGCTCGCGCGCGATGTGCCGCCCGCCGACGTGGAGCGGTGGCTGGCGACCGCGCGTCCGTGCGCGACACTGTCACCGCACGTGGACGGACCCGTCGTGGGCCGCTTCGGCGGTCCGCTGACGCTTCCCGTCAGCACCACCGGTCCGGAGAACCTGGACGAGATGCACCTCATCGCGTCCCTGGACCTTGCCGCGCTCCCCGCGGACGCGACCCGCCTCCCGCTGCCGCACGAGGGCCGGCTCCTGCTGTGCGCCCATCCCGATGCGCTGGACACACACGGCACAGCGATACACCTCCCCGCCGACACGCCCGTGGAGGAACGTCACGTGGAACGCGGCCACAGCGCGGGCGACGTGTTCGCCGAACTGGACGCACAGTTGCTCCGCATGGGAGAGCTGCGGTTGCGCCACGACGTCTCCCTGCCGGACCACGACTCGCTCGTCGATCCCGCCGAACATCCACACGCCGGGGCCCTTCGCGAGGCATGGCGCCAGGTGCGGGGCGCGGATCTGCACCTCACCAAGTGGTCGCAGATACAGCTCGACGGGTACGCCACGGACGAGTACGGCGAACTGGACCCCGTCCAGGCCGCAGCCCGTGCGGCGGCAGCGGACCACCCAGAGCATGTCGAAGTCGCGCGGCCGGAGGACTGGGTGCTCCTGGCCCAGTGGCACCCTGACATCGACGGCTGGGAGAGCGCGGTGGTCCACTGGTCCATCGCCAGGCAGGACGTGGCCACCCGCCGCTTCGACCGGACGGACGTCTCCATGTTCTTCGCCCCCTGACAGCCCGCCCGCCGCGCCCGCCGCGCCCGCCCGTCTGCCCGTCTGCCCGTCTGCCCGTCTGCCATACGACGCCAGAGAGTCCCCCTCGCCCGCCCAGCCGGGCCCGCGGCACACCCAGCCGACGCACGACCGCCCGCGCCCCGCAGTTGCCCACAGTTGCCCACACCGCCGGACGCCCTGCCCACGGGCCGGAGCACGCCCCAGGGGCCAGGCTTCGCGCTGCTCATTCCCCTGCCTCGAGTTCCGCCCACACGACCTTCCCCCACCGCCGCTCGTCCGCGCCCCAGCCGACCGCAAGCTCCCCCACGAGCGCGAGCCCCCGCCCGCCTTCGTCCCCCTCGCCCACCTCGCGTGCCACGGGCCGCGCCCGGGAGAAGTCCGCAACGGCAACCCGCACCGACCGCACGCCGGTCCGCTCCACCACCACACGGATCGACTCACGCCGAGCATGCTGCACTGCGTTGGCCACCAGTTCGGAGACGACCAAGGCGGCGTCGTCGGCCAACTCGTCCAGACCCCAGCAAGAGAGAGCTGTGTATGTCAGACGCCGCGCGGTCGCGGCGCTCGAGAGCGCGCGCGACAGCGTCCGGCTGTAACCGGGGTGCCCGGCCTGGCGGGCCCACGTCGTGGAGTGCGGCATGTCGGTCTTCTTCCTCGGATCGGCCCGGCGCTGTCCGTTCAGGCAATCGGGGGAAGCGATGGGGCGGAGGAGCCAACCAGGGGGCCAGGGAGGGGCCACACTGATTACGGAAGGGAGCCCGTCATGAGCAACACCTCGGCGCGGCGGCGCGAATTCGGCGCCTACCTCGCCTGCCTGCGGCGGCACTCCGGCCGATCCCAGCGGCAGTTCGCCGCTGCACTGTGCGCTGTGTTCGGTGCCCAATCGATCACACGCCACGAAGTCTCCCGGTGGGAGCGCGGGGAACGCGTCCCGGATGCGTGGCTTTCCGCCTTGGCCCAGGTACTCGGGACGCCGCTGCATGAGCTGGAGCAGGCAGCCGCCTACGCGCGAGGCGATGGTCAGGCCGCTCTCCCCGGAGTGGCGAGCACCCTGGCGAATCTACTGCCCGGCGGAATGGACGTGTTGGAGCCGCTGACCACCCCTTGCGGCCGACGGATCGGCGCCACCACAGTGGCCGCCCTGGCAGCTCGGGTGCACGGCCTCCGGCTCGCGGACGATGTGCTGTCCGGCGGAGACCTCATCGTCCCCGCCTTCCGCGAACTGCGCGCCGCCATCCGGCTGTACCGCGAGTCCGAGCACTCCGAGGAAACCGGGCGCGGCTTGCTGGTGCAGATCGGAGAGTTGGGCCAGATCGCCGGATGGATCGCCTCGGACGCCGGTCGCGGCAAGGACGCGGAACGCGCCTACCGACTCGGCATCTCGGCCGCTCGCCAGGCCGACGATGCCGTGCTGGTGGCACAGCTCGCGGGCAGCCTCGGCTACCACCTGTCGAACAGCGACCGGCCCCGGGAGGGGCTGGAACTGTCGAGGGCGGCCCTGGCAGAAGCCGGACAGAATGCTCCGGCAGCGACACGTGCCCTGTTCCTGGACCGCGTGGCGTGGGCGCACACGCGCGTCGGCGAATCACAGCCGGCCCTGCGAGCGCTCGGCCAGGCACATGCTGCCCTGGATTCCACCAACAGCCCTCCCGCGCCCTCGTGGGCGTACTGGGTGAACCGCGAGGAACTGGAGGTCATGGACGCCCGGGTGTTCACCGAGCTGCGGCGTCCACTGCGCGCGGTGCCCCTGCTCCGGGACGTGCTGGGACGTTACGAAGCCACGCACGCCCGGGAGGTCGCCCTCTACCGGTCGTGGCTGGCCGTGGCTCTCGCCGACGCGAACGAGCCCGAGCAGGCCGCCGAAGAGGCCCGCCGGGTAATCGACACCTCCGGCGACCTCTCTTCGGAACGCACGGCACAGCGCGCGCGGACGGTACTCCACCGGCTGAAGGAACACGAGAACGTGCCCGAAGCCCGCGAGGTACTGGCCGACCATGGACACCTGCTGCTCAGCCAGCCGTGAGCGGCAGGTGTGAGCGAAACCCGGGCGGGTCGCATGTTCGAGCTGTCGGGTACGCGCTGACGGCTGACCCGCTCGCCGCACTTCGCTGCCGCATGACACATGAAAGAGCCCCGCTTCGATGATCCGGAGCGGGGCTCTCGCTTGCTGCGCGCTCGGCAGGATTCGAACCTGCAACCTTCTGATCCGTAGGTTCGGGCAGGGCCCTGGTAGGGGCTGTGGTCGCCTCCCCGGACGGTGCTTGTGGTGGGGCGCTGATGGGCGCTGTGTGTCGTCGTTGATGTCAGCGCTGATGTCATGAGCTGAGGTGATCAGCCCAGGTAGGGCCGCTCGCGGTGCTCCAGGAAGTGGCCGATCCTGAGCCGCTGAGTGTGGTGCATCGGGAGTTGATCGATCTCTCCCGGCATCACGAACCGCATGTCCTTCGACTCGTCCGAGATTGCGAGGCGTCCACCGACCACACGGGCGGTGAAGCAGACGTTGAACTGTCGTCTTACCTCGCCATCCGTGTACGCGATCACGTGCCGGGGGTCGGTGTAGGTGCCCACGAGGCCGGTGATCTCCACGTCCAAGCCGGTCTCTTCCTTCACCTCCCGGACGGCCGCCCCTGGGAGTGAATCGGTCATCTCCATGCCACCGCCGGGCAGCGCCCACAGGTCGTTGTCCCGACGACGCTGGAGCAGAATGCGGCCCTCGTCGTCGGTGACCACGGCGGACGCAGCAACGACCAGACTGTTGGGCTCCGGCGCTGTCGGGTCGTCGTAGTACTCGGTCCGTGCCATGGTCACCCTTCTCGTACCGGTGTCGCGGTCTCCCATACCGCGTCAAAACTCTCGGCATAGGTGTCGAACATGCCGCCCTTGCCGCTACGCCGAAGATGCCACACGGGGGCGCCGTAGGCGTTCACGCCCCAGACATGAGCATTGACCAGCGCTTCATCGTCCGCGCGGTAGATCGAGTTGTAGAGCGTCGTGGCGTGCGTCCGCACCTCGATGCCGGGAGCCCCGACAAGAGGCCGGTAGTGCATGAGGGCCAGGCGGCAGCGGGACTCGATCCCGTGGCCGAACCACTCTTCCTCGCCGCGCTGCCGGACGTTCGTACTTTCGGAGTCGCCGACTGCGATGCGGACTGTGCAGCCCTCGGCGGCTCGCTCCTGCAACAGATCGTTCAGGCGTGGGTACGCCTCATGCAGAAAGACGGCGGCATACACCAGCACATCGATGCGCTCGCGAGCCTGTTTCAGCATGTCCACGATGGCGGACACGGGGATGTCCGCCCGCTGGTCGTACAGGGCCACCAACTCCGGGCTGACAGCGCGGGCGGGCCGTGCCTGGCGCAGTACGGGCCATAGAGCATGCACGTCTTCTCCTAGCATCTCGGCGGCTGCAACGGCGGTTGACCGGCGGGGAGTACGCCCGAGGTTGACCCAACGCTCGACCGATTTGGGGTCGACTTCGACCTTGTGGGCAAGGGACGCATACGTCCAGCCACCGGCCGCCATAGCAGCACGGAGCCTCTCGTTCGGCATCTGAGTCTCTCCCTGGGTCCGGGGACGGCACTAGGGACGTTTTACACGACGCGGGACGTCCCAAAGTGGGGTTGGTCTGCGGTTCCTACGTCCTGGCGGGCTACTGGAGGCTCCTGCCCATGGGTACCGAGAGGACGACGGGTCTCCCCACGAACATCAACGTCGGGGACATCAAAGGGACTATCAGCACGGCGCTGGCCGAGCGGTCGGCGCCGCCCCCGTACGAAGAGCTGTGCTGTTTGCACGAGGCCGTGTTGAGGCACATCGAGGCGCTCTTGCCGTTGGCGACCAAGCAGATCGACGGACTCTGGCGGGGCTCCACCGAGTGGTACCAGAAGGTCACCACACTCGATGCGATCAGGTACGAGGTCGGCGAAGGGCTCGGCTCGGGGCTGCTAACCGCAACACGCCATGTGCAGACCCTGGGATACAGGCTGCGGTTCCTCCTGGAGAACTCCGGGCTGCTGCCGGACAGGGGCGAGTCCGACGCTGCGAAATCCGGCCCCTCCGCCGGTAGCTGAGGGGAGTTAGCCCCAACAACCGCATACGAAACCGGACCACCCTCGATCCTTGGCCAGGCGAAGGGTGGTCCGGTGGAGAGTCCCAGTTCAGGACCCTGGTGCCGATGGTACCGGGGCGTTCGTCGTGCTCTCGCACGGTGCCTCGGCCAGTTGAACGCAGCGCGCCCAGAGAGGACTTGAACCATGCGAGCCACTACGGGGGTCGAGCATGAAGGCGGGATTGCCCCGGACTGTCGTACGGGTCTCCCTGATGCCTCAAGTGGGGAAGGTCAGCCACGACGGCGGGAGAGGCGTCCGAGCACCGGCACGTGTTCTCCCCAGCCACCCACCTACCTCAACCACACCTTCCTGTCCTCGATCTTTGACCCGCAGACGCCTTCGCGGAGCCTCAGCCGGCCACTTCGGGGCCGCGGGACCGGCCCGCAGACCGCAGCGAGACTTGGCGCCGCACCACGGGCCTTGTCGGCGTGGGCCACACCTGCCCCACCTGGTCGGGCGGCATCGTGCGCCTGGTCGTCCTCGTGCTCACCGGTGTTGAGTGGCCTGCCGAATGCGGCCGGAGGCAGACGTTTCATGCCGGACGGCTGGGTGGCTGGGCGGTTCTGCGCGCTGAGCGGGGCGGGGCCGACGCGAGCGGGGCGGAGACAGGAGCGGGCGGCGGCCACGGGCCGCCAGCGCGCGCGGGCCGCGCCAGCGGCCCGCCTTGATCCAGTAAGGAAACTCTGAACAGCTCCGGCCCTGAGGGCTTCTGTCCGGTCTCGGTAGATGCTTGACACTTCGGTCCCAGCTGATGGCTGACGGTGGCCGTGTTCGGTTTTGCTGTGCGCGTCGTTGCGGTGCGTGT